>NZ_JBLNKU010000004.1:0-397108 GCF_048158545.1 Flavobacterium melibiosi | reverse complement strand
TTCACTATATTTGACATAGATATTGGTTTGTTTGGCGACATCAAGATACTGAAATTCAGTATCTTGACCAATATCTAATCCGTTTATTTTACTTCAAATAATTACACCCAACGGGTTCTTAACCTATAATAACTTATATTAGACAAATAATGCGCTGCCTTACTCTCATTATTAAAAATCAATCCTCGTTTTTTAAGCATTTCAATCTGGTCAGGAATAGCAACTGGCAGTTTATTATATTTCATATAACAAGTTTATAAAATCGAAAACCAGCCCGGGTGCGCTGTTCAAATGGGAAGCGTGGCTGGTATTATTGATGCAAAATTACATAAAAATATATAACTTTTGTTAATTTCTCATAAAATTTTCTGTTTCGATATGGAATTACAGAATCTTTATCTTCATCATCTCAATTATTTTTTATAGCCTAATTCTTCATGATAACTTTAGTAGAATTCCCATAATGTTTAGTGATAGCCACTTTAAACAACAACATATCAAACATCTGTTTGAGTTGTTATTAATTCAAATCTTTCCAAAGAATCGAAAAATTGTTATACTAAAAACGAACGTACTGACATAAATAAATTCATATCAATTGAATCATTAATTGCTTTAAATCTTAATTCAACTTAAAGTTAATCTGCATTTTCTCTAACTCCAACAGCAATTCATTTGAGATTTTAATTTTCAATTTTCTGCTCGGCATCGTTAACTTGGTCACAACCTTAATTTCTTCGACTTCTTCTACTTTAGCTTCGGAATTTGTCTCTGGAATTTCGAGAGCTTCCATTTCAAAATCTTCATTTTCATCGTTAAAAGCTACCTCTTCATTTTCTATTTCAACAGGAGCAACAGCAACGAGTCGTTTCGTTTTTTCCAATTCCATAATTTCAAAAGACACCGTATTATCTCCTTTATTCTCTTGAAAAAGATGGCTTAATTTATGGATAAAATCATTTTCTAAATCCTTAATATTTAATAGCAAAACTAATTTTTTAGCGAAGGTTTCTAACACATCTTGCAATTGCTTTACCTCCACAAATTGTAATCTTGGCTCTCCTTTTTTCCCGGTATCCCGGTCTGTCCAGCCTTCTTTCACCATTACTTTCATAAAAGTGAAATTATTTTGAATAAAGAAATGGCGGAACTTTAAATACTCCTCCCCAAAAATTCGAAACTCATAACTTTCATCATACCCTTCTAATGTAAACATGCCCCAACCTTTTCCATTTTTAGCCACACGGTGCTGTACATTATTAATAATTCCCCCAAAAGTTAGACTTTTACTAACATGAAGTTCCATATTCTTTAATGCTTCTAACTTGGCATTACAAAAATGTTTCATTTCAAATTTGTAATCGTCGAGCGGATGTCCCGAGATGTAGATCCCAACAACCTCCTTCTCTTTGGCGAGTTTTTCCATCGTACTCCAATCCTCACAAGGAGGCACAATCGGTTCTGCAATTTGTACTTCGCTGGTATCGCCAAACAAACTCACTTGCGACGAATTTTCATTTTCCTGAAACTTCGATCCATAGCGAATCGCTTTCTCATAAAAGGTAATTCCATCACCATCATCATGAAAATATTGTGCTCTCGTTGTTCCTAAAAACGAATCAAAACCTCCAGCCAAAACCAAATTCTCTAATGCTTTTTTATTCGCTGCACGTAAATCGATACGTTTAGTCAAATCAAAAATCGATTTATATCTTCCGTCTTTTCTATTCTCAACAATCGTAGCCACAGCACCAGAACCAACACCTTTTACAGCCCCCATTCCAAAACGCACCGCATAATTATCATTCACGGTAAATTTATAAAACGACTCATTCACATCGGGCCCTAAAACCTGCAATCCCATACGCTTGCATTCTTCCATAAAGAAAGAAACCTGCTTGATATCGCTCATGTTATTCGAAAGCACAGCCGCCATATATTCTGCTGGATAATTGGCTTTCAAATAAGCTGTTTGATAGGCAATCCAAGCATAGCAAGTCGAGTGCGATTTATTAAACGCGTATTCTGCAAAGGCTTCCCAGTCTTTCCAGATTTTCTCCAGTTTATCTTCGGCATGACCTTTGGCGACAGCCTGATTGATAAATTTGGGTTTCATTTTATCCAAAACATCTTTTTGTTTTTTTCCCATCGCTTTACGCAAAACGTCGGCATCACCTTTGGAGAAATCCGCCAGTTTTTGGGACAAAAGCATTACTTGTTCTTGGTAAACAGTAATTCCGTACGTATCTTTTAGTAATTCTTCACACGCATCAAGGTCATAAATAATTTCCTCCTCACCATTTTTTCGCTTGACGAAACTCGGGATATAGGCAATTGGTCCCGGACGATACAAGGCATTCATGGCAATCAAATCGGGAAACACTGTCGGTTTTAATTCCTTCATATATTTCTGCATTCCGGGACTCTCATATTGAAAAATCCCTACCGTTTCTCCTCTCTGAAAAAGCTCATACGTCTTCAAATCATCAATTGGGAATTCATCGGGATTGAGGTCAATTCCAGTTCTGTATTTTACTAATTTTACGGTATCTTTTATCAGAGTCAGGGTTTTCAAACCCAAGAAGTCCATCTTCAACAAACCGGCACTTTCTACTACCGAGTTATCAAATTGGGTAACATACAAATCGGAATCTTTGGCGGTAGCCACAGGAACAAAATTCGTAATATCACTTGGCGTAATAATCACTCCACAAGCGTGAATCCCAGTATTCCTTAGATTTCCTTCTAAAACTTTAGCTTGCTGAATGGTTTCCCCTCCCAAATCGCTTTCATTAGCAAGACCTATTAATTCTTTTATTTTATCGTATTCCTCTGGACGAACGGCCTTCTTAATTACATCTTCTTTTTCATTCAAGAAACGTGCTAAATTCCACTTGGACGGCATCATACCCGGAATCAATTTCGCAATTTTATCGGCTTCGAATAAAGGTAAATCCAAAACACGGGCGGTATCTCGAATGGCTGATTTTGTCGCCATTTTACCATAGGTGATAATTTGTGCTACTTGTTTCGAACCGTATTTTCGAATCACATAATCCATTACGCTGCTTCGTCCCTCATCATCAAAATCGATATCAATATCGGGTAGTGACACACGATCCGGATTCAAGAAACGCTCAAAAAGCAGGTTGTACATTAACGGGTCAATATTGGTAATTTTCAAACAATACGCCACCACAGATCCCGCCGCAGATCCCCGACCAGGACCTACAGAAACGCCCATACTTCTTGCCTCGGCAATTAAATCCTGTACAATCAGAAAATATCCCGGATAACCGGAATTGGAAATCGTCAATAATTCAAAATCCAGTCGTTCCTGAATTTCTTCGGTAATTTCAGGATATCTTCGATTAGCTCCTTCAAAAGTCAAATGCCTTAAATACGCATTTTCACCTCGTACTCCACCATCAACTGCATCTTCGGGATTATTAAATTCAACAGGAATCTCAAATTTTGGAAGTAAAACTTCACGAGCCAAATCAAAAATTTCAATTTTATCCACAATCTCAGAAATATTCGAAATCGCTTCCGGTAAATTTGCAAAAAGCTGTTTCATTTCGTCTCCCGACTTGAAATAGTATTCCTGATTGGGCAATCCATAACGATACCCACGACCACGACCTATAGGCGTAGTTTGTTTTTCACCGTCACGCACACAAAGTAAAATATCGTGTGCATTCGAATTTTCCTTGTCTATATAAAAGGTATTGTTCGTCGCTATAATCTTGACATCATGCTTTCTTGCCAATGAAATCAAAGATGCATTCACCCGATTCTCATCTTCCTGATTGTGGCGCATCACCTCAATATAAAAATCTTCCTTGAACTCGTTTTTCCACCAAAGTAAGGCCTCCTCAGCTTGGTTTTCACCAATATTTAAAATCTTATTTGGGATTTCACCATACAAGTTTCCAGACAAAACAATAATATCTTCTTTGAATTCCTGAATGACTTTCCTGTCGATTCTTGGCACATAATAAAATCCTTCGGTATAAGCGATGGAAGACATTTTAGCCAAATTATGATACCCTTTTTTGGTCTTCGCCAAAAGCACTATTTGGTACCCATTGTCTTTTACTGACTTATTGTTATGGTCTTCACAAACAAAAAACTCGCAACCTACAATCGGCTTCATCGGAACTTCGGTAGGTTCTTCCCCATTTGCGACAGCGACTTTATTCTTCGTTTCAGCGGCTTTATTATGGTATAAAATATCGCGAACAAAATGAAAAGCACCCATCAAATTTGCATGATCCGTCATGGCAACTGCAGGCATTTTTTGTTGTGCCGCCGCTTTTACTAATGCTGCAATACTTATGGTAGATTGCAACACTGAAAATTGGGTATGATTGTGCAAATGCACGAAAGGCGTATCGACAAGTACCTTTTTATTCTCAGAAAGCTCTTCTCTTGAAACTGCCGGTGCTTGTTTTTCTCCAAACTGCTGGCGAATTTTATCAGACGCTTCTTTAAGATTGATATGCTTTAATCCTATAAGCTGAATCTCATGTGGATTCTTATTTTGAAAATCTTTAAAATAGCCAATTTCAACATCGAGTTCTTCTTTAGTGAAAACATCACGACGAATTAATTCCAAGAAACAACGCGTGGTTGCCTCCACATCGGCAGTGGCATTGTGCGCTTCACCGAAGGGTTTATTAAAAAGATAAGAGTGTAATTCGGTTAAAGTTGGTAATTTGAATTTCCCTCCTCGACCACCCGGCAACCGCAATAAGGAAGCGGTAACTTCAGTACACGTATCTAGAATAGGCATGGAACTCATTTGGCTTTCGACCCCCATTCTATAAAATTCACAACCCATGATATTGATATCAAAACCTAAATTCTGACCTACAATAAATTTGGCTTTGCCTAAAGCGATATTGAATTTTTCTAAAACTTCTGCCAAGGAGATTCCATCGGCTTCCGCCAATTCTGTAGAAATACCGTGAATTCGTTCCGCATCATACGGGATATTAAAACCTTCGGGCTTTACCAAATAATCCTGATGCTCGACGAGTTTACCCATATCGTCATGCAGCTGCCAAGCGATCTGAATGCAACGTGGCCAGTTATCCGTATCTGAAATGGGAGCGCCCCAACGCTTTGGTAATCCTGTAGTTTCCGTATCGAATATTAAGTACATAGCTGGAATTGAAGTGTTTGTAATTCTTTAAAATCACAAAAAATGAATTTCAAATTTAGGATTTTTTTAGCTAGAATAACACCTAAATCAGAACAAAAAAATTCAAAATAATCGTTAAGAATCACCCTACGAATTACTTCATCTTTTAGGACAAAATCACTCCATAATGCCTCATTAAAAAGAAAAATAAACGCACTGTGTGTTTTTTGGATGTCGTAGTATTTCGCCAAAACAAATTTAAATAAAAGTCCAAAAAAAATACTGCTTTACTTATGTAAAAAGCACAAAAAAAGCACTCTACAGAAAATAAAACACGGGGCTAATTTTGTTAATTATTACTATTTTAATTCGTTTTGTTATATTTTTTGAATCAAAAAACCCTCATTTACACCAAAATAGCGATAAATTTGCAAATTATCAAATTGGACCTATTTAAAATAAAAATAGCTTTAAAAAGAAATTTAATATCAAAATAAAAAGAAGACATTCAAACTACAAACCTATAACAGAAGAGGTAAGGTGTTGTAAAAACAGTTTGGGTATCGTATATAATGAAATATTAAAATTGACAACCTTATTTCTTTTTTTAAATTTGTTCCCATTGTTACAACTTTATGTAAAAAATTTGGTTGTAAAAAAAGAAATACACTTAAAAAATATTTAAAATGAGTACTACATTATTTGACAAAGTATGGGATTCGCATGTTGTGCGTAAAATTGAAGATGGACCAGATGTGTTTTTTATTGACCGTCATTTCATCCATGAAGTTACTAGTCCTGTAGCTTTTTTAGGTTTAAAAGAAAGAGGGATTTCGGTTTTATACCCAGAACGCACTTTTGCAACTGCCGATCACAATACACCAACAATAAACCAACACTTGCCTGTTGCTGATGCTTTATCTGCCAATCAACTAAAAGCATTGGAAGACAACGCAGCAGAATATGGTATTTCTCACTGGGGATTAGGTCACCAAAAAAATGGAATCGTACACGTAGTAGGTCCTGAAAACGGAATTACTTTACCTGGTGCAACTATTGTTTGTGGAGATTCACACACTTCTACGCATGGTGCTTTTGGTGCTATTGCTTTTGGTATCGGAACTTCTGAGGTTGAAATGGTCATGGCTACTCAATGTATCATGCAACCGAAACCAAAGAAAATGCGTATCAACGTAAATGGTGAATTGAGCAAAGGTGTTGGTCCAAAAGACGTTGCACTTTATATTATTTCTCAATTAACTACTTCTGGAGGTACGGGATATTTTGCAGAATATGCTGGAGATGTTTTTGAAAACATGTCTATGGAAGGCCGTATGACCGTTTGTAACTTGAGTATCGAAATGGGTGCTCGTGGTGGTATGATTGCTCCTGACCAAAAAACATTTGATTTCTTAGAAGGAAGATTATACGCTCCAAAAGGTGAAGCTTGGACAAAAGCAGTTGAATATTGGAAAACGTTAAAAACAGATGCTGATGCAATTTTTGATGCAGAATTAAACATCAATGCTGCAGATATTGAACCAATGATTACTTATGGTACGAATCCTGGAATGGGAATTGGTATCTCAAAAAATATTCCAAATGCCAACCAAGTAGAAGGTGGCGAGGAAACGTATAAAAAATCTTTGGCTTACATGGGCTTTGAAGAAAACGACGTAATGATTGGTAAACCAATTGATTTTGTTTTCCTTGGAAGCTGTACTAATGGTAGAATTGAAGATTTCAGAGCTTTTACAGCAATTGTAAAAGGAAGAAAAAAAGCAGATAATGTTACGGCTTGGTTAGTTCCAGGTTCTCACGTAGTAGAAGCTCAGATTAAAGAAGAAGGTCTTTTGGACATTCTTACTGAAGCTGGTTTTGTATTGCGTCAGCCAGGTTGTTCCGCTTGTTTAGCGATGAATGATGACAAAGTACCTGCAGGAAAATATGCAGTAAGTACTTCAAACAGAAACTTCGAAGGTCGTCAAGGTCCTGGTTCAAGAACATTATTGGCAAGTCCAATTATGGCCGCTGCAGCAGCAGTTACAGGAAAACTAACAGATCCTAGAGATTTATTCTAGTTGAATGTCAATTTCAATGGCAATAACAATATCAAAAGAAAATTAAAATAAAAAGGTTTTAGGATTTTAAAATTCAATTTTTCAAAGGGAAAATCTGAAATCTAAAATCCTAAATCTAAAATCATAAATCACAATGGCATACGATAAATTTAACATCCTTACGAGTAGTGCAGTGCCACTACCAATAGAAAATGTGGATACCGATCAAATTATCCCAGCGCGTTTCTTGAAAGCTACCAAACGGGAAGCTTTTGGAGACAATCTTTTCAGAGACTGGAGATACAATGGAGATAATACTCCAAAAGCAGATTTCGTATTGAATGACGCAACTTACAGTGGAAAAATATTAGTAGGCGGGAAAAACTTTGGTTCGGGTTCTTCAAGAGAGCACGCAGCTTGGGCAGTTTACGATTACGGATTCCGTGCTGTTGTTTCCAGTTTCTTCGCAGACATCTTCAAAGGAAATTGCTTAAACATTGGTGTTTTACCCGTACAAGTTAGTCCGGAATTTGCTGAAACAATCTTCAATGCTATTGAAGCTGATCCAAAAACAGAATTGGAAATAAATCTTCCGGAACAAACCATTACGCTAAAAGCAACTGGTCAAAAAGAATCTTTTGATATCTCCGGATACAAAAAAGACAATATGGTTAACGGTTTTGATGATATTGATTATTTACAAAACATCAAAGAAGAAATTGTTGGGTTTGCCAATAAGCTTCCTTACTAGAAATCAAATCCCATTTAGTTAAGAGACCCGACAGATTTTAAAAAACCTGTCGGGTCTATAAATAAAAATTAGATATGATTTTAGAAGTTGCCATTCTTTATGTAAAAAAAGGAGAAGAATTACTGTTTGAGAAAGATTTTGAAATTGCAGGACAACATATAAGCTCAATAAATGGATATGTTGGCCATAGTTTAAGAAAATGTATTGAACAGGAAAATAAATACATCCTGCTTGTTGATTGGGAAAAAATCGAAGATCATACAATTGGTTTCAGAGAATCCAAGCAGTATTTAGAATGGAAAAAATTACTTCACCATTATTATGACCCTTTCCCGGTTGTAGAACATTTTGAGATGATATTGGAAAATAAAAAATAATAATTTCCAAGTAACACAATTTATTTATATAATGGCAATTAACAAACACATTCAAAGAGACGGACAACAAGCCTCAAAGATATTTGACAATAGAAGCCTGGCAAATGACTACAGACATCTAACTCAAATATTGAAGCCCGGAATGAATATTTTGGATGTTGGTTGTGGAACTGGTGCTATCTCGAAAGATATTGCCAATATTGTTGGAGAAAACGGAAAAGTTACCGGAATTGACAATACTGAAAATTTTATTTTAAGTGGTCAAGAAACGTACCGGTCCGTTGTCAATTTAGAACTAATCTCAGTTGATTTATTCGAATATAATTCAGACGAAAAATATGATTTAATTGTTTCAGCGAGAACTTTACAATGGTTGAGTAATCCAAAAGAGGCTTTGATTAAAATGAAATCAATGTTAAAACCTGATGGTCAAATTTCAATTCTTGATTACAATCATACCAATCTAAATTGGAATCCGTTGCCACCAGAAAGCATGCAAGAGTTTTACAAAACCTTTTTGAAATGGAGACAAGATGCTGGAATGAACAATGAAATTGCAGATGACTTACCTAATTTATTAGAAGAAGTAGGATTTCATTCTATTGAAAAAATAAATTCAGATGAACATTATAATCAAGAAATATCGGATTATAAATCTAAAATGGGAATTTGGTCGAAAGTAGCTGGCTCAAAACAAATGGTTGAGGAAGGTTATTTAAATAACGAATTGCGATTAAAAGCAATTGAAGAATACGATAATTGGATTGGAACTTTAGCAATTTCTATGACAATGAAATTAAATGAAGTACGAGGGAAAATATAACAACATTTCTTTCTATACAGACATTTACAAATAGTAAAAATAAAACAGTGCCAATACCTGAATTAGTATTTGCAATTTGTTTTTTAATAATACCAACAGTTTAAACTGTTACAACTTATTTTAATCGATATGACAAAAAGAAAAATTGAAATAATGGATACGACGCTCCGTGATGGTGAACAAACCTCGGGAGTATCATTTTCTGCTGCAGAAAAACTAACCATTGCACAATTGTTGCTGGAAGAATTAAATATTGATAGAATCGAAATTGCTTCGGCACGCGTAAGCGAAGGCGAATTTCAAGGAGTAAAAGGCATAATGACTTGGGCAAATGAGAAAGAGTATTCTAACCGAATCGAAGTTTTAACATTTGTTGACGGTGGACTTTCAATAGACTGGATGAAAAAGACTGGAGCTAAAGTCCAGAATTTACTAACCAAAGGATCCCTCAACCATTTAACGCATCAACTAAAGAAAACTCCTGAACAACATTTCACCGAAATTGCTCAAGCCATTGCATTAGCTCAAGAAAATAATATTGAAACCAATGTCTATCTTGAAGATTGGAGTAACGGAATGCGTAACTCACCCGAATATGTGTTTCAATATTTAGACTTTTTGACCAAACAACCGATCAAAAGAGTCTTATTACCAGACACTTTAGGCGTTTTAATCCCTTCTGAAACTTTTGAATTCATTTCGAAAATCATAGCGCGCTACCCAAATACCCATTTTGATTTTCATGCACACAACGACTACGATTTAAGTATCGCTAATGTAATGGAGGCTGTAAAAGCAGGCATTCAAGGACTTCACGTAACGGTAAACGGAATGGGAGAACGTGCTGGAAATGCACCGCTTGAAAGCACCGTTGCTGTAATCAATGACTTTTTACCAGAAATAAAAATCAGTGTAAAAGAATCTTCATTGTATTCTGTGAGTAAATTGGTAGAAACTTTCACAGGATATAGAATCCCTGCTAACAAACCTATTGTTGGAGACAATGTGTTCACCCAAACAGCAGGTATACATGCCGATGGAGACAACAAAAATAATTTATATTTTAATGATTTGCTCCCGGAACGCTTTGGAAGAAAACGAAAATATGCATTAGGAAAAACATCAGGCAAAGCCAATATTGAAAAAAACCTTCAGGAATTAGGGTTGAAATTAAATCCCGAAGATCTAAAATTAGTTACCCAACGCATTATTGAATTAGGCGACAAAAAAGAGACCGTTACCAAAGAAGACTTACCTTATATTATTTCTGATGTTTTAGACAGCCAGACTTATGAAGAGAAAATTGTAGTGGAATCCTATGTATTGGTTCATGCCAAAGGAATGCGACCTTCTACTACGATCTGTTTAAAAATAGATGGAGAAGTAATCGAAGAGCATGCTCAAGGTGATGGACAATTTGATGCTTTTATGAATGCTTTAGCAAAAATTTATAAAAGTAAAAAAATGGAATTGCCTAAATTGATTGACTATGCTGTGCGAATTCCTCCAGGAAGCAGCTCTGATGCATTATGCGAAACCATAATTACATGGACTAATCATGGAAAAGAATTTAAAACAAGAGGATTAGATTCAGACCAAACAGTTGCCGCAATCATTGCTACGCAAAAGATGTTGAATGTGGTTACAGCCCAATAACAAATAAAAAACAATATTAATATAAAACTTACCTAATGAAATTTAACATAGCTCTTTTAGCCGGAGACGGAATTGGACCAGAAGTAATCAATGAAGCCGTAAAAGTTTCTGATGCTATTGCAAAAAAATTTAACCACGAAATCAATTGGACTCCAGCTCTTACAGGAGCTTGTGCTATTGATGCTGTTGGAGTTCCTTATCCTGATGAAACGCATGAAATTTGTATGGCTGCTGATGCGGTTCTATTCGGAGCTATCGGACACCCAAAATACGACAATGACCCAAGTGCTCCAGTTAGACCAGAACAAGGTTTATTGTTGATGCGCAAAAAATTAGGCTTATTTGCTAATGTACGTCCTACATTTACTTTCCCTTCTTTGATTGACAACTCTCCTTTAAAAAGAGAACGTATTGAAGGAACTGACTTAATTTTCCTTAGAGAACTTACTGGAGGAATCTATTTTGGTGAAAAAGGAAGAAAAGACGATGGCGAAACTGCTTTTGACACTTGTACGTACACAAGAGCTGAAGTAAAACGTTTAGCTAAAAAAGGTTTTGAACTTGCCATGACACGTTCAAAAAAATTATGTTGTGTTGATAAAGCAAACGTATTGGAAACTTCTCGTTTATGGAGAGAAACTGTACAAGCTATGGAAAAAGAATATCCTGAAGTAACGGTAAGTTATGAATTCGTTGATGCCGTAGCGATGCGTTTAGTTCAATGGCCAAATTCTTATGACGTCTTGATTACCGAAAACTTATTTGGAGATATATTAACGGATGAAGCTTCTGTAATTTCTGGTTCTATGGGATTAATGCCATCAGCATCAGTAGGAGAACATACTTCATTGTACGAACCTATTCATGGTTCTTACCCACAGGCGACAGGTTTAAATATTGCCAATCCATTAGCGACAGTATTATCTGCTGCAATGATGTTTGAAGATGCTTTTGGATTAAAAGAAGAAGCAGAAGCGATTAGAGCAGTAGTAAACAAATCATTGGAACAAGGAATTGTAACAGAGGATTTAGCTGGAAAAGATGCAAAAGCGTATAAAACTAGTGAAGTTGGCGACTGGTTAGTTGCAAATTTGTAAAACAATATAATTCTGTAGAAATGCAATGCGTTGCATTTCTACAGAATATCTACCAAACAAAAAAGGTGTCAATAAATTGACACCTTTTTTTATATTGTAGAAAAAAATATTAATATCCTCCTCTGTTTCCACCACCACGGTTATCTCCACCACGGCTGTTTCCACCACCATAACCACCGCGTGAATCTCCACCACGACTGTTATTGTTAAAACTTCTTCTTTCACCTTCTGGTTTTGGCTCAGATTTGTTTACTACAATTGCACGTCCTTGAACAGTAGCTCCGTTCAATTCATCAATTGCTTTTTGAGCTTCGTCATCATTTGTCATTTCAACAAAACCGAATCCTTTACTTCTTCCAGTAAATTTATCAGTGATGATTTTAACTGAATCAACTGCTCCGTAAGCCTCGAAAGACTCTCTTAAATCTGCTTCCTCAATACTGAATGGAAGACTTCCAACAAAAATATTCATATGTACTTATTTAAATAATAGAACAAATGTAATCTTATTTTATTCTAATCTACTATATATTAGCTTATTTATGATTTTTATTTTTTTTAAAAGAATATAAAAAAAACTTCAAAGTAACTTCCAGAACATTTTCAAGATTATACATTACCTTAATTTACTGAACAGATTACCTTATGGGTACTTTATAAAAAACACCTTGCTGAAAATTCACAACAGCTCCAGCTAATGGATTATTGTCAGTATTTTCTGCATTAAATTTAAACGTTCCGCTAACCGTATTATTCACAGTATCATATTCAGTGATTACAATTTGACCATCTCCTATACCAAAACCTGTAGAAAAAGTAACTATAACACCTGCTGCATCGGTAATAGCGTAAGTCACTTTTTTAGATTCACTAGTTCCTAAAAAATAAGTAATATAACTACTTTTGATATCTGGATCAACTGCAGTAGTGGGTACCGAAATTTTCAAAGTTAGTGTTTCGTCTCTGGTGTAGGCCTCAATAGACAAAACATTAGCCGAAGTTATTGTTGCTTTAGATTCTACCGCCCTCCAAAACACATTGTCTTTCATCCCTTGTAAAGAAGGGCTATTAAACCTAACATCTTCCTCACAAGAAACTAAAGAAAAAATCACGACAATAAAAAGAAAATATTTTTTCATAAATGCATCTTTTAAACAAACAAAAGTATGATATTATACCTAAAAAATATAAAATAGAAGTAAAAAATACATGTCAAATAAATCCTAACGCATTACCAATCATTAAAATACTATTCGGATTAGCATTTATCAATAAAAGATGTATCTTTGCACCCTTAATTAATCGAGGTCGAGTACCTCAAAATTTAATCACAAGATTATGTCAGTAAAAATTAGATTACAAAGACACGGTAAAAAAGGAAAACCTTTTTACTGGGTTGTAGCAGCAGATGCTCGCTCAAAAAGAGATGGTAAATACTTAGAAAAAATCGGTACTTACAATCCAAATACAAACCCAGCAACTATCGACTTGAACCTTGATAGTGCAGTAAAATGGTTGCACAATGGTGCACAACCAACTGATACTGCAAAAGCAATTCTTTCTTACAAAGGAGCTTTATTGAAACATCACCTTGACGGTGGTATCCGTAAAGGAGCTTTAACTCAAGAACAAGCTGACGCAAAATTAGCTACTTGGTTAGAAGCAAAATCTGGAAAAGTTGATGCTAAAAAAGAAGGTTTAACAAAAGCGCAAGCTGATGCTAAAGCTAAAGCTTTCAAAGCAGAACAAGATGTTAATGCTAAACGTTTAGCTGCAGCTGCTCAAGCAGAAGCTGACGCTATCGCTGCTGCAACTCCAGCTGTTGAAGAAGAAGTTGCTGAAGTTGAAGCTGAAGAAGCTCCTGCTGCAGAAGAAAATAACGAAACAACTGAAGCATAATTTTAGAAGGCGAAGATGCGTAAAGAAGATTGTTTCTACTTAGGTAAAATCGCTAAAAAATTTAGTTTCAAAGGGGAAGTTCTTGCCTATTTAGATACGGACGAACCTGAGTTATACGAAAACTTGGAATCAGTGTTTGTTGAATGCAACAAACACTTGGTTCCTTTTTTTATTGAAAGTAGCTCACTACACAAAAATGATTTTCTTAGAATTCGTTTTGAAGATATGAATACTGAAGAAGATGCCGATGCCATTATAGGTAACGCAATATATCTTCCCTTAAATATGTTGCCAAAACTTACCGGCAATAAATTTTACTTCCATGAAGTAATTGGTTTTGAAGTTGAAGACAAACGCCTTGGTGTTGTTGGAAAAATTCAATCCATAAATGATACTACTGCCCAACCTCTTTTTGAAGTTTTAAACGGTGATGTAGAAATCCTTATCCCTATGATCGACCATTTCCTTGTAAAAATTGACAGAGAAAACAAAAAAGTCATCATGGATTTACCAGAAGGACTTATTGAAATGTACCTTTAGGAAAAATTCCAATATTTTAAATTCCAAATTCCAACCAAAGAGGAAATCCCAATACTGAAATTCCAAATTCCAATATTAGGAATGGAAATTCGAATATTTTAATCTAAATTTGAAATTCAAAATCAACTAGAAGAATCTATCTTCTTATTAGAGTATTGGAATTTGGAATTTATTTATTTTTGGAATTTGATATTATTATGGAAAAACCATACGATTTAGAAGAACGAACTTTTTTGTTTGCTAGAGAATGTAGAATATATGTTCAAAAGCTGCCGAAAACTATTTCAAATATTGAAGATAGTAAACAATTAGTAAGATCTTCGGGCTCTGTTGGCGCAAATTACATTGAAGCCAACGAAAAACTAGGAGAAAAGGATTTATCATTTCGTTTGAAAATAGCCAGAAAAGAAGCTAAAGAATCTAAATATTGGCTTCGGTTATTACAAGAATTAAATCCAGAATTAAAAGAAAATTCAGAAAATTTACTGTTTGAAGTCGAAGAATTAAGAAAGATTTTATCTGCAATAATAACAAAAACAACAAAATAGAAATTCCAAAAATTGAAATTCTCCCTTTTGTTGGAATTTGGAATTTTCATTATCTCCTTAAATCCTAAATTATGTTTTCATTTAAAAAATTTGTAGTAAAGCAGGACCGTTGTGCCATGAAAATTGGGACCGACGGTGTTTTACTTGGCGCTTGGACAACAATTGAAAACAATCCATTTAGTATTTTAGATATTGGAGCCGGAACAGGTGTTATCGCTTTAATGCTTGCGCAAAGAAGCAACGCGCAACAAATTGACGCTTTGGAAATCGACGAAGAAGCGTACGAACAATCTGTAGACAATTTTGAAAACTCCCCTTGGAGCGATCGATTATTTTGTTTTCATGCCGGCTTGGATGAATTTGTAGAAGAACCAGAAGATGAGTATGATTTAATTGTTTCGAATCCTCCATTTTATACTGAAGATTACAAATCCGAAAATGAACAGCGCGATTTAGCTCGTTTTACCGATGCGATGCCATTTGAAGATTTAATCGAAGCTGCCGCTTTACTACTCTCTGAAAACGGCATATTTTCTGTCATAATTCCTTTTAAAGAAGAAGAACATTTTTTGGCTCTTGCCAAAGAATACGAATTATTTCCTTTGAAAATCACTCGTGTAAAAGGAACTCCAATTACCGAAATCAAACGTAGTTTATTGGCTTTTAGCCGAAATGAAAACGCTATCGTTACTATTGATGAATTAATTATAGAAACTTCAAGACATATCTACACGCCCGAATACATTTCATTGACCAATGCGTTTTATCTGAAAATGTAATTCTGAATTTTATCCAAATATGTCAACTTCCTTAATTTAAAATAAATTTCAAACGGCAATTAGCAATTTTATTGTAAATTAGTAGGCAATGCTATTTTTTCATTAAAATCACACTTTGAAAAACTGCTTATTTGATTGCAAATTTCATCATTTTCAATTAAAATGAAAAAATATAACATTTGTTAATGCTTTTGTTATATTTCTTTATGTAAATTTGTCGCATATAAAATTACCAAACCATGAAACCAGACTTATTTCAAGCTCCAGATTATTATAATTTAGACGATTTACTAACAGAAGAACACAAATTAGTACGTGATTCTGCCCGTGCATGGGTAAAACGTGAAGTCTCTCCTATTATAGAAGAATATGCACAAAAGGCAGAATTCCCAAAACAAATCATTAAAGGTTTGGGTGAAATTGGTGGTTTTGGTCCTTATATTCCAGAAGAATATGGTGGTGCCGGTTTAGACCAAATTTCGTATGGTTTAATAATGCAGGAAATTGAGCGTGGCGATTCTGGTGTTCGTTCTACCTCATCTGTACAATCTTCTCTAGTGATGTATCCTATTTGGAAATACGGAAACGAAGAACAACGCATGAAATACTTACCAAAACTAGCTACTGGTGAGTTTATGGGTTGCTTTGGACTAACGGAACCCAATTACGGTTCTGATCCAGGAAGTATGATTACAAACTTTAAAGACATGGGCGATCATTATCTATTGAACGGCGCCAAAATGTGGATTTCAAATGCACCATTTGCTGATATTGCTATTGTTTGGGCAAAAAATGAAGAAGGAAGGATTCATGGTTTAATTGTGGAAAGAGGAATGGACGGTTTTACCACTCCGGAAACGCATAACAAATGGTCCCTTCGTGCCTCTTCAACAGGAGAGTTGATTTTTGATAATGTTAAAGTACCTAAAGAAAATTTATTGCCAAATAAATCTGGATTAGGAGCCCCGCTGGGATGCCTTGATTCAGCACGTTACGGAATTGCCTGGGGTGCTATTGGTGCCGCAATGGACTGTTACGATACCGCTTTGCGTTATGCCAAAGAAAGAATCCAGTTTGACAAACCTATTGCAGGAACTCAATTGCAACAAAAGAAATTAGCAGAAATGATAACTGAAATCACCAAAGCACAACTATTGACCTGGAGATTAGGAGTTTTAAGAAATGAAGGTAGAGCAACAACGGCTCAAATCTCTATGGCCAAAAGAAATAATGTAGATATGGCAATACATATTGCTCGCGAAGCCAGACAAATGCTAGGTGGAATGGGAATTACCGGAGAATATTCCATTATGCGTCACATGATGAATCTGGAATCCGTAATCACGTATGAAGGAACGCACGACATTCATTTACTAATCACAGGAATGGACATTACTGGAATTTCAGCTTTCAAATAGTAATAAACAACTATTAAAGTATTTATAAAATTGATAGAAAAAGCTTCTTGGAAACAAGAAGCTTTTTTATATTTACATAAAAATACCACCGATGAATATTGAAACAATCAACAATAGGATACAGCCCCAAAAAGAACTATTGTTACAACATCCTTTATACAAAAAAGTAAAAACAATTGAAGACTTACAGTGTTTTCTGGAGAGTCACGTGTATGCGGTTTGGGACTTTATGTCATTATTAAAAGCATTACAATCCAAACTAACTTGTACAACAACTCCTTGGTTCGCCACAGAAAATCCGGAAACCAGATATTTGATAAACGAAATAGTCCTTGCTGAAGAATCAGATTTGACTATTGATGGTCGTCGTCAAAGTCATTATGAAATGTACATTGAAGCTATGAAAGCCTGTGGCGCAAACACCGCCGGAATTGAACAATTTTTATTAGAAGTAAATTCACTTAAAAATATATTTGTAGCTATTAAAAAAAGCAACTTACATCCTAATATCAAAGCCTTTTTAGATTTTACTTTCAGAGTGATCGAAGAAGGAAAATCACATGAAATAGCTGCTGCTTTTACCTTTGGAAGAGAGGATTTAATTCCGAGTATGTTCACTGAGATTTTGAAAAATTTTCAAACTAATTTTCCTAAAAAAGATTTGAGCAAGCTAATTTATTATTTCGAAAGACATATCGAATTAGACGCTGATGATCATGGTCCTATGGCGATGAAAATGATAACAGAACTTTGTGGAACTGATGCACAAAAATGGTCAGATGTAGAAGAGATTTCGATATTAGCTTTAGAAAAACGCATCGGACTTTGGGATGCAATCGAAGAAACCATAATGATGAATGTGGAATTAGCTTAAACGCAAAACCAATATCATCCAATAAACGTAACTATTATTTAGAAATGACCTATCCCAAATTTCAAAATAATGAAAAATCAATTCAAAATAATAGTTGCGTTCTTTTTACTACTTTTTATCGTGAGTTGCAGCAGCGAAAGTCCAATCCCTAAAACAACTTCCGCACCAATAGTTACAAATCCTGCAACCACTACTAATCCTGTAGTGATAACAGTCCCACAAACACAAAATCAAACCTTTAGTTATTTAGCTCTTGGGGACAGTTATACAATTGGACAAAGTTTATGTGAAACCTGCAAATTTCCGGAACAACTCAAGAAAAGCCTGAGTCATTTAAATCCAAACAATACCTATCCTTTAAAAGTTATTGCGCAAACTGGCTGGACAACCACTAACTTAATCTCGGTAATTGATTTACAAAATCCAGCATCAGATTATGATTTGGTCACGTTATTAATTGGGGTAAATAATCAATATCAAAACAGATCTTTTTCTTTATATGAGAAAGAGTTTCCTGAATTAGTAACAAAAGCTATTGCTCTTGCAAAAGGAGATAAGGCTAATGTCATTGTAATTTCTATTCCAGATTATGCCTATACTCCTTATGGTCAAGGATCAGGAATTCAATCGAAGATTTCGATGGAAATTGATGGATATAACGCTTTCGCAAAAAAATATTGCAGCGATATCACTATTGAATTTATAAGCATTACTGATATCACCAGAGAAGGTTTGACAAATACCAATCTTGTCGCTCAGGACGGATTGCACCCTTCGGAATTAGCGTATTCTTTATTTGCAAAACGGATTTTGCCAAAAGCGGCTATAGCCATACAAAAATAAAAACAATTCCGTAAAGGAAGTATCAATGGAAAAAACAGCTTTCTTGGCTATTTTTTTTATCTTTATTTTTAAAATAAATAAATGTCTTCCCAAGAACGATTAACAAGAGCTTACAAAGAAGCCAAAAGAATTCCTTTTGACGACCAATCAAAATTTATCCTTTTTAGTGACTGCCACAGAAGCGACAACAGTTTTGCTGATGATTTTGCAAGCAACCGAAACGTCTATTTTCATGCAATGACCCAATATTACAACGATGGTTTTGCGTATTGTGAGTTAGGTGACGGGGATGAATTATGGGAGAATATTTTCTTTAAAACTATTTTCGAAGCACACAAAAACGTGTATCTTTTGCTAAAGAAATTTCACGATTCCAATAGATACCACAAAATTTGGGGTAATCATGAAATGACTTTTCGAGATAAAGATCATGTAGAAAAAACGCTTACTACGTATACAAACACACAAAACGACAGAATTGAACCCTTGTTTACTGGTATACAATGCCACGAAGCCATCGTTTTAGTTCATCAGGAGACCAAGCAGGAACTATTTTTAACCCATGGTCATCAAGCCGATTTCATGAATTATGTAGGCTGGAAAATCAACAGATTTATGGTGCGCATCTTATGGAAACCGTTACAAATTTGGGGGATATCAGATCCTACAAGCCCCGCTAAAAATTATGTGGAACGGATAAAAATCGAACTGCGAATCAAAAAATGGATTGAGAACAACAATCGCAAAATTACCATTGTAGGCCATACACACCGTCCTAGTTTTTCTTACCCAAGTCAGAACGCGACACCTTACTTCAACGACGGAAGTTGCGTGCATCCTAGAAGTATTACCGGAATTGAAATTGTAAATGGAACGATAACACTTATAAAATGGTTTATCGACACAAAGGAGAATGGTATTCTTCAAGTTGTAAGAGAAGTACTTGAAGGCCCGACAAATCTAAAAGATTATAAATAAAAAAGCGTTTGCCTAGGCAAACGCTTTTTTATTAATTTTCCGGAGCCAATTCCAGCTCTAATCCTTCGAGGCTTTCGGTGATTGGGATTTGACAGCCCAAACGACTGTTTGATTTCACGTAGAACGCTTCAGAGAGCATCGCTTCTTCATCGTCGCCCATTTCAGGCAATGCAACATCATTCAGAACATAGCATTGACAAGAAGCACACATGGCCATTCCACCACAAGTTCCCTCTACAGGAAGTTCATACGCTTTACATAATTCCATGATGTTCATGGCCATATCTGTAGGAGCCTGTAATTCATGCACTACTCCTTCTCTGTCTTTAATTTTTATTAATACATCCATTTTTTACTATTTGGAATTGGTTGGTTAATCAATTGTATCTTTTCGGATTTATTGCGTGAGATTTGAGATTAAGAGGAGGACAGCCAGTGGCTGTCAGGTATTTTAATAATACACAAATTACCACCTACACATAACTCTCAAAAAAAAACGACCATTTTAATAAAAAAGGCTGTTACCCATCGAGTAGCCTTTTTTATTAAAAGGGACACGCCCTAATCATTTATAGGATATTTACAACAGTTTCTATTTGGGGAGCAAACTTTTTGATGGTGGTTTCCACGCCGGCTCTCAATGTCATTTGGTTTACACTGCAACTGGTACATGCTCCTTCAAGACGCACTTTTACGTGTTTGTCGTCCTCGATGGAAATAAGCGTAATATCTCCGCCATCAGAGTTCAAGAAAGGTCTGATTTCCTCGAGTGCTTTTTGAACTTCTAGTGTTAATTCTTCTGTTGTCATAATTATATTATTGGATTATTAGGCTGTTGTTGTTTTTCCAAACAGACTAAATTTCAATTTATTTTTTTACTGCTGAACAACCTGCCATAGTTGTAATTTTTACCGCTTCGGTAGCGGGCAAACTTTCGTTTCTGCTTACTACTTCTCGCACAACATTTCTCGTGATTTCTTCGAAAACAGTTTCAATAATTGAACCTGTTTGCATAGCTGCAGGACGACCATAATCCCCCGCTTCACGGATTGATTGTACAATTGGCACTTCTCCAAGGAATGGAACCTCTAAATCTTCTGCAAGATTTCTGGCACCTTCTTTTCCAAAGATATAATATTTATTTTCAGGTAATTCTTCCGGTGTGAAGTAGGCCATGTTTTCAATAATTCCTAAAACAGGAACATTTATTGCTTCAGACATAAACATAGAAACTCCTTTTTTAGCATCGGCCAAAGCTACTGCTTGTGGTGTGCTTACAATTACAACACCTGTAATAGGTAATGATTGTACAATTGAAAGGTGAATATCACCTGTTCCCGGTGGTAAATCAACCAACATAAAATCTAATTCTCCCCAGTCTGCATCAAAAATCATTTGATTTAATGCTTTGGAAGCCATAGGTCCTCTCCAAATTACCGCTTGACTTGGTGCCGTGAAAAAACCTATAGAAAGAATTTTTACTTCGTAGCTTTCAACTGGTTTCATTTTTGATTTTCCATCCACCATTACAGAGATTGGTTTTTCACTTTCTACGTCAAACATGATTGGCATCGATGGTCCGTAAATATCAGCGTCAAGAATTCCTACCGAGAAACCCATTTTAGCCAATGATACTGCTAGATTTGCAGTAACGGTAGACTTTCCTACCCCACCTTTACCAGAGGCAACTCCGATAATATTTTTTATTCCTGGGATTGATTTTCCTTTAATTTCTGGTTTATCCGGAACCTCAACTTTACTATTGATTTTGATTTTAGCATCCGGAGACACTAATTCAAGAATTGTTTTTTTGATATCGTCTTCAGCACGCTTTTTAATGTGCATTGCCGGTGTGTGTAATACTAAATCAACTACAACCTCATCACCAAAAGTAATTACGTTTGCTATTGCACCACTTTCAACCATGTTTTTTCCTTCTCCAGCTATAGTAATCGTTTCTAAAGCTTTAAGAATATCTTTCCTATCTAATTTCATTTTTAGTTTATTGTTTTCTATTGGCATTTTAGCGCCAGAATATTATCTTTATTTAAACTGATTTCAGATTGCAAAGATACTATGAAAAGTTCTTATTATAAAGGTTTTGTATTGCATTTATTGATGTGGAAATTAAGGGCGGTTATGGGCGATTTTTTAAAGTTATAATTTCCTCCCACTCCCGAAGCCTCAGGTCTATCCAAAAGAGAACAAGCCGAAACCGATATTAATTTTATCTTTAATAATTTAATACGCATATCCTGATAACCACCTAAATTTTGAAATAGCACACGGATGACACAGATAAAAACGGATTTACACGAATTTTTGAAGAGAGCAAAAAGGAATTAATAAAAATCGAGTAATTTGTGGCTAAAAAACATTATGAACAAGCGTATAATTTAATTAAAAAACAGCATCATTAAACCTGATAAAACAAAATTTATAATCTAAATTTATAAGAAAAAAATATGGGATTAAGTTTTCATTACAAGGGAGCACTGAGAAACCCCACCCTTTTAAAAAAAATGATTGAAGAGGTGAGTGACATCTCACAGGCAAACCAATGGAAATTTCATGTTTTTGAAGAAACGTTTCCAAGTCATGCTTTTACCGTTGATTCTTATACTGATTCTATTTACGGAATTTGTTTTAGCCCGCCCAATTGCGAAGTTGTTTGCTTGACTTTTTTATCCAACGGAAAAATGTGCGCTTTCTATAATTTCGAACCTTCGAAGGTTTCCATAAATGAGCCAGACGACAATTATTTATCTGTAAAAACACAATTTGCAGGCCCTGAAATTCACAAACAACTTATTAATATTTTCGATTATATAAATAAAAAATATTTTGAAAATTTTGATCTTACTGATGAGGGAAATTATTGGGAAACAAAAAACGACCAATTACTCAAAGATACATTTAAGAAATACACCAATTTAATTAATGGATTTGATAGTTTACTAGACAACATTCCAATTGGAGAGCGTGAAACCATCGAAGAATATTTAATACGAATAGCCGAAATAGCTCATAAAAAGAACGATAAAAATGAAGGGTAAAAAAAATTACGAAAGTAAACTTCAAAAATTGTAAAAATTATTCCTGCCTAACTTCTGGCTGCCAAAAATGTTTTTCGAAATCCACAATTTGGTTATCCACAACTTCTATTCCTTCGTTTTCCAATAATTGTTGCATGAGATTCGTTCCATCAAAATGAAGTTTTCCCGTAAGCAACCCTTTTCTGTTGACCACTCGATGTGCCGGAACATCCTCCAGATTATGGGAAGCATTCATCGCCCAACCTACCATTCGGGCAGAGCGCGCAGTTCCTAAAGCTTTTGCAATAGCGCCATAGGAAGTGACTTTTCCATATGGAATTTGCCTGGCAATAGCGTAGACTCTTTCGAAAAAATTGTCGTCTGACATAGTTTTGAATCTGATAAAAACGGTATTTTATTTTATGTCTAGTCTTTAAAAACTACTTCAAATAATACCTAATGATATTGATTAAAGTGATTAACGATATCAATCCGGTTATACTTCCTATGATAGTATTCATATTCCGCATAATGTAATCTGTTTTGTCCTGTATTTTTTGGAAGAAAGTGATATAACAATAAAAAACTAAAGAAGAACCCAATACCACACCAGTCACAAAAATAAAGACTGAGGTCATATCAAAAGAAAAAAGATTGTAGGACGCCAAAGTTACACTTACAAAAACATAATAAGGAATAGGAAAAAAATTAAGTGCTGAGAGCAACATCCCAAGAAAAAATCGTTTTGTACTGCTGTACTTTTTCATTTTCCCTTTTCTAATCTTTGGTTTTTTGGCAATCCAAAGAAAATAAATGGTCAAAGTAACAAAAATACCAAATCCTGCCTCACGCATCAGGATTAAAACATCAGGACGTTTATCAATAAAACGGGCAAACAATATAGCAAGATAGGCTTGGAAAAATATAATAATAACAGCACCTAAAACAAACCATAAAGCGCTTCTCTTACCTTCTTTTAGATTCACTTTGGCTGCTGTCATATTGATTAAGCCTGGCGGCGTAATTCCAATAAAAGCGGTAACGAAACCCAAAAGCAAAGATGTGATTAAATTCATACGCAAGGTTTTTGCATTCAAAAAAAATAAACTATTCGAGTTTAAATGTAGTGCTATTCTTTAATTTTGAATCTAATATACGTAATTGCTTTATTAATTTCCAAATATTGTTTCTCGTAAAAAGTTTGAAAAGCAGTCACTTCCTCGGGACTTCCTTCATTTACATATACATTATGGTTTGCATACAAAACCTCATGTCCTTCACCATGCAATAATCCTAACGTATAACCATGCATGAATTCACTGTCGGTTTTTAAGTTTACAACACCGTCTTTTTTGAGGATTTTTTTATACAACTGCAAAAACTCCGAATTGGTCATTCTATGTTTCGTGCGTTTGTATTTGATTTGTGGATCCGGGAATGTAATCCAAATTTCGTCGACTTCGTTTTCGGCAAAAATATGATTGATTAATTCGATCTGGGTTCTGATAAAAGCCACATTATGCAGTCCTGTATCCACAGCAGTTTTTGCACCACGCCAGAAACGGGCTCCTTTGATGTCGATTCCAATAAAGTTTTTATTGGGATACCTTTCGGCTAAACCTACTGAATATTCTCCTTTTCCACAGCCTAATTCCAACACCAATGGATTATCATTTTTGAAGAATTCCGAGTTCCATTTTCCTTTAAGCGGAAACAAATCACCTACAACTTCCTCCCTTGTTGGTTGAAAAACATTGTTAAATGTTTCGTTTTCCTTGAACCTTTTTAATTTATTTTTACTTCCCACTTTTTCAGAATATTTCGGCAAAATTAAGGAAATATATAAGACTGAAAGGTCTAGTAGTGAAAAAATGAAAAAAAAATCATTTTGAGAATCATTACAGTCGCAAGATTTTTTTTGAGCTTGAATGAAACAAAACCTAGAAATCACTATGATTTACAACAAGAAATCTCTGACTGGAAACGGCATTGACATTCGATTTTACAAAAAATCGCTATTTTTTTTCTACCTTTATATAAATAATTATGCCATGAAAAACTTTGTTTTAGCCATTGCAATTATATTATTTGGCTTTTCACTTGCCTCTGTTGACCGTAATAGGAACAAAAACATAACGGTTAATAAAACTTCTCTTGTCCAAGCTCTTCAAGAATCTAAATCCAAAAATTCCTTAATCCATATTAACAGCGCTATCATCGCAAGTTTTTTCAAGAAATACCCCAATTTAAAAAAATATCAATCGGACGTAAGTGCTTTATACAAAAAACGAAACTATAATTCTATTTGGTATGACTATAAAGGGCTTATAGAATTTGCCCATTTATTATACGCTAAAGCAAACCAATTGGACGAAGAAGGCATTCAGTCCAGCTTAGCCTACAAAGATAAAATTGACGGTATTTTTAACGACGAATCTGCTGATAATTTATCACAAACCGACATAGAACTCCTCTTAACATCTATGTATGTATTTTATGCAAAAAAAGTATTTCATGGAATTGATACTAATAAAATCAGGGAAGTTGGGTGGTTTTTACCAAGGAAAAACCTGTCTTATGAGAATCTATTGGACTCTTTATTAATTGATCCCAAACTATTAAATAAAAATGAAAATCAGCTATTTGGACAATATTACAAACTGCGTGATATTTTAAAAAAATACCGCCAAATAGAAAAAAACGGTGATTGGAATCCTATAGTTGCAGATTCTTTAGTAAAAGAATATAAACCAAACGACAGCTCGAAAACCATTGGTCAAATCAGACGGCGCCTAGCCGTTATCGGAGATTTGAAACAGGATTCCAAAAGCAATATTTATGACGATGAATTAATGGCCGGCATATTGAATTACAAAAAAAGAAATGGCTATAAAAAAGATTATATAATCACATCGATTCATATTCGACGAATGAACATACCCATTGATAAATACATCAAAACCATTATAGTAAACATGGAACGTTGCCGATGGATTGCTCCAGAATTAACAAAAGCGGAAGAATACATCATTATAAATATTCCAGCCTTCAAACTAATCTTCAAAAGAAATGGCAAAATTGAATTGGAGTCGAGTGTACTTGTAGGGAATAATATGACTGAAACGGTAGTTTTTAGCAGTAATATGAGTCACCTCGTCTTTAGTCCTTATTGGATCGTACCCCAAAGCATCGTTGAAAATGAATTGAAGGAAGCGATGGAACGAGACAAAAATTATTTGGCCTCCAATAATATGGAATGGAACAATGGGAAAGTCATACAAAAACCGGGACCAAAAAACCCCATGGGACAGGTTAAGTTTATCTTTCCAAATTCCAATAGTATCTATTTACACGATACGCCATCCAAAAATTTATTTGAATACGAGTACAAAGCATTTAGTCACGGCTGTATAAATGTAAAAAGGGCTAAAGAATTGGCTATTTTGATTTTAAAAGATGACCCTGACTGGCCACTAGAACGCATCAATGAAGCCATGGAAGGCGGCAAGGAAACCACCTGTGTCCTAAAAAAGAAAATACCTGTTCACATTGGATATCTGACCACTTGGGTAGACGATTCTGGTGAAATTAGCTTTTATAATGATCTATACTTAAGAGATGAAAGCTTAATCGAGTTATTATTTTCTGAGGATTCTAAAATAAATTGATTCTTTCAAATGCACCATTCCTCACCTCTGCATTTTCTATTGCAAATCTGCTTTTTCATGGTTTTTATCCCATTTAATTTTTATTTTTCCTGCTTCGTCAACAGCCAATAAATGTAATACGATTCCATTATTTCGTCGCTCGGCTCTTTCGATTTTATTCGTTATTTTTTCATCCCTTTTCGGATTTCTTAGCGGAATGGTCAATGCCAAATTAGTACCTCTATTAAATGAATACACTCCGTTTACATCTAAGTTCAGAACACTGGAGCTGACTTTTAAATTACTGACATTTATTAAATCACCATTTATTTTAAAGTTTCCTGACAAATCCCTGAACATGATATTGTCAACATCTCTGAAAGGAAAAGCAAACTTACCTACTTTTTGTATCGGCTCAAAATCAATTAAAGCCCCTTTTATTACATCAAATTTCGCAACACCCGCAAGAGAATTTGTTTTTAATTGACCTCCTGAAAGCAGCTTTCCTGTAAGCGAGGCTGAAGCAGAAAGAAAGCCTTTAATGTTTTTTGGCTTAAAGGATTGAATCCCAAAATTGTTTAATGAAGTTAAAAAACGCGCAATATCCACGCGATTAATTTTTGCATTGGATTCCAAAAGGAAATCATCCGCTTTTGGCACTAACTGTCCATCAAAAGAAATCGTCCCTCCTGAACTTTGCACCCAACCATTTTTTACAATTAATTTATTATTAGCCAATAAAACAGTCGCTTTAGCATTATTAGCCTGTAATTTACTATACACCATTTTATCGGCTTTTAAATTCAGGACTACCTGGCATTTATCAATAACGGAATACAGTCGATCTGAAAAATCATCTATTTTATTTTTTTTCTTTGGGGATTTTTGACGGGATTTTGTGATGACTCCCAAAAACTGTTTAACATCCAGATAAGGCGCATAAATATCCCAATTAACTAACATTTTTTCTGGATTTTCGTAAAACAAAGTGAGGAAATTATCTATTTTACCTTCCATAAAAACTATGTTCCGACGGTCTTTAAAATTGATTTTTTTGATTAAAAGCGCTTCCTCCGTAAAATCAAGCTCAATGTCGGTTTTTAGAAAAGTTAAATTCCGGGGTCCATAATTCACAGTTGCATTTGTGACTGTAACATCTCCTGTAAAAAGCGGTTTTTGTATTTCTAAATTCACAATGTCAAATTTAAAATCCAAACTAACTTTGGCTTGACCATTAGAAAAACGCATGAAATCTTTATTAATCATTTCATTCAAGAGAGCAACATTAAAATCAGATTTAAAACTTCCGGCGGCAATCGTTTTTTCAAAATTAGAAATCATTCCCATCGGGATTGTAAAAGGAATCGTTTTATAAGCACCCGAGAAATTAGCTAGTGTAACCGTGGAGTTGACATCATTACAACCGTTCCCTTTTATATAATTATTTGTAAAACTGGCATCAAAAGTACAATTGGTAATAATCCCATCCGGTATTTGGAGTTCATTATCGCTAATTTTTGTTTTCACAACAATCTCAGGATCACCAATTGCATTCATGTCACCTATAATTGTACAGCCCACTTCTATTGGTTTTTTCAAATCAAATCGACTGATTCTGGAACTAATATTTTCACTCATTAAAGCGGAGGCATCCTGCCATAAAATGGTAGTTTTGATAGCAATATCAAAGGGTGATTTATTTTTATCCAAGCTAAAGTGAGCCTTAATATCAAAAAGATCATTTCCAATTTCGAGATTCTCAGTCCTTACGCTGATTTGGTTTTTTTCATTGGAAAAGTCAACAACCAAAATCCCTTCCAGTATTTTATCCCTAATAAAAGTCCCTCTTTTTGTATTGAAAGCCATGCTTTTGGCAAGCGTTTTCACGTGGAGATTAGTATTCCAATTGTCTTGTTCGTGTTTTATTTTGCTTTTTAAAGAAATAACATCAAAATCAAACAACTTATTTCCCAATTGATTTTCGGAGATAAAATGAACTTGACTTAAACTGATTTCATTAATGGAGGATGTGGTAGCACTTTCTGATTTATTGCCTTTAGGTTTGGGTCTGAAAACATCGGTATTTACAATCCCATTTTTCCCTTTAAACAAATACAAGGTTGCTTTCTGAATTTCTATTTTATCTATATTCACCTCATTTATAAGCAAGCTCCAAAGACCGATACGAATCTCTATTTGTTCTGCTTTAAGTAAAGTTCGTTTATGAATGGCCCATAAACTATCTTTTAACTCTACTTGATTTAAGGCCAAAGTCATATTGGGAAACCCTTTCAAGAACTTGTATTTGATATCGCCAATATGGATTGTTCCTTTTATATTGTCGTTGATTTCGGCATTAATTTGAGCTACGATTTCCGTTTTATTAGTATCAAAATAAATCGCTAAAAACCCAGAACATAACAAAACAAGGACAACAAAACCCGCAAAGAAAAAAACAATCTTCTTGAATATCCCTCTAAAATTTCCTGTTTTAAAATATGTTTTTATGGTTTCCCAAAACTGATTCATCCGTATTTTCATTATCGTTTAAAATAAAGATAACTTAAAAATACGCTTTCATAACACTATAAGTAAACAAACTGTATTGCCAAACGCTAATAACTGCAGTTCATTTCTGCAACCATCAGTTTATTCTGTTACTCTTGGAGAGCAAAAGCTTCCCAAAAAATCAGTCTATTGTTCGTCTAGAACTAAATCTGCACACTCAATAGGGAAGAGTGTTTCATCATGTTGAGATAAATCCAATCCCATAATTTCCGCTTCTTCTGAAACGCGCATTGGGATAATTCTATTGGTTATTTTAAATAAAATATAAGCTCCAAAAAAAGTGTAGATTGAAACCAAAACCAATGCCATCATGTGATGACCAAATACTTCCCAGCCTCCATGAAGCAAGCTGGCATTTTCACCATGAGCAAAAATTGCTGTTAGAATCATTCCCATAATTCCACCCACGCCATGACACGCAAAAACATCCAGAGTATCATCAATTCCTTCTAAAAATTTAGCATTAACAACCCAATTTGAAACAAGAGCGGCGATAAAACCAAAAAACATACTTTCAGGAACGGACACATAACCCGCAGCAGGTGTAATAGAAACTAATCCGACAACAGCGCCTATACAAGCACCAAGCGCCGAAACTTTTCTGCCGTTTATTCGATCAAAGAAAATCCAGGCAAGCATGGCCGCTGCTGATGCAGTGGTTGTGGTGGCAAACGCCATGGCCGCAACTCCATTGGCTTCCAATGAAGAACCTGCATTAAAACCAATCCAACCAAACCAAAGCATTCCGGTTCCTAATAAAACAAAAGGAATGTTAGTAGGAACATGTCGGCTGTTTTTTCTTTTTCCTAAGACAATAACACCCGCCAAGGCTGCAAACCCTGCACTCATATGTACTACGGTTCCTCCAGCGAAATCTTTAACTCCAAAATAAGACCCCAAAATTCCCGTAGGATACCAAACCGCGTGACACAAAGGTGCATATATGAACAAGGTAAACAAACAAATAAAAAGCAAATACGAAATAAAACGAACGCGTTCCGCAAAGGATCCTGTGATAATGGCAGGCGCAATAACGGCAAATTTCATTTGGAACAAAGCAAACAACATAAAGGGAACCGTACTCGCTATTTTTTCATGTGGCAACACTCCCACATAGTCCATAAATGTGAACGACGTTGGGTCACCCACAAAACTATAAAAACCAGAACCTATATTAATTCCTAATGGTTCCCCAAAAGCCAAACTAAAGCCTACAACCACCCACAATAAAGTGACTACGCCCAAACAGACGAAACTTTGCAACATGGTAGAGATTACATTTTTCTTTCCTACCATTCCACCATAAAAAAAGGATAATCCCGGCGTCATAATTAACACCAAACAACAAGAGGTCAGCATCCATGCAACATCGGCAGGGACGATTTGGTCGGTAGTTCCAAATTGTGAAAGAACAGCATCAGTTTCTGTGACTGCTGGCCAAAATACGCCAGTAATACAAACAATACTTATAATGATAAAGGATATGACCCAGCGCTTCTCTATTTTCATTTTATTTACTTAACCCCATTTTATTAGGGGTCAAAGTTAAAAAAAAATTAATTTCGAGTCATAAAACAATTCAAAATAGGGACCAACCAAAGAATTATCGCCAAATTAATAATTTTAAAGGCACTTTGTTAAGAGTATTTGATTTAAGACCTCCCATTTTGGCCATTTATTGAAGAATAAATTATAATGAATTATTTAAAGGAATTAAAAACTTAATCTAATTACTACTTATTTTGTAAATTCTTTAGGAGCTTGTCTTCTAGGGTTGCTTTTATCTTGATGACAGCATCAACATTATCATTAGGAACGGTCATCGACAAAACGTAATGCTTTATTTTCCACTCCCTGCCTATTTTCACTACTACTCCCGAACCCCGACAAATTTTCATTTGGGTATTCAACAATTCATCAAACCAAGCCAGTTTTCCTGTTTTATCAAAATAGATGTTGCGTTCCAATGCAGTAAAACTCCACGCCTTGCCTTTGTCAAAATAAGGTTTTGCAAAAGTTTGAAAGGCTGTTTTATTCCAATTTTCGGTGGCATCCGTACCAATGAAAATAGCATCTTCGGCCATCAAATTGAAATAGGCGTTGTAGTTTGCTTCGGCAGCGGCTTTGTGCCAAGCGTCAAGCATCGTGTTAATCTTATCCTTCTCTTTATTAGTGTCTTGATCCCTTGGGGTAAAAGCTGAAAACAGCAAAATGCTTACAGAGAATAGAACTATTTTTTTCATAATTTTTGGATTTTACTTGAATTTATTTGACTGAAAATTTCAATTTTAAAATAAACCAAATCTACAACTCATTAAATAACAGTTAATTAGCTGTTATTTTTCTTCGAATTATAGACTTAAAGTAAAGATACTGTTTTAACGGCAAGAAATACAACTCGTTCAAAACTGGTACTATAGGACTAGTTTTGACGTATTTTTGTACTGCCTTAAATGAAATACTACGCACTAATTAAAGCTTAACCTATGAAAAAATTATTTTCCCCTATTATACTAATTGTTTTTACAATTTTGTTTACCACCATTGCCTGTAATAAGAACAAAAAAGATGTTACAGGAGACAAGTTGGATTCAAATGCTGCAGTTACTTTTGACAGTACGCAGGTTAAAACTTTTTTCGAAAAGTATCCAAAATTAAAAATCTATCAAGCTGATGTAATGAAATTGTATCGCAAAGAACAATTTCATTATATCTGGTATGATAAAGATGGACTCAATGAGTTTGCGGGTTTATTGTACAACAAAGTTAATAATTTGACAACGGAAGGGATTCAGACCGTTATTCCTTACAAAGAAAAATTAGACGACGTTTATGACAATCCGGAAGACAATCAAAAAACAAATCTTGACACCGAGCTGTTAAGTTCTGCGCTCTACTTTTTTTATGCCGATAAAGTATATGATGGTATAGATGCTCAAAAAAGCAGAGATCTTGGATGGTTTCTGCCTCGAAAAAAAAAATCGTATGTCAATTATTTAGATTCATTGTTAATCGACCCTTCGTTAATCAACAAAGCTGAAAAAGGCGTACTAAAACAGTATTACCTCCTTAAAGATGTATTGAAAGAATACCGCGAAATAGAAAAAAAAGGGGGATGGAAAACGATAACCCTTGATCCAAATGTTACGTCTTACAAACCCGGAGACAGCGCTACAGTGATCGCACAAATAAGACAACGTTTACTGATTACCGGTGACATTACATCCGATTCCAAAAGTGCTGTTTATGACGACGCGTTGGCTACCGGAATTTTGAAATTCAAAAAGAGAAGCGGCAATACCCTCAATAAGACTATTTTGCCGGAGCACATCAACTATATGAATGTGCCCGTAGCGCAACGTATTAAAACCATCATGGTCAATATGGAACGCTGTCGATGGATTTCAAATGACATTACCAAATCCAAAGAATTAATTGTAGTCAATATTCCTGCTTATGAATTAACATTTTTTAGAGATGGGAAACCGGAATTAAGATCTAAAGTTGTGGTAGGCAAAGCCTTGCATAAAACGGTAATTTTCAGTGCTCCCATGAAATATATCGTATTTAGGCCGTATTGGAATGTACCAACAAGTATTTTGAAAAAAGAAATTCTTCCAGCGATTGAGAAGAACCCAAATTACCTAGAAGAGCACGACATGGAATGGAAAGACAGCAACGTCAGACAAAAACCCGGACCTGAGAATTCATTGGGATTAGTCAAATTTTTATTCCCTAATTCAAATGCCATTTATTTACATGACACACCATCCAAAAGTTTATTCGGTAAAGAAGATCGTGCTTTCAGTCACGGATGTATTCGTGTGGCTAAGCCGAAAGAGCTGGCTGCTATCATTATGAAAAATGATAAAAAATGGAATGCCCAAAAAATTGAAGCTGCCATGAATGAAGGAGAAGAATACTGGTACACGCTCAAAAACAAAATCCCGGTGTATATTGGTTATTTTACCGCTTGGGTTGATGATGAAGGAATTGTTCATTTCTATGAAGATGTATATAAAAGAGACGAAGCATTGGCATCATTGCTTTTCAACAAATAAAGTGTAGTTCGTTTCTAAAAAAATAACTGGCAAAAAAAATGACATTATCTTATTTAAAAGGTAATGTCATTTTTAGTTTAATTCGTGTTTACCAAAAGGCAACTATTTAATACGTTTTCTGTTTTTCGAAAGTTGTATCCAACACTTTTTTTATCTTGTCCAACGCCCCGTGAAATGCTTTCTCCGTAGTATCTGCATGATTCGTAACCGCTACAGGCTGCATATTTACTGGTCTAGCTTCAATAAGACATCGTTTGTCGTTAACTCCGGACTTATCACTATTTTCGTCTCCAAGATGCACTTCTAAGCGGGTTACCTTATCTTCAAAACGCGCCAAAGCTGTTCCTAATTCCTCCGCAATATACGCTTTCAAACGTGCGTGTCCTTCTACATTGTTGTCTGTGTTGATCTGTACTATCATATTTTTATTTATTTAATGTTCTCTTTCAAATTTACCGATTGCAGTATGAAAAACCGAGCCAATTAATAAAACATTGTGAAAATAAAAGATAGAAAAAGTGGATTTAAGGAAGGAATTAGATTCCAGTTTCAAGTTTAGGATTGTCTTTTTTGATTTTGTCTCGAAATAATTTCGGATTGGATTGTAGCCACACAATCCTCCAGGTTTTTTTCTATTTCCACACTCCAGAAACGAAGTACTTTCCAGTTTTGTGATTCGAGGTAGTTGTTGACTTCAATGTCTCTTTGCATGTTTCGTTCTATTTTCTTTTGCCAAAATTCCGTATTGGTTTTGACACGGTCTTTTTGGTTTTCCCAATCTTTGCCGTGAAAGAATTCGCTGTCAACAAAAATGGCGATTTTAAGTTTCTTGAAGGTTAAATCCGGTGTGCCGAAAATAGTTTTGTTGTTTTTACGGTAACGGTAGCCGAGATTCCATAAAGATTTTGCCAAACGGATTTCAGCTTTGGTATTAGTACTGCGAATGGCGCGCATGTTTCTAGAACGCTGTCCTTCTGAGTGTACATCCATATAATCTAAATTAGGCAGTCAAATCAACAATCTCATTTATCTTATACAAATTCGCCAAATTCTCCGATTTTATACGAAACTGACTTCTCTTTTTAATTGCAGGTTTTGTTGACATATTCTCCAATTTAATTCCAGGATCATAATAAATATGACCGTTTGCCATTTCTTTTAAGAACAATTGAAAATCTGTACCAGTCCCTAAAATAACATTATTCCCGTATTTATAATTTCTTCCATCATCGGGTTGAGATAAAGAAGGGACATAACAAGCTTTATCATGTTTCCTATTCCAGTGCAGCAACATCGATGAAAAACTCCAAGAGGCTGTTTCATTTTGATTCTGATCTAATAAGGCAATTCGTCCGTCAGTATTTCGGATTTTACCAGACTCTATATCAAAACCAATTAGTTCTAATGTGAGATTTGTTTTAGGGTGTAGTGCTCCTGATTTATGAATACCTCCAAAATTCATTCTGTCAGGTTTGCCACTAACATCAGGATAACCATATTTTCTAATAAAAGCTTCTGCACCGTCAGTCTTGTAAAACCCATGTGTGGGTTCGGGAGTCATGAGTGTTATTATTTTAGAGTTAATTTTAGCAAAATTTGTAACACCAAACTGCTTGACTTCCCATCCTAAAAAGTCTGGTTCAGAATATCCATTTGGGGTTATTCCTAACTCGGCTTCTAAAGTATAACCTCCACAGTTTGGAGCGTCGCATGGCAATATGTTTCCTAACCTATCGAGCCTTTTTGATTTTATCCAGCCAAGTTGATGAATTCTTAATAATTCAGAAATCAGTTTCTGTCTGTTATTTTTAGCAATTAACAACTCTATTACTTTGAAAACACCATAAATCTCAAATGCTGTAAGGTTATCTAATTCTCTTGCTATTTCTGAATCAGGAGCAGCTACATATCCTAAAACTTCGCCCTTATCCGAAACACTAAAAAACAATAATCTTTTAGCCGTTCTTTGCGTCATTAATTTGGAAGGCGCATTTTTACAACCAATTAAAAAACCTGAAAACCTAACTTCTGGATATTTAGGATAGAGTATTAATTGCGATTTAGGCGCTTTATATAAATTCCCGTCGTCTCCTACCCAAGAGAAATTTATTTTAGCTTTAAATCTTTCTTTGTTCCAGTCGCCGGCTACTTCATTCGTTATTTCCGTAATTGGTAAAATATTTAAAATATCAAAACTACCACTAAAATACACTTGGTTTTTTGAGTTGTCATTCGGCGATAAAACTTTTACGTATATTTTTAGACAGCCATTAGCTGAAAATATCGTCTTTAATTGAGTTAAATTCATTAATTGCGATTAATTCTTTAATAATATTTTTTCCAACTGCTTGCATTAATGGAGAAACTACGGAATTACCAAACTGCTTATAAGCTTGGTTATCAGAAACAGGTATTACAAATTTATCTGGAAACCCTTGAAGACGAGCACATTCTCTAGGCACTAACCTTCTTGGGTTTTTGCCTTCTTGAGGTATTAATATTTCAGCACCATCTTTATAATATCTAGCACTCATGGTTCTCGAAATACCATTTAAATCTGCAAGACCGAATCCAAATCCATTTCCTTTTGCTTTGTGTTTTTTAGCATACTCTTGTAAATAATTCCAAAGTTTATCCGATAGAGTATATTTACTGTCAACCTCAGGTAAAAGAATATCTTTTAATGCAAATTTAACCTCACTCATTTCGGGAAATTTAAAGTTTTCTTTTCCTTTGAAATACTCATTATCAAATCCGACAATAATTATTCTTTCTCTATGTTGAGGAACAAAATGTTTTCCATCTAATACCTTAAAATAAATGTTATAATTTAATTCCTTTAATGTGCTCTGAATAATTTTAAAAGTATTCCCCTTATCATGAGAAACGAGATTTTTCACATTTTCTAACATAAAAGTCTTAGGTCTTTTATGTTTAATAATTCTGGCAATATCAAAGAAAAGAGTCCCTTGTGTTTCATCTAAAAAACCATGTTTTCTTCCTAATGCATTTTTCTTTGAAACTCCAGCAATTGAAAATGGTTGACACGGAAACCCTCCCAGTAAAACATCGTGATCAGGAATTTCAGTTTCTTTAATTTGAGTAATATCTCCGAACGGTACTTCCCCGAAATTTGCTTCGTAAGTTTTTTTTGAATAACTATCCCATTCACTAGTGAAAACACAATTTCCGCCAAGATTTTGATATGCAAGTCGAATACCCCCAATTCCGGCAAATAAATCGATAAATTTAAAACTTGGATTTTTAGGAGGAGGAAATGGAATATCCCATTTAATAGGCAAATAGTATTGAAAATCAGGTTCTTCAGCAATATTTAATTTTTCATGTAAATCAGCCAAATAATCTTTAGCATCTCTTTTATAATATTGAGAAACTCCATTTGTATGATTTTGAAAATAATGAGTTAGTTGCGCAAGGCCATTATCCGTTTTTTTATCAACTTCAATTTTGAGTCTTTCTCTTATTTCTGAATATTTTTTTAACTTCTTCATTTCTTAAAATTATTATCGTTGAAGAATGTCATAAAATCAGTATCAAGAGCAATGATTATTTTCTCTAAAATCTTTACGGTTACATTTCTTTTTCCTGTTTCTACTTTAGTCATATAGGTTCTGTCTACTTCAGCGATATTTGCCAATGCTTCTTGTGAAAGGCTTTTTTCTTTCCGTAATTCTCTAATTCGGTCGCCAATTTTGGTATTGATATCCATTAAATTTTAATTATTGAAGTGAAACAAAACTATCTGAATGTTGCTTTTGGTGCAACGGCATAAGAGTCACTTATTGTTATTGTTTATAAGTTGTTTTACGAAGTATTGCTTAAAAAAACAATTTCTCCATTAGCCTTTTTTGATTTTGCCTCATACAAAAGAACAAAGTCATGAGTGGAAGAATGAAATTATTTGAAAGATAGTTGTTCCATTATCGGGTGCCCTAGCCCTGATTGCAACGGCATCCCTCGCTTTTTTGCGTGGATACAGTGGAAAGCAGGAAATAGCTCCTGAAATAAATCCTGATTACTCCTTTGTGGCAATGACATTTGAAACAAATCATTTATATTTGCATTTCGGTTAGAAGACAATTTTTAATATCAATTATATAATTAAAATGAGACATACAAAAGTTAAAGACTTACTAAACAGTACTACGACGCTTCATGAAGTAAATGCAAAAGGATGGGTGAGAACTTTTAGAAACAATCAATTTATTGCCTTAAACGATGGTTCAACCATTGATAATATACAATGTGTTGTCGATTTTGAGAACACGCCAGACGAAACGTTGAAGAGAATTACGACTGGAGCAGCGATTTCGGTTACTGGAATTTTGGTGGAAAGTAAAGGTGCCGGACAAAAATTTGAAATTCAGGTAGCTAAACTGGAAATCCTTGGAGATTCAGATGCGGAGAAATTCCCGATACAACCTAAAAATAAACCGAGTTTGGATTTCTTGCGTGAAAATGCGCATTTAAGAGTTCGTACCAATATGTTTGGAGCGATTATGAGAGTGCGTTCGGTATTATCGTATGCGGTTCACAGTTATTTTCAAGAGAAAGGTTTTGTATATGTGAATACGCCAATCATCACCGGATCAGATGCTGAAGGTGCCGGTGAAATGTTTAAAGTAACCGCTTTGCCATTTGACGGAACGCCAAGAACCGAAGACGGAAAAGTGAATTACAAAGAAGATTTCTTTGGGAAAGAAACGAACCTAACGGTTTCGGGACAACTGGAAGGAGAAACTTTTGCAATGGCTTTGGGTCAGATTTATACTTTTGGACCAACATTTAGAGCCGAAAACTCGAATACTTCGCGTCACCTTGCGGAATTTTGGATGATTGAGCCAGAAGTGGCGTTCAATGATTTGAATGACAACATGGATTTGGCGGAAGATTTTATTCAGTATGTAATCAAATACACGATGGACAAATGTCCGGAGGATTTGAAATTCTTGGAAACACGATTATTGGATGAAGAGAAATCAAAACCGGTTGCGGAGAGAAGCGAAATGGCTTTACTGGACAAATTAAACTTTGTTTTGGAAAACAATTTCAAACGTGTTTCATACACGGAAGCAATTGACATTTTAAGAGATTGTACGCCAAATAAAAAGAAAAAATTCAACTATATCATCAACGAATGGGGTGCTGATTTACAATCAGAACACGAACGTTACTTGGTGGAAAAACACTTTAAATGTCCAGTAATCTTGTTTGATTACCCGGCAAATATCAAAGCATTTTACATGCGTTTGAACGAAGACGGAAAAACAGTTCGCGCGATGGATATCCTTTTCCCAGGAATTGGAGAAATCGTGGGAGGTTCTCAAAGAGAAGAACGTTTTGATGTTTTGGTTGAAAAAATGAAAGCCTTAGGAATTGATGAAGAAGAATTGTGGTGGTATCTTGATACACGAAGATTCGGTTCAGCAGTTCACTCTGGTTTTGGACTTGGATTTGAACGTTTGGTATTGTTTGTAACGGGAATGACGAATATTCGTGACGTAATTCCTTTTCCAAGAACGCCAATGAATGCCGAGTTTTAGATTTTACTACGAAGGTTCTTTTTGCTGTGAAGGCGCTAAGTTCTTTTTACCTTGAAGAATGAAAGTGTTTCTGCCACGAAGGCACAAAGGCCCTAAGTTTTTTTAAATTTGAAAAGAGGTTTTGCCGTGAACCCGATAAGTTCTTTTTACCGTGAAGAATGAAAGTGTTTTTGCCACGAAGGCACAAAGACCCTAAGTTTTTTTTAAGTTGAAAAGAAGTTTTGCCGTGAACCCGATAAGTTCTTTTTACCGTGAAGAATGAAAGTGTTTTTGCCACGAAGGCACAAAGGCCCTAAGTTCTTTTGTAAAGCTGAAAAGAGGTTTTGACACGAAGGCTCTAAGACTCGATTAAAGTTTAACAAAAAAACTATTGTTTGACCTGTATTTTTGCAGTAAAACATTTAAAAATATAAACTTTGCGCCTTTGCGTCTTAGTGGCAAGAAAAAAATAAGAGTTCGTGGTAAAAAAATAAAAATATGATTACAGAAAGAACCGAAGCCATTGCTAAAATAGTTGTTAATTCGGCTTTTAAAGTTCATAAAGAACTTGGACCAGGTTTATTGGAAAGAGTTTATGAAGTTTGTTTGGCTCATGAAATTAGTAAAGCGGGTCTTGATGTAAAAAGACAAATAGACATTCCTATTGTTTACGATGGTATTGAATTTAGCGAAGGTTTACGACTGGATTTATTAGTTGAAGATTGTATAATTATAGAAGTAAAAGCGGTAGAAAAAGTAAATCCTGTTTGGGATGCTCAAATCATAAGCCATCTAAAATTGCTAAATAAAGATTTAGGATTTTTGATTAATTTTAATGTTCCATTAATAAAAAGTGGCATCAAAAGATTCATCAATACAAAAAAGAATTACTAAGAGATTTTAAGCCTTAGTGACCTAAATATAAGAAAAAATTGGTGCCGTAGTGCCTTTGTAGCTATAACAGTTAAATAAAAAAACTTTGCGCCTTTGTGTCTTAGTGGCAAAACACAAATAAATTAGTGCCTCAATGGCAAAAAAAATAAAATAAAAACTTTGCGTCTTTGCGTCTTAGTGGCAAAAAACAAAATAAATTAGTGCCTCATTGGCAAAAAAAATAAAATAAAAACTTTGCGCTTTTGCGTCTTAGTGGTAAAAAACACAAATAAATTAGTGCCTCAATGGCAAAAAAATAAAATAAAAACTTTGCGCCTTTGCGTCTTAGTGGCAAAAAAACAAAATAAATTAGTGCCTTATTATGCTAAAGCAATTCTTAAATTTAAAGTTATCACAGAAATTATCTCCTCAACAAATTCAGTTGATGAAGTTAATTCAATTGCCTACGCAAGCTTTCGAACAACGTTTATTGGAAGAAATGAACGAAAATCCAGCTTTGGAAGCCGGAAAAGAAGAAGATGAGTATGAAAAGGACGAGTTCGAAAACGAAGATTATGATGATTATGATGATGCCGAATCAGAACGAATCGATGCCGAAGACATCAATATTGACGAATATTTAAGCAACGACGACACACCCGATTATAAAACGCAAGCTAATAATTACAGTGATGATGACGATGAGCGCGAAACACCCTTTGCCGCCCCAGTAAGTTTCCACCAAGATTTAATCAATCAGTTGAATACGTTCATCCTAAATGATGACGACCGTGAAATTGCAGAATTTCTAGTGGGAAGTATCGATGATATGGGTTATATCCGAAGAAGCATTTCTGACATTGTTGATGATTTAGCTTTTACACAAGGAATTTATACCGACGAGAAAACTGTTGAAAGATTGTTACACGTGATTCATGAACTGGAACCATCCGGTGTGGGAGCACGAGATTTGCAGGAATGTTTGTTGTTACAGTTGAAACACAAAACACCAACGGAATACGTAGAACTAGCCACTGATATTATCGAAAATCAGTTTGATGCGTTTACCAAAAAACATTACGACAAACTTTTACAAAAATATAATGTTTCAAATGAGCAACTTAAAAAAGCCATTCACGAAATAGAAAAACTGAATCCAAAGCCTGGCGGATCGTTTACCGGAAACAACAAAGTTACCGAAAATGTAGTCCCTGATTTTGCCATCAGAATTGTGGACGGCGAACTGGAACTGACCTTAAACGGACGAAATGCTCCTTCCCTGCACGTTTCCAAAGATTATCAGGAAATGATGCAAACCTACAAGGATTCCCGTGATAAGTCAGCGCAGCAAAAAGATGCGGTACAGTTTATCAAGCAAAAACTAGATTCGGCTAAATGGTTTATCGATGCGATACGCCAACGTCAGGAAACACTTTTTGTAACCATGAATGCGATTATGCATTATCAGGAAGAATATTTCCTAGATGGTGATGAAACCAAGTTGAAACCGATGATTCTGAAAGACATTGCCGATATGGTAGGTCTTGACATTTCGACGATTTCACGTGTGGCCAACAGCAAATATGTGGAAACGCCTTATGGTACAAAACTGATTAAAGAATTCTTCTCGGAAGCGATGAAAAATGATCAAGGTGAAGATGTTTCTACGCTGGAAATCAAGAAAATCCTTAAGAATACGATTGAGGAAGAAGACAAGAAAAAACCACTTCCAGACGATCAATTAGCCGAAATTCTAAAAGAAAAAGGCTATCCAATCGCGAGAAGAACAATTGCAAAATACAGAGAACAACTTGACATTCCTGTAGCGAGAATGAGAAAGAAGATGTAAATTAGGATTTAAAATACTAAAAAGGGGAAATTTGTTTAAAGACAAGTTTCCCCTTTTTTTTATGGAGAAAATTTACTGATTTACAAGATGTTAAATATCACTAAAAGTGGGTATTGTGCAGGGAGTTAAATAGATTGACCTTGCAGATTGGAAGTTTTAAAAAAGACAAGACATTAACGTAATACTAATTAAATCACATTAAAAAAATTGGTTTTTAGTAACTTTTAAATTACCTTTGATATGAATATACGAGAAGTAATAGCGTACAAAAATTACTTTGAAGATTTTCTTCTTGAACAACCAAAAAAAGTTCAGGATAAAATCTTTAAAATTATTGAAGCTATAGAAACTCTTGAAAGAGTTCCATCCAATTATTTAAAATCAATGGAAGGAACAAATGGACTTTATGAAGCAAGAATACAATTGGCTTCAAACATTTGGAGAGTTTTCTGTTTTTTTGACCATGGAAGACTTGTTATTTTGTTAAACGGCTTTCAAAAGAAAACACAAAAAACGCCTAAAAATGAGATTGATAAAGCCCTGCGCTTAATGAAACAATATTATCAAGAAAAATCAAATGAAAATGAAAACTAAAAGCTGGAAAGAAATTAAAGATAGTGTTTACGGAGAAAAAGGAACGGAGAGACGTGATGAACTAGAAAGAGACTTTGAAGGATTTAAAATTGGGCTACAATTAAAAAAAGCACGTTTAGAAAAAAACTTAACGCAAAATGAACTTGCAGAACTTGTTGATAAAAAAAGAGAATACATTTCAAAAATCGAAAATAACGGAAGTAACCTTACCCTAAAAACCTTGTATGATATTGTAGAAAAAGGTTTAGGTGGAAAAGTAAAAATTCAGATTGAATTATAGTCTATCACAAGAAAATTAAAAAACCCTTTCAGAATTTAGAACTCGAAAGGGTTTTATATTTTCAATCCTTAATATATTTCAACCAGTTCCGGCTCCCTCTCCTTTGGAGAGTCCCGAAGCGTCGGGAGGGGAGAAGATTTACTTCTCCTGATCTTTTCTCATCGCATGATAATACGCGGCACGGCTCAACGGTTCGTATTCTTCGGTTTCCCCTAACATGACGAGTTTGTCATTGTCTGTTTTTCGAAAACTATAATTAGCGAGATTTCCGGTGCGGGTACACACGGCGTGAACTTTGGTGACATATTCGGCAGTCGCCATTAATGCGGGCATCGGACCAAAAGGATTCCCCTTGAAATCCATATCCAATCCGGCAACAATTACTCGGATTCCCTGATTTGCCAAATCATTACAAATCTTGACAATTTCGTCATCAAAAAACTGTGCTTCGTCAATTCCCACCACATCACAACCTTGCGCCAAAATAGCAATATTTGCGGCAGCAGGAACGGGCGTGGAACGGATTTCATTGGCATCATGCGAAACTACCATATCATCATGATAGCGTGTATCAATTTCTGGTTTAAAAATCTCCACTTTTTGCTTGGCAAACTGCGCTCTTTTCAAACGACGGATCAATTCCTCGGTTTTACCCGAAAACATGGAGCCACAAATGACTTCAATCCAACCAAATTGTTCTTTATGATTTACTGTATTTTCGAGAAACATTTTGTATTTTTCTGACTTAAAAAATGAATAGTTTTTATTACTTTGTAACGGATAAAACCGACTTAAAAATTTTATACTTTTACGTCGTTTCAAAAGTATAACATTTTTATTAAATCGAAGATTCACGAACACTTATTTGCAAAATAATAATATTGTGAGTAAAGGTTACATCTTCCTTAGGCTAAATAAAACTCAGGAAGAAATTTATTAAAAAAGACCCGCCTAAAACACTATAATTTCGAAGTTATGAAAAAAAAATTGGAAGCCGATTTAATCAGCATTGCACACAGAATATTACAACTAAAAAATAAATCTGATATCAATCAATTATATCTGGAAACGCAGAAATTGTATGAAAAACTTTCTGTCTTGCGATTTGTAGACGAACACTTTAGTGAGGCAAAACCAACTATTGGAATTGCTGAAATTGAGGAAAAAATTGAGAAAATTTTTGACCAAAAAGAAACTGCGCAACCTGAAACAAATACAGCTGTCGAAGAAACGATAACTGACAAAATTGTTGAAACTCCAGCAGAACAAAACGAAGAAACGCCTGTAGCTGCCGAAGAAATAATTTCAGAGGAAACTATCGAAACGCATTTAGAGGAAAAAAAAGAAATAGTTGCTGAGAAAGAACCAGCAATTGAAGAAGAAATAATAGCCGAAGAGGAAGCCGCAATTGAAGAAGAAATAACGGCACCGGAAACTGCTCCGTTTATTCCCGCTTTCGAATTATCCAAAGAGGAGGAAGTTGAAGAAGTTGAAGAAGAAAAAGTAGCTGAAATTGAAACGCCAAAGAAAATGGAAGCTGTCCAAATTTCTTTCGAAGATTTATTAGGTGGAAATTATAGTGATACTCAGTTTGTAAAAGTACATCCGCTTGAAAACATTCCTACTGCCATTGCAATTGATTTCGAAGAAAAACAATTGGATACTATTGAAGAAGTGAAACCAGAACCGGCGGAACCAAAAATAGCTTCGTTAAATGAAAAATTAGCAAAAAATATCAATATTGATTTGAATGATCGCATTGCATTTACAAAACACCTTTTTGGGAACAGCAGTGAGGATTACAACCGTGTTTTAAATCAATTAATCACATTTGATACGTTCTACGAAACCAGAGATTTTATTCAGGAAATGGTAAAACCAGATTACAATAACTGGGAAGGAAAACAAGATTATGAGGAACGTTTTATGGATATTATAGAGAAGAAATTCTTGTAATTCCGGTTGAATTGTCCTGAGTGTTCCTTTGAATAAAAACAAAATAATAAAAAACGGAATGGATTTTAAGTTTTAAAATTCATTCCGTTTTACTTCTTATCTCGAAAATTCGGGATGTGTTTAATTTTTTAATTATGTCAAAATTATATATCGTTCCTACGCCTATCGGCAATCTCGAAGACATGACTTTTCGAGCCATTCGAATTCTTAAAGAAGTCGATTTGATTCTCGCCGAAGACACGCGAACCAGCGGAAAATTGTTAAAGCATTTCGAAATCGGCACGCACATGTATAGCCATCACATGCACAACGAACACAAAACCATCGAAAATTTAATTTCTAGATTGAAAGCCGGAGAAAATATCGCCTTAATTTCGGATGCGGGAACGCCTGCCATTTCGGATCCTGGGTTTTTACTAACCCGAGCTTGTGTCGAAAATGGAATTGATGTCGAATGTTTACCCGGTGCAACCGCTTTCGTTCCTGCATTAGTCAATAGCGGTTTACCCAACGATAAATTTGTTTTCGAAGGATTTTTGCCTGACAAAAAAGGACGCCAAACCCGATATCTAGCTTTGGCAGAAGAAACACGCACGATGATTTTGTATGTTTCACCGCATAAATTAGTGAAGACTTTAGCGGAGTTCATCACCTATTTTGGCGAAGACCGACAAATATCGGTTTCACGCGAACTATCAAAAATGCACGAAGAAAATATTCGTGGAACAGTCAAAGAAGTCGTAGCTCATTTTGAAAAAATAGCACCAAGAGGCGAAATTGTCGTCGTAGTCAGTGGAAAAACAATTACCAAAGACCCTAAAAAATCAAAATTTTCATCAGAAGAATAATATAAATATGAGTCCAGCATCTTTTTTAGAAAAACTAAAACAAACTCCCGAAGCAATCGCATTTACAGAAACCATTGCTATCATTGAAGAAAACTACGACTTTACTCCAACGGCATTTGAGAACGGTTTGCAACACAATGCGGCTGGAGAAAATTCAGGATCTTGCAAGTTATTTGCTTTCGCCGAAATTCAAAACTTATCAGAAGCGGAAACGTTATCCTGTTTTGGTGCGTTTTATTATGATGATGTTTTAAAAAATCCAAACGGAACAGATCATCAAAACATTCGCAATTTCATGAAAACTGGTTGGGATGGAATTGCATTTTACGGAAGTGCTTTAGTATTGAAATCAAATAGTTAAACCGCTAATTAGCAAATTAAATCGACAGACATAATTAGCGAATTAGCGGTTATTCCTTTTTCGAATTCTTAAAATCCTAAATCTTATAATCCCAAATTACTATGCGTTGGACCATCAAATCAAAACCTTCCGAAGATACCGTGAAACATCTCGCTCAAGCTTTGAATGTGGAAGATTTTGTGGCAACATTATTAGTGCAACGTGGCATTGAAACTTTTGAAGATGCTAAACGATTTTTTCGTCCCAGTTTAGATGATTTACACGATCCATACTTGATGAAGGATATGGGAAAAGCAGTGGAACGTATCGAAAACGCAATTGAAAATCAGGAAAATATCCTTGTTTTTGGTGATTATGATGTTGATGGAACTACAGCCGTTTCGCTTGTTTCTTCGTATTTAAGAAGCTATTATCCTAATGTTGCCACTTACATTCCGGATCGTTATGATGAAGGATATGGGATTTCCTTTAAAGGAATTGACTTTGCCGATGATAATGGATTTTCACTTATCATTGCTTTAGATTGTGGTATAAAATCCATCGATCATGTGGCTTATGCCAAAGAACGAAACATTGATTTTATCATTTGCGACCACCACAGACCCGGAAAAATTTTACCTGAAGCTGTTGCCGTTCTCGACCCAAAACGGGATGATTGCAATTATCCGTATGACGAATTATGCGGCTGTGGAATTGGTTTCAAATTGATTCAGGCTTTAGGCCAAAACCGTGACGAAACTATCGAAGACTTATTTCCTTATTTGGATTTGGTTGCGGCTGCCATTGCGGCTGATATTGTCCCGATGACTGGGGAAAATAGGGTGTTGGCTTATTTTGGATTGCAAGTCATCAACGCTGAACCGAGACCCGGAATCAAAGCTTTGATTAACCAAGTAAAAAAACAAACTTTAGATATTACCGATGTCGTTTTTATCATCGCACCAAGGATCAACGCTGCTGGACGTATCAAACACGGCAATCATGCGGTGGAATTATTGACCGAATTTAATTTTGAACAAGCCCAACAATTTGCCTCCGAAATCGAAAAATACAATTCGGAGCGAAAGGATTTAGATAAATTAATCACCAAAGAAGCGTTAAAACAAATTGAGGAAAACAATGAAAAAGAACGTTTTACCTCAGTGGTTTTTCAAGAGGATTGGCACAAAGGCGTCATTGGGATTGTCGCTTCCCGATTGATAGAAAACTATTATCGTCCAACTTTAGTTTTTACAAAAAGTGGCGATAAATATGCCGCTTCGGCACGTTCTGTAAAAGGATTTGATGTCTATAATGCATTGGAAGCCTGTGCCGAACATTTGGAGCAGTTTGGTGGTCACATGTATGCTGCCGGAATGACTTTAAAGGAAGAAAATTATCAGCTTTTCAAAGATGCTTTCGAAAAAGAAGTCGAAAAAACCATCCATCCTGATATGCTGACTCCTGAAATTTCGGTTGATGCCGAAATTAATTTTGCAGATATCACTCCAAAACTGACTCGGATTCTAAAACAATTCGAGCCTTTTGGACCCCAAAATATGACACCTGTTTTCCTTACCAAAAATGTAAAAGATACCGGTTATGGAAAACCAATGGGACAAGAAGACGAACATTTGAAACTTTTTGTAAAACAAAACAACTCCGAAGGCATTGCTGCGATAGGCTTTGGCTTAGGCAACAAATTAGAAACCACTAGAAACGGACAACCCTTTGAAATGGTTTATTCTATTGATGAAAACGAATGGAAAGGGAATGTAAGTTTACAATTACGATTAAGAGACATTAAATAATTAGCACTTATAAAATGAAAAAACACGATCCCTACGCAGCCTTGCGTTATAAAGAATTCAACACCTTTTTATTATTACGTTTCGCCATGGTTTTTGCCTGGTCCATGCAATTTATTGTTATTGAATGGCAAGTATACAGCATCACCAAAGATCCACTTTCACTAGGAATCATTGGATTAATGGAAATAATTCCTGCTATTGCCATGGCCTTATTCGCAGGACACATAGTCGATCAAAAGGAAAAAAAAGGACTTCTTTTCAAGTGTATATTAGGATTTTCGGCAATCAGCTTTGGGTTGTTTATGTTAACATGGCCGCCCATTGTAAGTGGATATTCTACAAAAGTAATTTTGTATGGCATTTATTTCCTGGTTTTTCTGGGGGGAATTGTACGCTCTTTTCTTGGTCCAACCATATTTTCCCTTTTATCGTTGATTGTTCCTAAAAAAGTATATCCAAATGCTGCCACATGGAGCAGTTCTGTTTGGCAAATAGGTGCTGTTTTAGGACCAGCGACTGCTGGTTTTTCAATAACTTTGATTGGTGTTCACTGGTCGATGTGTTCCGTTTTTTTATGTTCGGTTTTTTCTTTAATCGCCTTGTCCCAAATAGCCGCTAAGCCTATTTTGAACCCAAAAATTGGGGAACCTATTATGGAAAGTTTGAAAGAGGGCGTGAAATTTGTTTTCAACAACAAAACTGTTTTGGGAGCTTTATCACTGGATATGGCGGCAGTTCTTTTTGGCGGAGCCGTAGCGTTGTTACCCATTTTTGCCCAAGACATTTTAAAAGTTGGACCCGAAGGTTTTGGTGTATTGCGAGCTGCTCCAGCTGTTGGTTCTTTCTTAACACTGATTATTTCAGCCTATGTGCCAATGAATAAAAACGCGGGAATAAAGCTTTTGTCTGCGATTTTTGCTTTTGGAGTCTGTATCATTGTCTTTGGACTTTCCACTATTTTCTGGTTGTCTGTATTGGCATTATTTTTAAGCGGTGCTGTTGATGGAATTTCGGTGGTGATACGTCAAACTATTTTGCAATTGAAAACGCCGGATCATATGCGAGGCCGAGTTTCAGCAGTGAATTCAATCTTTGTGGGCTCTTCCAATGAATTGGGTGCTTTTGAAAGCGGATTAACAGCAAAATTAATGGGAACGGTAACTGCAGTTGTTTTTGGCGGAAGCATGACGCTTTTAATTGTGCTTGGAACAGGAATATTTTCCCCTTCATTCAGAAAATTAGACTTACAAAAGGATATTGACGAACATGAAAAAGGCGAGTAACAATAGAGTCTTTTTTCACTTTATATAGCCAGTCGGTAAAATAATCTCAGGATTAGTTACCGACTTTTTTTATGACTCTTTTATATTTTTTTATTTAGAACAAATCTAAATAATTATTATATTTGTTTCAAAGAAATTCTATATGAAAGAAATAAAACAAATATATTACAATGATTCAGGAACTTCTTTCTATTGGAAAAAAGAGGATGAAGTATTGACAGACAAAGTTCAATTGATTTTCAGAGAAACAGGTTTTTATTTTACCAAGCACGAACTCCAACTATTTAAATATTGCATTGAAGAAACTAGCATACTAAACAAATGCTGTGACGATTGCGAACTGAAAAACAAATGCCACAAATTCTTGCTAAAAACACCTTGTTCCCAAATTGATTTGGCCGTTTCCATGGAAGAATTAAACGCCGTAAAAGACTTGGTGGAAGGCACTTTGTTTAAACTAAATTTGGATGATTATTTGTATGGCGTGGGGATGAATTAATTTCCATATTTTTTAATCTCGAATGTATCGCCATCAAAAACGCCATACGTGAAATACGTGATCCAGTCTCCCAGATTCACATATTCGGAATTTTCTCCCACCGTTACTTTCATAGGCAAATGACGGTGTCCAAAAACAAGGTAATTGTAGTGTTTGGTTTCTAGTTTTCTTTTCGAATAGAGAATCAACCATTCCTTATCTTCGCCAAGAAAAGTCACATCTTCATCACCGGAAATCAATTTATTTTTCACGGAAAGATATTGTGCTAAACCTACTCCAATATCAGGATGAAGCCATCTGAAAAGCCATTTTGAGAATGGATTTGTAAATACTTTTTTCATTCGTTTGTACCCCATGTCGCCAGGGCCTTTTCCGTCGCCATGACCCACTAGGAACGTTTTATCACCAAAAGTATATTCTTGATTGTCGTGGTACACCGGGATATTCAATTCTTTCTGGAAATAATCATCCATCCATAAATCGTGATTTCCTACGAAGAAATAAATAGGGATTCCACTGTCGCGAATTTCGGCGAGTTTGCCTAAAACACGAATAAACCCTTTGGGAACGACTGTTTTGTATTCGAACCAAAAATCAAATAAATCACCTACTAAAAAAATAGCTTCCGCGTCTTTTTTTACCTCATCGAGCCAAGCCACAAATTTTTGTTCTCTTGGAAAACTCAATTCTGGTGTTGGCGCTCCAAAATGCTGATCGGAGGCGAAATATATTTTTTTGTTATTGGGTAATTGCATGAAGCTATAGTATAGATTTCATATTATCACTTGCAAACCATTCGGCAAAAGAGGATTCTGTTTCTTGCAATTTTAAGGAGAAAAGGGCAATTCCTTCTGGCAATCTTCTCATTATTCTTTGAGAAAAATCGACTACCATATTCTCGCTTGTTGGCTGATAATCTACCAAAATAACGTGATGTCCACGATTTTTTAATTCGTTTGCCAATTCAATATGAGGAGTCGTTTCGTTAAAAACTGTTGCGTGGTCAAATTGATCCACAATTTCCTCTTTTACAATTTTCTTCAAATCAGAAAAATCGATAACCATTCCAAACTTCACGTCGTTACGGTTTTCGATTGGCTTCCCTATTACGGTTACTGACAATTTATAACTATGCCCGTGAACATTTTTACATTTCCCGTCGTAACCGTATAAGGCGTGACCTGTTTCGAAACCAAATTGTTTTGTAATTCTGATATTGCTCATCGGAGTTTAATTTTAATGCAAATTTAGCAAATTGATATGAGAAATAAGATGTAAATGTCGGTCAAACGCTTTTAAGGAATTATTACACGAAGTTTCACAAAGGATATAGGAATAAGCACAAAAATTTCATTAATTAACCATTAAGATTTAAACTTAATTTCTTAATGATTCAAATTATATGAAGAATATGTGTTACAAAACATTTAGTATGATGAACTTTTTAAATAAGAAGAAAGCGGAACAGGAAAGTTACAGCTTCATTATGGAATTATAGATTTTCTGGTTCAAGCGCGCAAGGGATAGCAGCGAAAAGCCCACAGCGGCGCATTTTTTTTGCGGCGCGAGGACATATAGCGGATAGCCCGACGCTGCCGGAGTTTACGGAGGCTGGGTTGCGCCCCAATAAAAAACGGCCTACATTACTGTAAGCCGTTATGGTTGTATGTGTTTCAAAGAAATTAACTGTTCATTAATTCTTCGATTTCGTCTACTTCAATTGGGATGTTGCGCATCATGTTGAATGGTTCGCCGCTTTCCTGAACGATAATGTTGTCTTCCAGACGGATCCCGAAACCTTCAGCAGGAATGTAAATTCCCGGTTCCACGGTGAACACCATATTGGCTTGCATTGGCTCGGTCAGGATTCCGTAATCGTGCGTATCCAATCCCATGTGGTGCGATGTTCCGTGCATGAAATATTTTTTATAAGCGGGCCATTCCGGGTTTTCGTTTTGCACATCGGCTTTGTCAATAAGACCCAAACCTAGCAATTCTGAAGTCATTAATTTCCCTACTTCGATATGGTATTGTTTCCAAAGTGTTCCTGTTGTCAACATTTTGGTCGCTTCATTTTTAACACGCAATACCGCGTTGTACACTTCTTTTTGTCTTTTGGTGAACTTTCCTGAAACAGGAATTGTTCGTGTCATGTCACTGGAATAATTCGCATATTCAGCAGCAACATCCAGTAAAATTAAATCACCGGCTTTGCATTGTTGGTTGTTTTCGATGTAGTGCAACACATTGGCATTGTTTCCGGAAGCGATAATTGGCGTGTAAGCAAAACCACGGGAACGGTTGCGAACAAATTCGTGAATTAACTCGGCTTCGATTTCGTATTCGGTAACGTTTGGTTTCACGAAAGGCAATAATCTTCTAAAACCGAGTTCGGTAATATTACAGGCTTTTTGGATTAAATCCAATTCTTCAGTCTCTTTTACTGAACGAAGGCGTTGCAATATTGGATTACTTTTTGCGACAGCATGTGCCGGATATTTCTCTTTCCACCATTTTACAAAACGGGCTTCGCGTGTTTCAGTTTCTACAGTGGCGCGATAATGTTCGTTCGTATTGATGTAAATCGTGTCAGCGTGCGTCATCATTTCGAATAATACTTTTTCAAATTCCTGTAACCAATACACGGTTCTGATTCCTGTTACTTCAAAAGCACGCTCTTTAGTCAGTTTTTCACCTTCCCAAATCGCAATGTGCTCGCTGGTTTCTTTCAAGAATACCATCTCTCTTTGATGTTCGTAAGGCGCATCCGGAAAAAGCAATAAGATACTTTCTTCCTGATCCACTCCGCTTAAATAAAAGATATCTCGGTGTTGTGCAAAAGGCATTGTGCTATCGGCACTTATTGGATAAATATCATTAGAGTTGAAAACAGCTAGACTTTTCGGCTTCATTTGAGCCATGAATTTGGTGCGATTTTTTATAAATAAATCCCGGTCAATTTGATGGTATTTCATAACAATTCGATTTAAACTTTTAATTACTCAAAAATACTAAGTTTAAACCGTTTTTTGTTATGAATTCGTCAAATTTTAAATTAAAAAAACACAAAGCGCAGAAGAATAAAATTTACATTTTAAACTGGTACGCTTTGTGTTCTTTATGAAATAAAGTTTCCTTAAAACTGTGCTACTTCAGTAGAATCTTTCATGGCTGTTGTAGAAGATTTTCCAGTTGTAACGGTGTTTTGAACCGCATCAAAATAGGATGTCCCTACAAAACCTTGGTGTTTTACTGCTTTGAAACCGTGTTTTTGCAATGCAAATTCTCTTTCCTGTAACTCAGAATATCCAGCCATGCCTCTTTCTTTGTATGCTTTAGATAGTTCGAACATACTTGTGTTTAATGCATGGAATCCAGCCAAAGTGATAAATTGAAATTTGTATCCCATTGCAGCTAAGTCTTCTCTGAAAGTTTCCATTTCGCCAACAGATAATTTAGCAGCCCAGTTGAAAGATGGCGAGCAATTGTACGCTAGCATTTTGCCTGGAAATTGTTTATGGATAGCGTCGGCAAATTGTTTTGCGTAAGCCAAATCAGGATTACTGGTCTCCATCCAAATCAAATCAGCATACGGAGCATAACTCAATCCTCTATCAATTCCTTGTTCAACGCCACAATTCACATAGAAAAATCCTTCCCCCGTTTTTTCTCCAGTAATGAATTTTGTATCTCTTGGGTCAATATCACTTGTCAATAAGTTCGCCGCATCAGCATCTGTACGAGCAACAATTAATGTTGGCGTCCCCATTACATCGGCTGCTAATCGTGCGGCAATCAATTTATTGATGGCTTCTTGTGTTGGTACTAATACTTTTCCGCCTAAGTGTCCGCATTTTTTAGCAGAACTCAATTGGTCCTCAAAGTGAACGCCCGCTGCGCCCGCTTCAATCATCGATTTCATTAATTCGAATGCATTTAAATTACCTCCAAAACCAGCTTCGGCATCAGCAACAATAGGAACTAAGTATTGTTTCTTTTCGGTCGTTCCATTTACAACTTGTATTTGATCGGCACGTAATAGCGCATTATTGATTCGTTTTACAACCAACGGAACGCTGTTTGCAGGATATAAAGATTGGTCAGGATACATTTCGCCGGCAACATTTGCGTCAGCGGCAACTTGCCATCCGCTCAAATAAATCGCATCTAATCCAGCTTCCACTTCTTGAATCGCTTGATTTCCGGTAAGAGCACCAAGTCCGGCAACAAAATCCTGAGAATTAAGTTTTTTCCATAAATTATTGGCGCCAATTTTAGCAACGCTGTGTTCTATAACATAAGAACCTTGCAATTTTACAACTTCTTCAGCTGTATATGGGCGTTCAACTCCTTCCCATCTTGGGTTTGTTATCCAATCTGTAACTAATTCCTGAATTCTGGTTTCTGTTGTTTTCATACTAATTTATATGGTTTGTTTGGTTTATTTTTATTTTAGATATATTGATAACCTGGAATGGTTAAGAATTCGATAAAATTATCGTTTACAACAAGCTTGTCCAGTAGTTGTTCCGCTACTCTGTATTTCTGTTTTTCATGATTTTCATCTCCAACAGTTTTTCTTATTTTTTCAAATTCCTCCATCGCTATTCTGTGATAATATTTTTCGTTTAATACTTTTTGATTATCCAAAACCACTTCGTTTTTGAGCCATTGCCACAATTGTGATCTGGAAATTTCGGCAGTAGCGGCATCTTCCATTAAATGATGTAAAGCGGCAGCACCATGTCCGTTGAGCCATGAAGCGATGTATAAAACGGAAATGCTAATGTTTTTTCTAACACCTTCCTCTGTAATCGTTCCTTCTGGCGTTTCCAGTAAATCCTTTTCACTAACGTGTACGTCGTCTCTTTTTACATGAATTTGATTTTTCGTTGGCATGTATTTGTCGAATACTGTCATGGCAATTGAAACCAAATCCGGATGTGCTACCCAAGTGCCGTCATGTCCATTTTTCACTTCACGTTCTTTGTCGGCAATTACTTTGTTGAAAGCAATTGTATTGGCTTCCTCATCATTTTTTATCGGAATTTGAGCTGCCATTCCTCCTATTGCATGTATGTTGCGCTTGTGGCATCTTTGAATAACCAGTTGTGAGTATGCGCTCATAAATGGAGAAATCATTGTTACCTGATCTCTATTTGGAACAATAAAAGAGGGATTATTTCTTAGTTTTTTGATGTAAGAAAAAATATAATCCCATCTTCCGCAATTAAGACCTACGATATGATCCCTCAATTCGAAGATTATTTCGTCCAATTGAAAACTGGCAGTTATCGTTTCGATTAAAACCGTTGCTTTGAAAGTCCCGTTTTGTTCTCCTAAATATTCTTGTGCAAATTCAAAAACTTCATTCCACCACCTTGCTTCTAAATAATGTTCCAGTTTTGGTAAATAAAAATAGGGTGCAGTTCCATTTTTTGTCAGTTCTCTGTGATTATGAAAAGCGTACAAACCAAAATCAACAAGGGAACCCGAAGCTTGTTGACCATCAATCAAAATATTTTTTTCTGATAAATGCAATCCTCTTGGACGAACAATTAAAACGGCAGTATTTTCATTTAAAGAATATTTCTTGTTTTTTAAAGGATCATCTAAAGTGATGGTTTTATTTACTGCATCTTTCAGATTTTGTTGTCCAGTCATTAAGTTGCTCCATGTAGGGGAAGTGCTATCTTCAAAATCGGCCATAAAAGTTTTTGCTCCAGAATTAAGCGCATTGATGACCATTTTTCTATCAACAGGACCTGTTATTTCCACTCTTCTGTCTAATAGATCTTTTGGAGTTGTGGCTGCTCGCCAATTGCTTTCTCTAATGCTTTTTGTCTCGTTTGGAAAACAAAGCAAAGCGCCAGTATCAAATTTGACTTGTTGTGTTTTTCTTTCTTCTAATAACAAAAGTCTTTTGTTATTGAATTTTTGATGCAATTCAGTTAAAAATTCAATGGCTTCATCCGTCAATATTTCAGGATAATGTTGATTCGTTTCAGTAGAAAACTGGAACTCTCTTTCGGTTGTTTGTGCTTGGTGTATCATGGTTAATATGTTTTACATGACAATATTATAAAAAAGTTTTTTACAAAACAAGCGAACGTACGCTAAAAATGTAAAAAAATATTTTTTGCCTTTTTTGTTTTTTAGCGTATCTTTGATTCTATGAATATAGAAAAGGATTATATCAAGTTAATTTTTGGCCTAAAACTCAAGCAGGCTCGAACAAGTAAGAATTTGTCACTATTTGGTTTGGCTAAAATTACCGACCTTTCAAAATCGTATTTAAACGAAATTGAAAAAGGAAAAAAATATCCTAAAACAGACAAGATTATTCTTTTGTCGGAAAAATTAGATGTTTCATACGATCATATGGTATCTTTAAAGCTGGATAATAATCTGGCTCCTATAGGTGAAATCTTAAAATCGGGAATTCTAAAAGAAATTCCTTTAGAAATTTTTGGGATTCAAGAAAACGATCTTATTGATATTATTGCCAATGCACCCGCTAAAGTGAATGCATTTATAAGTACGATTATTGAAATCGCACAGCATTATAATTTAACCCGTGAAAGCTTCTTTCTAGCCGCATTGCGTTCGTATCAGGAAGCGCACAATAATTACTTTGAAGATTTAGAATTAAAAGTGTTGCAATTCTCTAAAGCGTTTCACGTAAATATTGACGCTAAAATTTCTATTGAAGAATTATCAGCTATATTAATTGAAGAATATGGCTATACCATTAATGAAATTATTTTTTCGGAACAAGAAGAATTGGGTGATTTAAGGTCGATATTCGTTCCTAAAAGCAAGACTTTATTGCTTTCGTCAGATATTGACGAACCTCAAAAAGCTTTTATTCTAGCAAAAGAGATTGCCTATAATTACCTTGAAATCACCGAAAGACTATACACATTCAGTTGGATAAAATTTGACAATTTCGACCAGGTACTTAATAATTTTTACGCTTCTTATTTTGCCGGAGCATTACTTATTCCTAGACAAAAACTGATTGATGAGTTGAATTTATTTTTATTAAAAACAGATCCACAACCGCAAGAAATGATTGAGCTTATGGGGAAATTCAATGTTTCGCCTGAATCTTTCTATCAAAGACTGACGAATATTTTACCAAAGGACTTTCAGCTAAAAAACCTGTTTTTCCTTCGGTTGTCTCATAAAATTGGCGCGGAAACCTATCAAATTAAAAAAGAATTACACATTACCAATCAACAGGAGCCGCATGCTAATGAAATGAATGAGCATTATTGCAGAAGATGGGTATCAATCAAAACCATTGAGAATGCAATGAGACAAAATAAAAGTCACTTCTTTGATGCGCAAATTTCGCGTTATGATAATAGCAATAATGAGTATTTAGTATTTTCTTCAGCGACTTTAGATCCTTTCAAAAAAGATTGCTTGAGAAGTATAACTGTGGGCATATTGATTACGCCAAGTGTCAAGAAAAAATTTAAATTCATTGACAATAAATCCATCCAAAAACAAATTGTTGGGGTGACTTGTGAAACTTGTGCGGTGAAAAATTGTTTGGAAAGAGCTTCACCTCCAATTCAGTTAGAGCAAAAGACTCGAAATGAAAACACAGATTTAATTGTACAACAATATATGAGCAAATTCAGTTAAACGGATACTCTGTTTAAGTAAAAAGCACCGAAAGTTCAAGTATGAATTCTCGGTGCTTTTTTCAATAGGAATATAAATCTAATCAACCCATTTGTAATAACGCGCGCCAATTAAATTAGGAATTTCATTTTCAATTTGGTCTAAAACCCACTCCTTTTTTGGAGTTTGAATGCTGATTTTTTGTTCCTTTTTATGTAGTTTACTATATGTTTCGAAATCAATTTCGAAGCTTTTTTCTATCGTTTCAAAAAGGTTTATACCAGCAATTGCTGATTTCCAATCAGCTTGAATCGTTCCTTCAAAAACTTTCGATTTTGACCCGCTACCGTAAGCCAAAAAACCAAATTTACTACCGCTTATTTCTTTTTCAGTATCATAAAAATGTGCCAAAGTCGAAAGCAATCCCATAAAAATGGAGCCAGTATATAAATTACCTATTAAAGAAGAAGCAATTTCTGCCGGCATTAATTTTTCATTAACAAATTGTTTGTACGCTTCAGATTTACTAATTTCTTTCAGCTTATTTTGGTATTCCGAAGCATCTTCGTCTCCGGATATTATTTTATTGGAAGCATCCAAAGCATAAATTTCAGACAACATTCGGCGTCCTTGAAAAGCATAAGGCAAATGCATGACGATACTTTTCCAGGAATCATAAACAGTTTCGGTGGTGTTTCTTAATTTTTTGAATGAAAAATAAGCGTCTCTTGTTCGATCCATGTAACATTGATTCGAATATTGCCCGTCAAAAACCGGTTGGTCTTTGTGGATTTCAACTTCACTTTCTAAATTTTCAAACCACGATTCGTTATTTACGTTTCCTGTAATTGCTGTTTTTGAAATCGTTCGGTACGGTTTGAAAAAGTCGAAAACTCCTTTGGTGCTGGTTGCCCAATTGTTTTCGAAAGCAATAATTCTTGGATTTGAAGTAATCAACATTGCTAAAGCACCTGCACCTTGGGTGTATTCTCCGGTAGAGTTTAAATCGTATTTCGCAAAATCAGTAGTAATAACAATTGCTTTTTTGGTTGGGTTTAGAGTGACGAAATCAATGCAGTTCTGCATGGCATCAACTCCGCCAATACAGGCAAAAGTAAAGTCAACTACATCACATTCTGATAAAGTGTTTTCTCCAAATTTTTGTTCCATCAATGCAATTAAAAACGAGCTTATTGGTTTTGAGCTGTCAATTGCACTTTCGGTTCCTACGTAAATTCGTGCGATTTCGTTGAGATTGATGTTGTTGTCTAGAATTAATTTTGTCAACGCATTGGCGCCAAAAACTACAGTATCTTGATGTGTGTCCGGCAATGTCATTTTGATTAAACCCAAACCTTTTTCTAATTTTTCAGGTTCAATATTTCTGGCTTTCGCCAAAGTTTTAATAGGTAAATGTATTTTAGCAACATCAAAAGAGATGGAATCAATTCCTGTTTTCATTATTGAATTTTTAAAGTGTAAAGTTAAAAACGCATTGTCAAGCTGCAATTATTTTAGGGATATAAAATGATAGCATTTGTCGTTTTTATTGATTTAGAAATAAATAATAATAAAAATTATAGAATCAGTAATTTTAGCCTGTTTGCAGATTGATTTTCACTCAATTTCGTTACGTCTTATTTAAGATTTTTTTCTTTTTTGTTTAACCGTTTTTCAGACTATTTTTTCAATTTTGTTTGATTTTTAAGGATTTCTTGGTATTTTGTGTAAAACACTTTAAAATCATTATAAATAACAACGAAAAGGTTGTAGTTACTGTCTAATTGCTCTATTTTTGTAGAATTTTTTAAAACAAATTATATAAAACTTATGGCAAAATCTGCATTATTGAAATCGTCAATAGCAAAAAAAGTAGCTATGGCACTTTCAGGACTTTTTTTGATGTTGTTTCTAGCACAGCATTTTTTTATCAATATGACATCGGTCTTTAGTCCCGATACTTTTAACTCGATTTCCCATTTTATGGGAAATAATCCATTAGTTCAATTCGTAATTCAACCAATCTTAATTGTAGGTGTAGTTTTTCACTTTATTATGGGTTTTGTTTTGGATTTTAAAAACAGAAGCGCCAGACCAATTGCTTATGCAAAGGATAACGGAGCTGCAAATTCTTCTTGGGCTTCAAGAAATATGATTATTTCGGGTTCAGTAATTTTGGCATTTTTAGGATTGCACTTTTATGATTTCTGGTTTCCGGAAATGGTGTACAAGTATGTAGAATGTAATCCGTTAGATGAAACAAGGTATTTTCATGAACTAGTTGCGAAATTCGAAAGCCCGGTTCGTACAGCATTATATAGTTTGTCTTTTGTATTGCTGGCTTTACACTTACAACACGGATTTAGTTCTTCTTTTCAATCTGTAGGATTCAATAATAAATATTCTAGAGGATTGAAAAATTTCGGATTAGGATTTGCTTATGTAGTTCCTATCGGATTTATTTTTATTGCACTTTTTCATCATTTCAATCATTAATATTCAATTATAATGGCATTAGATTCAAAAATTCCAAATGGTCCAATTGCGGACAAATGGACAAATTATAAAGATCATATTAATTTAGTAAATCCTGCTAACAAACGTAATTTAGACGTTATTATTGTTGGTACAGGATTAGCTGGAGGTTCTGCTGCTGCAACATTGGCAGAATTAGGATATAACGTAAAAGCATTTTGCTTTCAAGATTCACCACGTCGTGCGCACTCAATTGCTGCACAAGGTGGAATCAACGCTGCAAAAAATTATAAAGGAGACGGTGACTCTGTTCACAGATTGTTTTACGATACAGTAAAAGGTGGCGATTATCGTGCTCGTGAGGCTAACGTACACCGTTTGGCTGAAGTTTCGTCTAATATTATTGACCAATGTGTGGCACAAGGTGTTCCATTGGCTCGTGAATATGGCGGATTGTTAGATAACCGTTCTTTTGGAGGAACTTTGGTTTCTCGTACATTTTATGCACAAGGGCAAACAGGTCAACAATTGCTTTTAGGTGCTTACTCAGCAATGAACCGTCAAATTGGGCGTGGTAAAGTAAAAATGTACAACCGTCACGAAATGCTGGATTTAGTAGTCGTAAACGGAAAAGCAAGAGGAATTATCGCTCGTAACTTAGTTACCGGTGAAATAGAAAGACATTCTGCTCATGCTGTTGTTATTGCTTCTGGAGGATACGGAAACGTTTTCTTCTTGTCAACCAATGCAATGGGATCTAATGCTACTGCAGCATGGAAAATCCACAAAAAAGGAGCTTTCTTCGCAAATCCTTGCTACACACAAATTCACCCAACTTGTATTCCGGTTTCTGGAGATCACCAATCGAAATTGACATTAATGTCAGAATCATTGCGTAATGATGGACGTATCTGGGTTCCTGCAAAATTAGAAGATGCGCAAGCGATTCGTGAAGGAAAGAAAAAAGCAACTGATTTATCAGAAGGCGAAAGAGATTATTTCTTAGAAAGAAGGTATCCTGCTTTTGGTAACTTAGTTCCTCGTGATGTAGCTTCACGTGCTGCCAAAGAAAGATGTGATGCTGGTTTTGGAGTAAACAAGACAGGCGAAGCAGTTTATTTGGATTTTGCCGCAGCTATTCAACGTTACGGAAATGAGCAAGCGTATGTAAAAGGATTAGATACTAAGGATACTAAATTAGTAACTAAATTAGGTACTGAACTTGTAAAAAGTAAATACGGGAACTTGTTCCAAATGTATTATAAAATTGTAGATGAGGATCCTTATACTTCTCCAATGATGATTTACCCTGCGGTGCATTATACAATGGGAGGTACTTGGGTTGATTATAACTTGCAAACTACAATTCCGGGTTGTTTCTCCATTGGAGAATCAAACTTCTCAGATCACGGAGCCAACCGTTTAGGAGCTTCGGCTTTGATGCAAGGTTTAGCTGATGGCTATTTTGTATTACCTTATACAATAGGTGATTATTTAGCTCCAGATATTAAAATGGGAACAATATCCACAGATTTACCTGAGTTTGTAGCTGCTGAGAAAGCGGTTAAAGACCAGATCGATAAATTCATGAACAATAACGGAACTCATTCTGTTGACTATTTCCACAAGAAATTAGGAAAAATTATGTGGGATAAAGTTGGAATGGCCCGTAACGCTAAAGGACTTAATGAAGCAATAGTAGAAATTGCTGCTTTACGTGAAGAGTTTTACAAAGATGTTAAGGTTCCAGGAACTGATAAAGGATTCAATCAGGAATTGGAAAAAGCGACTCGTGTTGCTGATTTCCTTGAATTGGGAGAATTGTTCGCTAAAGACGCCTTACATCGTAATGAATCTTGTGGAGGACATTTCCGTGAAGAATACCAAACAGAAGAAGGTGAAGCGCAACGTGACGATGAGAATTTCGCTTACGTAGCGGCATGGGAATACACTGGAAAACCAAGTGAAGCTGTTTTGCATAAAGAGCCGTTGGTGTTTGATAACGTGAAATTAGTTCAAAGAAGTTATAAATAGTATTTCGAGAAAAGTCTTGAAGATTACTCTTAATACTTAATACTTAAAAAAAGATGAAACTTACATTAAAAATATGGCGTCAGAAAAATGCCGCTACAGAAGGAAAAATAGTAGAATATCCTATAGATCATATTGAACCAGATATGTCATTTCTTGAAATGCTTGACATTTTGAATGATGAATTAATCATGAAAGGGGATGAGCCTGTAGCATTTGACCACGATTGTCGCGAAGGAATTTGCGGAATGTGTTCTTTGTATATCAATGGAGAAGCTCACGGGCCAGACAGAGGTGTTACAACGTGTCAATTGCACATGAGAATGTTCAAGGATGGCGATACCATTTTTATTGAGCCATTTAGAGCAAAAGCATTTCCAGTAATTAAAGATTTAGTTGTCGACAGAAGTTCTTTTGACCGAATTCAACATGCTGGTGGATTTATATCTGTAAATACATCTGGTAATACAATTGATGCAAACACAATTCCAATTAACAAGAAAGATGCTGATACTGCTTTTGATTCAGCTGCTTGTATAGGTTGTGGAGCTTGTGTTGCGACTTGTAAAAACTCATCGGCTATGTTATTTGTCGCTGCAAAAGTGTCTCAATATGCTTTGTTACCACAAGGAAGAATTGAAGCTACTGACAGAGTTTTAAATATGGTTAGCCAAATGGATGCTGAAGGTTTTGGTAACTGTACCAATACTGGAGCTTGTGAAGTAGAATGTCCAAAAGGGATTTCTCTTGAAAACATTGCTCGAATGAACAGAGAATATATGTCTGCAAGCTTGAAAGGATAAAACCTAATAAATCTAATTAATAAACGCATTCAATGTAAAAGTTGAATGCGTTTTTTTTTATCTTTATAAAAATGATTTCAAATGAAAATTGCACTTATACAATCATCTTTATATTGGGAAAACCCAAAACAAAATCGAGACTATTTCGAAGAAAAAATCAATACAATTAATGATGATATTGATTTGATTGTACTTCCGGAAATGTTTACATCCGGATTTACTATGAATCCAGAAAATGTTGCGGAAACGATGCAGGGTGAAACGGTATCATGGCTTAAAGTGTTGGCGAAAGCCAAAAACAGTGCTATTACAGGAAGTTTAGTTATAAAAGAAAACAGTAATTTCTATAACAGAATGGTATTCGTTTTTCCATCAGGAGAAATCCAATTCTATGATAAAAAACACTTATTTACTCTGGCAGGAGAAGATAAAGTGTACACTAGCGGAACCCAAAAAATCATTGTAGATTATTTAGGTTGGGAAATTTGCCTGCAGGTATGTTATGATTTAAGATTCCCGGTATTCTCCAGAAATTCAGAGGATTATGATTTGCTAATTTATGTTGCAAGTTGGCCAAAAATAAGAATAAATGCTTGGGATGCATTACTTAAAGCGCGTGCAATAGAAAACATGTGTTATACGATTGGGGTCAACAGAATAGGCGAGGACAATAATGGATATCAATATACCGGACACTCACAAGTGGTTGATTTTCTTGGAAATTCTATGGTTGAACCCGCAGAATCTGAAAGTATTTTCTATGCTGAATTAAATAAAGAAAAAATGATGTTGACAAGACAAAAATTAGGTTTTTTGAATGACAGGGATGCTTTTGAAATAAAAGAATAAAATATTTGTGCATGATTAACGATTTTTGATTTCAGATGTTGTAGAAATCAAAAATCGTTAATCATCATTCTAAAATCCCTACTTTTTTATCCGTTTTCTTTTTGGGTTCAGGAATGTAAGGAAGACTCAGATCAAATACTTGGTTTACATCCCAGTTAGCGCGAACATCTATTTCTTTAGAAAAATAGACCACTTCCTCCGCTTGACGTTTTTCTAAATAATTTCCCGAATCCCATTCTTTGTTTTTGTTTTCATCATAAATGGCTCTAAGAGTATAAAGCGCAGGTTCAATTAGGTTGAAGTCAATTGTTGTATTTTTTTCAGTGTATCCAGTAGCTAAAACTTCTCCTTTTGTATTGGTCAATTCTACAATAACAGGAAATCGTTTTACATTTTGTAAAGACACACTTAGATTTCCATAATCAGCAGTATTTTTTGTAGTTACTTTATAAGTCAACGTATCATTTGATTTTTCAAAAAAATCAGTTAGTGCGCCAGGCAGAATGGAAATAGTGTATTGTTCTGAAGGTTCTTTCTGAAAATCGAAATGCAGTTTCTGATTAAATTCGTCATATTCAGTAGTAAAAGGGATTGAGGTCTCCCCTTTGTTAATTAATTTTATTTTAGAATTATCAAAATTCACTAATGGCGTAGCAGTCTCTAATGTGAATCGATCTCTCAAATTTAATACACCACTTTGTACAGCACTTATATTTAGAGTATCCTTTTTCTGGTCTTTAATTTTGAAGCTGAAATTTACGTTGTATTTGTCTTTGGCTACAGCCAAAGCTAACGAATCTGCTTTTATGGGTTTGTACCATATTTGAAGGGAATCCTTTTTAGGCAATTGTGTAACAATTGTAGATAGTCCCGAAGCTTCGGAATCATTATTGTTCTTCAAGGTTACTTTTGGTCTTTCATTTACTGAATTCACTTTTCCTTCGTAACCCATAATTAATCTATTCCCGGATGCCTGACTTGGTTTGTAAGCCTTGAATCCCAGAACTTCCCTGAATAATGCTAATTCATAAACCGTGTCATTTGGAATAGTGATAAATTGTCTGTTAAATCCAATTTTGTCTTTTTTTGGATTAAATTTATTATTGGTATTGTAGTCTTTCATTGCTACAAGAAGGTATTTTCCGGCTTTTAAATTCTCTAAACGAAATGTTTTTAGACTGTCTAAGGTATTTGTTATGTATCTGGGGTTTTTATTATACACAATTGAATCCTTAAAGTTGTCATTTATTTCATACAACATGACTGAAACGAATGATTCTACTTCTTTGTCATAAGCATCTTTTACAGTTCCGCCGAGAGACAAAGAATCAATATAGTCACCGGTTGAAAACACATATTTGAACTGACTAAATGGATTTCCTTCGTTATTATCAGCTATACTCTGACCAAAGTTGAAGCTGTAAGTCGTGTTGGGCTGCAGCGTGTCTTTTATTTTAATTGTAATAAATTTACTGGCAGTGGTAGGTAAAATCAAAGGTTCATTTTTCATTGGAGGTGAAATAATCAACTGCTTGTTTAGGTTCCTTAATTTGATATTTTCGTCAAACACTAATTTAATTTCGTCCCCTTTAAAATTAGTATTGAAATTTTTTGGGAAACTCATTTTTAAAACGGGTGCAAGAGTGTCTTTTAAGCCGCCGGTAATAGTTCCTCTTTTCGCGCAACCCATCATTATTAAAAGCAACAGCAAAGAAATATATTTTAAATTGTTTTTCAACATATCAAATCAAAATTAGAATTTACAAAATAACAATTATAATTAATGTAATCGAAACTTTTTATCGAATTATTATGAGGTATTTAACTAGGCTAATTTTTATAATTCTTCCTGTTTTTTATGATTTTTAATGTTTAATTTTACATGGCTTTAAGGCTGGTGAATTTTAAAAAATACAATTTTTCTGTCTTTAAATTTTATAATTAATTTTCAGTTGAATATTTAAATAATGAGAAAAATAGAACATATAGGAATTGCGGTCAAAGATTTAGGAGTGTCAAATTTAGTTTTCGAAAAACTCTTTGGTGTTCCGGCCTATAAATTTGAAGATGTGGAAACTGAAGGGGTGACAACCTCTTTTTTTATGAATGGACCCAATAAAATTGAACTTCTTGCCGCAACCAACCCAGAAAGCCCCATTGCCAAGTTTATAGAAAAAAAGGGAGAAGGAATTCATCATATCGCTTTTGATGTTGAAGATATTGTTTCAGAAATAGCGCGATTGAAAAAGGAAGGGTTTGTAGTCTTGAATGAAATTCCAAAAAAAGGCGCTGATAATAAGCTAGTTGCATTTTTACATCCAAAAAGCACTAATGGTGTTCTAATCGAACTATGTCAGGAAATAAAATAATTTAATGCAGATAAATGGGGTAGTATTCTAATATTCAGTTGGTTTCTGTTTGAAATAAGTTAATAATTGAACTATATTAAAATCTAAGTCAAAAATATTTGGAGCAAATGAAAAATAGTGGTAATATTGCACACTCTTAACCGGTCCTATAGCTCAGCTGGTTAGAGCACCTGACTCATAATCAGGTGGTCCCTGGTTCGAGCCCAGGTGGGACCACACTTTAAGTTTAAAAAGCCTCTCAAGTAATTGAAGGGCTTTTTTTATAAGAACATAAAAGACATATTTCATATAAAAAAATCATACTTTTGTAACGATTACAGTTGTTTTTGTTAGAGAGATTTTTTACAAAAAAAATAAATATCAAATAAAATATTTTTTTTAAGACTTATTGATTTTTTATTTTTGAAAATTATGAAGACGGTGCTAAACAGATTTTATTTTATATTCATTATCTTTTTTGGGATTATGGATGTTTTTGCTGGCAAGGGTTCTGGCACAGGTCCTCCTGCGCCTACAGCTAAATCTTCTGCGGTTAATGAGTTTGGTCCGCCTCCGCCTCCCGGCTTACCTATTGATGAAAATATTTTTATTTTAATGATAATTGCAATCTTATTTGGCATTTATATCATTTATAGCTTTAAATTAAAAACAAAAACTCCAATTTAAATTGGAGTTTTTGTTTTTAATAGGTTTTTGTGATTTTCTATTTGTTGGAGTATAGCCTGGAAACATATTTGCCAATCACATCAAACTCAAGATTGATTTTTGTGCCAATTTTAAAAGAATTAAAATTTGTGTGTTCATGCGTATAAGGAATAATGGCTACGCTAAACTGATTTTTCTTCGAGTTTACTACGGTTAAGCTTACTCCGTTTACAGTAATGGATCCTTTTTCGATAGTGATATTGTTGAGTGTTTCGTCGTATTCAAAAGTATAATACCAGCTTCCATTAGTTTCTTCTGCTACGATACAAGTTCCTATTTGATCAACGTGTCCTTGAACTATATGGCCGTCTAGTCTGTCACCCAGTTTCATTGCTCTTTCAAGATTTACACTATCCCCTTCTTGCCAATACCCTAAATTCGTTTTCTTTATCGTTTCGTCAATAGCAGTTACGGTATATAAAGTGTCATTTAAGGCAACTACCGTTAAGCAGATTCCGTTATGAGCCACGCTTTGGTCTATTTGTAATTCACTGGTGATTGAAGAATTCATTGTAATATGAATGTTGTCTTTCTCTTTTTTTATTTCTTGGATTATGCCAAGGGTTTCTATGATTCCTGTAAACATTTCTATTTTATTTTACTAAATTTGCACTTCAAAATTAGCAATAAATAACGTGAGGTCATGATGAAAAAAGCAGAAAATATAATCGTAGGAATTTCTATAGGAGATTTGAACGGTATTGGAAGCGAAGTGGTACTAAAAACATTCGAGGATTCGCGCATGCTGGAGCTTTGTACGCCTGTTATTTTTGCTAATGTTAAAATAATGTCATTTGTAAAAAAGAGTTTTGAGTCTACTTCAACGCTTCATGGAATTGACAGGTTGGATCAAATTGTTCTGGGAAAGATTAATGTTTTGAATCTTTGGAAAGAAGGTGTTGATTTAAATCCGGGCACAAATGACGAAAAAGTAGGTCAGTATGCCATAAAATCTTTTGTTGCCGCAACCAAAGCTTTAAAAGAAGGATTGATTGATGTGTTAGTAACAGCTCCAATTAATAAGTATAATATTCAATCCGAAACGTTTAAATTTCCGGGTCATACGGATTATTTAAATCAAGAGCTAGAAGGGAATGCGTTAATGTTGATGGTGCAGGATAATTTAAGAGTTGGTTTGTTGACAGATCATATTCCTTTAAATGAAGTTGCATCACATTTGACAGAAGAGTTGATTAAACAAAAAATAGATACTATAAAACAATCACTAATTCAGGATTTTAGTATTAATAAGCCAAAAATTGCTGTTTTAGGATTGAATCCGCATTGTGGGGATGGAGGGGTTATAGGTACAGAAGATGATTTGATAATAAAACCGGCATTGAAAAAGCTATTTGATAAAGGAACGTTGGTTTTTGGTCCTTTTGCTGCGGATGGTTTTTTTGGAAGTAATCAATATGAGAAATATGATGCTATTATTGCAACTTACCATGATCAGGGATTAATTCCTTTCAAAACATTATCTTTTGGAAAAGGAGTGAATTATACTGCAGGTTTAAATAAAATTAGAACCTCGCCAGATCACGGTACCGCTTATGATATTGCCGGAAAAGGGGTGGCGGATTATAACTCATTTAAGGAAGCGGTTTATCTTGCTATAGATATCTTTCATTCGAGAAATCAATACAAGGAAATCAGTCAAAAACCTTTGAAAACAAAAGAAAAACAGTTGTGAACAAAAAAAGGTGAATAACATTATTAGATTTGTAATAATTTTATATCTTTGCACTCCCGAAGTTTAGGGTAAATTGTTGTTGAAATGAACAAGACAAAAGAATATTTAATTCCTTTCGTAGGATTAAAGCTAGGAAAACATCAATTTGAATATCAAATAAGTAATGCGTTCTTTGAAATCTTTGATTATCATGAATTTCAAAATTCAGACATCAAAGTAAATGTAGTTTTAGAGAAAAAAAGCACAATACTGGAATTAAGTTTAAAACATAAGGGAACTGTAAATGTCCCTTGCGATCTTACCAGTGAAGATTTTGATTTGCCTGTTAAAGGTAAAATGAAATTGATTGTTCGATTTGGAGAAATGTATAATAATGACAATGAAGAATTGTTGATTTTGCCACACGGAGAGTTTGAAATAGATATTGCACAATATATTTATGAAATGATAGTGCTGTCCGTACCTCTAAGACGAGTTCATCCAGGAATAAAAGACGGAAGTTTAAATACGGAAGCCTTAACAAAACTGAAAGAACTAACAATTAAAGAACAAAAAAAAGAGCATAAACAAGAACAAAAAGAAGAAAATATTGACCCGCGTTGGGACAAATTAAAGCAACTATTAACGGATAAATAATATAGTAAAATGGCGCATCCTAAGAGAAAAATCTCCAAAACAAGAAGAGATAAAAGAAGAACACATTACAAAGCTACTGTAGCACAAATCGCTACTTGCCCAATCACTGGGGAAGCACATTTATACCACAGAGCCTACTGGCATGAAGGAAAAATGTATTACAGAGGGCAAGTTGTTATAGATAAATCTGTAGCTGTTGCTTAATACATTTTTGTAAATGATATTCGAACTCTCACATCGTGAGAGTTTTTTTGTTGTTTATAATTTTCATTAAATAAGAAGTTCTAAATCAATATGCTTTGGGATTTTTTTTGTAATTTTCAAGTCTTTTAAAAAATTTTCAAATGGTAGCATTTGATAAGAAATAATCGAATACAATGAATACAATTACAGCCGCAATTACCGCAGTTGGAGCCTATGTGCCAGACTTTGTACTTTCAAACAAAGTGCTGGAAACAATGGTTGACACAAATGATGAGTGGATTACCTCTCGTACAGGAATAAAAGAAAGAAGAATCCTTAAAGATGAAGATAAAGGAACTTCCTACTTAGCCATTATGGCAGCAAAGGATTTATTGGCTAAAGCAAATATTGACCCTTTAGAAATAGATTTATTAATAATGGCAACCGCCACACCGGATATGCCCGTAGCAGCAACAGGAGTATATGTGGCCACTGAAATAGGCGCTACAAATGCTTTCGCTTACGATTTACAAGCGGCATGTTCCAGTTTTTTATATGGAATGTCCGCAGCCGCAGCTTACATACAATCTGGACGTTATAAAAAAGTACTTTTGATTGGGGCAGATAAAATGTCTTCTATCGTTGATTATACGGATAGATCAACCTGTATTATTTTTGGAGACGGTGCCGGAGCAGTTTTATTCGAACCTAATTACGAAGGTCTTGGATTGCAAGACGAATATTTGCGCAGTGATGGTGTAGGTCGTGACTTTTTGAAAATTCCGGCTGGTGGTTCTTTAGTTCCTACAACTTTCCAAACTGTACAAGACAATAGACACAATATCATCCAAGATGGTAAAACTGTTTTCAAATATGCAGTTACAAATATGGCTGATGCCAGTGAACTAATTTTGAAAAGAAATAATTTGACCAATGACGACGTAGATTGGTTAGTTCCTCACCAAGCAAACAAACGAATCATTGACGCTACAGCAAGCCGAATGAATTTAGAAGATTCGAAAGTTTTAATGAACATAGAAAAATACGGAAATACCACTTCTGCAACGTTACCTTTGGTACTTAACGATTTTGAATCTTTATTTAAAAAAGGCGATACTATTATTTTTGCAGCTTTCGGAGGAGGATTTACTTGGGGTTCTATTTACTTAAAATGGGCATACGATAAAAAATAAATTTAAACTAAAATAAATAATTATGGATTTAAAAGAAATTCAAAATCTAATCAAGTTTGTAGCAAATTCAGGTGTTGCAGAAGTTAAATTAGAGATGGATGATGTTAAAATCACCATTAGAACAACTTTAGAAGGCAATGTAACAGAGACCACGTATGTTCAACAAATGCCAGCTCAAAGCGCACTTCCACAAGCAGCAGCTCCACAACAAATTGCTCCTGTCCTAGCTGTTGTTGAAGCTCCAGTAGTAGAAAATTCTCATTATATCACTATAAAATCTCCAATTATTGGAACTTTCTATAGAAAGCCATCACCAGATAAACCTATGTTTGTTGAAGTAGGTAAAACAATTTCTAAAGGAGATGTGCTTTGTGTTATTGAAGCAATGAAATTATTTAATGAAATTGAATCTGAAGTTTCTGGTAAAATTGTAAAAATATTGGTTGACGATATGTCTCCAGTAGAATTTGACCAACCATTATTCTTAGTAGATCCATCATAAGAAATTTTGAATGATGAATTTTGAATGAGAAATTGTTTTTCGATCATTCAAATAATTTAAAATTTATAATTTATAATTTATAATTTCAAGAAGATGTTTAAAAAAATATTAATTGCAAATAGGGGAGAAATTGCGCTTCGCGTAATTAGAACATGCAAGGAAATGGGTATAAAAACAGTAGCTGTTTATTCTACTGCTGATGCTGAAAGTCTGCATGTAAAGTTTGCTGATGAAGCGGTTTGTATAGGGCCACCTCCAAGTAACTTATCCTATTTGAAAATGTCAAATATTATTGCCGCTGCCGAAATTACTAACGCAGATGCAATACATCCAGGGTATGGATTCCTTTCTGAAAACTCAAAATTTTCTAAAATTTGTCAAGAACATGGTATCAAATTCATTGGGGCATCTCCTGAAATGATTGATAGAATGGGTGATAAAGCTTCCGCAAAAGCGACTATGATTGAAGCTGGCGTTCCATGTGTTCCCGGTTCAGTAGGAATTTTAGAATCGTATGAACAAGCCCTGCAACTGTCCAGAGATTTTGGTTATCCAGTAATGCTTAAAGCAACTGCTGGTGGTGGTGGAAAAGGAATGCGAGCAGTTTGGAAAGAAGATGAATTACTAAAAGCTTGGGAAGGAGCCCGTCAGGAATCTGCTGCAGCTTTTGGAAATGATGGAATGTATCTGGAAAAATTAATCGAAGAGCCTCGTCATATTGAAATTCAAGTAGTAGGTGATTCTTATGGAAAAGCTTGTCACCTTTCAGAAAGAGATTGTTCAGTTCAAAGACGTCATCAAAAATTGACCGAAGAGACTCCATCTCCATTTATGACGGATGAACTTCGTGCAAAAATGGGTGAAGCAGCTGTAAAAGCAGCAGAATATATTAAATATGAAGGTGCTGGAACTGTAGAATTTTTGGTTGATAAACACCGTAATTTCTACTTTATGGAAATGAATACTCGTATTCAGGTAGAGCATCCTATTACAGAACAAGTTATTGATTATGACTTAATCCGCGAGCAAATTATGGTTGCTGCAGGAATACCTATTTCTGGTAAAAATTATTTACCACAATTGCACGCCATTGAATGTAGAATAAACGCGGAAGATCCTTATAATGATTTCCGTCCATCTCCAGGAAAAATCACAACACTTCATATGCCAGGAGGACACGGTGTTCGTTTAGACACACATGTTTATTCAGGTTATACCATTCCGCCAAATTACGATTCAATGATTGCAAAGTTGATTACAACTGCACAATCACGAGAAGAAGCAATCAGTAAAATGAGAAGAGCATTAGACGAATTTGTGATTGAAGGTATAAAAACTACCATTCCATTTCACAGACAATTAATGGACGATCCAAGATACATTGCAGGAGATTACACAACTGCTTTTATGGATACTTTCAAAATGAATGATCCAGAATAATAAAATATTCAATTCAAAATATAAAACCTCACGAAAGTGAGGTTTTTGTTTTATAAACGTAATTCAATTAAAGAGTTTCTTTCAGCCATTTAAAAAACTCACCTTGCCAAATCTGAGCGTTTTGTGGTTTCAGCACCCAATGGTTTTCTTCTGGAAAATATAAGAACCTACTCTTTATTCCCCGCAACTGTGCCGCTTGAAAAGCTTCTTGGCCCTGTCCTATAGGTACACGAAAATCTTTACCGCCTTGAATAATTAAAATAGGCTTATTCCATTTCTCGACCATTGTTATTGGGTTGAATGTAGTATAGGCTTTTTGTGCTACAGTATTGTCTTTTTCCCAATAAGCGCCACCAAAGTCCCAGTTACAAAAGAAAACTTCCTCGGTAGTTCCGAACATACTTTGGGTATTAAAAACACCGTCATGAGCAATAAATGTTTTAAATCGGTTGTGGTGAATTCCCGCTAAGTAAAATACAGAATAACCACCATAACTGGCACCCACGCATCCCAAACGTGCTCCATCGACATATTCTTCTTTCGTTATGTCGTCAATAGCCGAAAGGTAATCGTTCATTACTTGTCCTCCCCAGTCTTTGCTGATTTGCTCATTCCAATCCACACCACGACCTTGCATACCACGACGGTTTGGCGCCACTACAATATAACCGTTAGCAGCCATTAACTGAAAATTCCAACGAAATGAATAGCCTTGTGTTAATGGAGCCTGTGGTCCTCCTTGACAAAATAAAAGTGTTGGATATTTTTTTGATGCATCAAAATTTGGAGGAAGAATTACCCAAACTAACATTTTTTCACCATCGGTTGTGGTCACATATCTTCTTTCGGTTTTGCTTAACGTCAAAGAATTATAGGTTACTGTATTAACATTAGATAATTGTTTCCAAGTATTTTTCTGTAGATTGTAAGAAAAAATTTCTGCAGCATGATTCATGTCTGTTCTCGTTACTATGATATTTTCACCATAGAACCCAACTAAATCATTGACATCGAACTCGCCATTGGTAATTTGACGGACATTAATTGCAATTTTAGTTAACCCCGGAAAATTAACTTCAAATAACTGTTTTGTTCCATCTATTGGTGCAATAAAAAAGATTCTTTTCTCATCAGTACTCCAAATGAAATGATCCACGGTTCCATCCCACTCAGCAGTTAAGTTTATCTTAATACCTTTGAGACTTACAATCAGGTCTTTTTTATCGGCTTCATAACCGTCTCGTTTCATTTGTAACCAAGTTAAATTTCCTGTAGGAGAGAATTGTGGAGCAGTATCATACCCTAAATTTTCTTCGGTTCTGTTACTTGTTTTTCCAGTTTCCAGATTGTATTCGAAAATGTTAGTATTGGTAGAAGTAGCATATTCCGTTCCAGTTTTTTTCTTGCAAACATATAAAATGTTTTTGCTGTCTGGCGACCAAATATAATCTTCGTCTTCGCCAAAAGGTTTTTGCGGGCTATCGAAATTTTCACCATTTAGGATGTCAATTCCAACAGCACCTTCTTTATTTTCTTTGTAAAAAACATGATTGAATTTACCTTCATTCCAAGTATCCCAATGACGGTAATTCAATCCGTTGTAGATTTGAACTTCCGATTTTCCCAGTTCTGGATAAAAATCTTTTCCAAGAACCTTCTCCACCTTCACCTCTTCATTATACACAATATATTTCCCGTCTGGAGAAATGTTCTTGTCTTTTAATACGGCAGCGGTGTCTTTTATTTCGGTTGGATTTCCCCCATTTATTGGTAAGGTGTAAAATGTTGTATCTAATTTATTTTCTACGACAGAAGGGGTTTCTACTTTATAAACTACATTTTTTTCGTCTTTGGAAATACCTAAAGGAGTTATTCTTCCTAATTTCCAAAGCAATTCGGGTGTCATCACATCTTGTACCATAGCATATAAACGAATTAAAATATATTTTTTTCTGAGCCATAAAAATAGCCAATTTAATTTGATGTTTGTCGTTTTAATAATTGCTTTTTAGCCCCGATAATAGTGGAAATCCTTTTATTTTTTTTCTTTAAAAAAATAAAAGATTACTTCACACTACTTTTATTTTAATTGGAGTTCAGTGAATTTATTTAGAACGGATAGCGGGATTAGCTCCTAAAAATTATTATTTTTATAAAAAATATTTGGACATGGATTTGAGTTATTGGGAATTAAAAAACTGGTTTACTGACGTAGATTATGCGATTGTGGGCAGCGGTATTGTGGGCTTGCATGCTGCATTACGCTTGCGCGAAAGATTCCCTGAAAGTAAAATTCTGGTTTTGGAAAAAGGGATGTTGCCGCAAGGAGCCAGTACAAAAAATGCCGGTTTCGCTTGTTTTGGGAGTCTATCGGAAATTATAGACGATTTAAAATCCCATTCGGAAGAGGAAGTGATTCATCTCGTTCAAAAACGATGGAAAGGCTTGCAGTTGTTGCGTAAAAGATTGGGTGACGAAACAATTGATTTCAAGCCCTACGGTGGTTATGAATTGTTTTTGAATACCGATGAAAACAGTTATGGAGAATGCATTGGAAAATTACCTTTCATCAATGAAATTTTAAGACCCCTTTTTAAAGCGGATGTTTTTGCTAAGGAAGTCGATCGTTTTGGGTTTGGCGGCATTCAGGAATATTTAATTTTTAATCCTTTTGAAGCACAGATTGACACGGGAAATATGATGCAGGCTTTGTTAAAACAAGTAATTTCTGAAAATATTTTAATTCTAAATCAACAAACGGTGACTTCTTATTTAGACAAAGGAAACAATATTGAAGTAGCGCTTGATGACTTTACTTTTACCATCAAAAAATTATTGTTTGCTACGAACGGTTTTGCAAATACACTGACGAATGGTGCAGTAAAGCCTGCCAGAGCACAAGTTTTAATTACGGAACCAATTAAAAATTTAGATATAAAAGGTACTTTTCACCTAGATAGAGGCTATTATTATTTTAGGAATATTGGAGACCGAATATTGTTAGGCGGCGGAAGAAACCTTGATTTTGAGACGGAAACAACAACCGAATTTGGTCAAACAGAAATCGTCCAAAAAAAATTGGAACAATTATTAAAAGAAGTAATTTTGCCGAATCAGGATTTCGAAATTGCACACCGTTGGAGCGGCATCATGGGTATTGGTAACAGTAAGAATCCTATCGTTTCACAACTGTCGGATAATGTTTATTGTGGTGTACGATTGGGAGGAATGGGAGTGGCAATAGGAAGTTTAATTGGAACAGAATTAGCAGATTTAGTATAATGGCAACGAAAATAACACCAAGAAAATCAAGACAACCCGTTAAAAAAGAACCTACCTCTTTTATGAGCAAACTAACTCGTTTTTTATTCAAAGTATTTTTATGGTTCTTCGGACTCTCTTTGTTTTTCGTGGTACTTTTTAAATTTGTTCCTGTTCCGTTTACGCCTTTAATGGTGATTCGGGCGATTGAAAATAAAGTAGCCGGAAAAGAAGTTTTTTTCAGCCACGACTGGGAACCAATTGAAAACATCTCCATGAATCTTCAAAAAGCCGTAATCGCCAGTGAAGATGGAACTTTCCTGAAACACAATGGTTTTGATTTTATCGCAATGCAAAAAGCGTATAAAAGCAATGAAAGAGGCCGAAGAATAAAAGGTGGAAGCACTATATCGCAACAAACGGCCAAGAATGTATTCCTTTGGCAAGGCCGAAGTTATTTGAGAAAAGGACTTGAAGCGTATTTCACCGTTCTTATAGAAATCATTTGGGGTAAAGAACGCATCATGGAAGTGTATTTGAATAGTATTGAAATGGGAAATGGTGTGTATGGAGCACAAGCAGCCACAGAACATTGGTACCGAAAAGATGCTTCCAGTCTCACACCGATGCAGGCAGCAGGAATAGCTGCAATATTACCCAATCCAAGAAAATATTCGGCGACCAGTTCTTCCTCGTATATCAACAGACGAAAAGCTAAAATTGTACGCGTGATGCGACATGTGGGTAGAATCGAATATTAAACCCGTTTTATAGCTATCTTTCTTTTTAGTAAAAATAAAAAACCGTAAACTCTTAATTAAAAGAATTTACGGTTTTGTTTTGTGGAGAATACCGGATTCGAACCGGTCACCCCTTGCCTGCCAGGCAAGTACTCTAGCCAAATGAGCTAATCCCCCAAACTAGATCGCAAATATAACATATAAATTTTCCAAAAAGCAAATTTCAAAAATACAAATTCATTCTATTTTAAAAAAAGTCAAATCCTCCTTTACTTTTTTTTAACTTTACATCAAAATCCCCGCTATGCTATCAGAAAATTCAACAGGTTCGCTCTTCACAACAATCGAAAATAAAATCGCAACCGTTGCATTTGGTCATCCGGCGAGCAATTCTTTCCCAAGAGAATTGTTAGATCGTTTAACGAATGAGTTCAATATTTTGAGCACGAATCCAGCCATTTCGGTGATTGTTATACAAAGTGAAGGTTCGGGAGCTTTTTGTGCAGGCGCTTCGTTCGATGAACTTTTGGCCGTTTCGGATGAAGCAGCAGGAACCCAATTTTTCTCCGGATTTGCGCATTTAATCAATACCATGCGTTCGTGTTCCAAACTTATTGTAGGTCGCGTTCACGGAAAAGCAGTTGGCGGCGGCGTAGGAATTGCTTCTGCCTGTGATTATACATTGGCGACAAAAAACGCATCAATAAAACTATCGGAATTGGCAATAGGCATTGGTCCCTTTGTAATAGAACCTGTCGTTTCTAAGAAAATTGGTAAAACTGCCATGTCCGAAATGACGCTCGCAGCGCAAGAATGGAAAACCGCTGATTGGGCAAAAGAAAAGGGATTGTACGCCAATACTTTTGAAACTATTGAAGACCTTGATACCGCAATAGCTGATTTTAGTACTAAATTGTCCAGTTATAATCCTGAAGCTTTACTGGAAATGAAAAAGGTTTTATGGGAAGGTACGCAACATTGGGATACATTGTTGTTGGAACGCGCCGCTATTTCGGGTAAATTGGTGTTGTCTGATTTTACCAGAAAAGCGTTATCACAATTCAAAAAGTAATTTTTTTTAGGAGTTATTTCCTGCTGTAAACTATATCTTTTTATATTACCAAGAAAAATAACCCTTTGTTCAATTAATAAGACAATATATCCCCAATTCAATATCATTTGATGAAATGACCCAGGGGAGAATTATTGAAATTCAAGAAAAACTTAATAATAAACCAAGAAAAATATTTGGTTTTAAAACTCCAAATCAAGTAAATTTATATGAATTAACAACCAAAGAAGAAGTTGCATTTATAACTTGAATCTTGAGAACAAAACTTAAAGTACAGAAATCATGCAAGCACACGAAATAGACTACCACATATATGGCGAGGAAATGCAATATGTGGAAATAGAATTAGACCCACAGGAAATTGTAATTGCCGAAGCGGGAAGTTTTATGATGATGGACAATAATATCCAAATGGAAACCATTTTTGGAGACGGTTCCGGACAGGAAAACGGATTGTTTGGTAAACTTTTAAGTGCCGGAAAAAGAGTCCTGACCGGCGAAAGTCTTTTTATGACAGCCTTCATCAATCAAAATAATACCAAAAGCAAAGTTTCCTTTGCCTCCCCGTATCCCGGAAAAATAATCCCTATTGACTTAACGCAATTTGGCGGTAAATTCATTTGCCAGAAAGATTCTTTTCTCTGCGCTGCCAAAGGCGTTTCCGTTGGAATCGAATTCTCTAAAAAACTCGGTCGTGGATTGTTTGGTGGCGAAGGTTTCATCATGCAAAAAATCGAAGGTGACGGCCTGGCGTTTGTGCATACCGGTGGAACATTGGCCAAAAAAGAATTAGCAGCAGGCGAAATCCTAAAAGTGGACACTGGTTGTATCGTAGGTTTTACCAAAGATGTCGATTATGATATTGAGTTTATTGGCGGCATCAAGAATTCTATTTTTGGGGGTGAAGGTTTGTTTTACGCGACACTTTGCGGTCCGGGAACGGTTTATGTACAATCCTTGCCTTTCAGCCGACTCGCCGATAGAATCATTGCATCCGCACCAAGAGCTGGCGGAAACAGTCGCGATGAAGGTAGTTTATTGGGCGGATTAGGAAGTTTGCTCGATGGCGACAGACGATTTTAAATTTCAGAAACGGCTTTCAGAAATGGGAGCCTTTTTTTAAACCATATAAGAAATATAAGGACATAGTAGTAATTCTTAAATGAACTTAAATTCCTTAAATGGTAAAAAAACACATTTTGTTTTATTATTCTCTTTAGCTATTTTTTCATTTTTACTTCGTGTTTTTTCGTGTAATTCGCGACAACCCTTTTAAACGGCTAATATAATGGAAAATCATAAAAAAATAAAATGTTACTTTTGTAGACTAAATTTCCATTTTGAAACAAATTCTCTTTAAAAACACCAACATATCCTATTCCGATACCGGGAAAGGAACCGCTATTGTCTTGCTTCATGGTTTCTTGGAAAACAAAGACATGTGGGATTTTTACATTCCGGAGTTTGCTAAAAAAAACCGCGTCATTACGATTGATTTATTGGGACATGGAGAAACGGAATGTTTGAGTTACGTACAAACGATGGAAGATAATGCCAATGCGGTTCACGCTGTTTTATCGGAATTACGCATCCGGAAAGCCATTTTTGTCGGACATTCTATGGGCGGTTACGTGGCTTTGGCTTTCGCCGAATTGTATCCAGACACGATAAAAGGATTGGTTTTATTAAACTCGACTGCAAGAGCCGACAGCGAGGAACGAAAAACAAATCGGGACCGAGCTATTAAAGCTGTAAAACAATCTTTCATGAATTTTGTTTCACTATCCATAGCCAATTTGTTCAGCGAATCCAATAGAGAGAGACTTTCATCAGAAATTGAAAGCGTAAAAAAAGAAGCTTTAAAAACGCCACTTCAAGGAATCGTTGCCTCACTCGAAGGAATGAAAATAAGAAAAGACCGGGAAGTGTTGTTGCATCTGACACCTTATCCAAAACTATTAATTTTAGGCGAAAAAGATCCTGTTCTAAATTACGAAGAAACCAAAGAACAGATAGAAAACACAGCGGTAAAACTGGTGACTTTTCCGGGCGGACACATGAGTCATATAGAAAACCAAGAGGAGCTATTAAGCGTATTGTTAGCTTTTTTCAAAAGCATCTAAATCATTCCTGATTTCAGATATCCTTTTTCCACTAACTCGCTTTTGTCTTGTAAATGGTGCATTTTTCCTTCTTTCATCAATGCCAGTTTTGTGGAGACTTTAATCAATGATCCGTGATAATAATGCCTTTTACACTGGACATTGCAGTGATTAATCCATTAATTTTTTCAATCATTATGGGCGACAAACCATTATAAGGCTCGTCTAATAAAACAAATTTTGAGGCGTTATTCAGGATTAATTTAATTTCTAAATACCGTAATTCTCCGCCGGACAAATGCTTTATTTTTTTGTTAAGCATCGATTGAATCATTTCATCAGCATAAAATTCCTGCAGTTTATCTTTGGTAATAGACAATAGAATTGTCTTTTTTATCGAAAATGAATTTGGAATAAAATTATCTTGAGGCAAATAACTGATTTGATTTAGTAAATCGCTAGTTTTTGATTTCACTACGCCATCAACTCGAACAAATTTAAAATCGGCTGTTACAATTCCGAAAATTATTTTTAACAAAGTCGATTTTCCGGAACCATTTCTTCCTAAAATGCCAATGATATCATCCGTTTCACATTTCAAATACACATCAGAAACTATGATTTTCCCATCATATTGTTTTTGAACACTATCCACTTCTAAAACACTCTTTGTCATACGAATTTCAGTAGTATATTAATGACTAAAATCAGCACCAGCGAAAAAACAAAATTCAGTATAAAACCATACACAAACAAATGCAATTTAGAGATTCCGTTGTTGTAATAAAACAGGTATTCATTTTTAGCATTCACTTCTTTTATCAAAATACTTATAAAGAAACCAAAAATAATAAGTACGTATTTGAAAGTTTCAAATCCACCAAAAAACCATGCCAAAACACTTATTGACATGTTTATCGTCAAAGTGCTTTTGTAAAACGCGAAGATGTTGGCTAATTTTCTAATTGGGAATTTTATTTAAATTACTTTCTCTTCAAAAGGAATATTCTCATCTAAAATTTCGCTCAATAAAAGAACCATTTGCTCTAAATAATTACTCAAAATTTCTTCATTTATAATAGAATTTATCTCTTTGTCTTCTTTAAAATTGAACGGAAGAAAACCTGCTTTTAAATTCTTAAAAGAGATAATCCCAGCTTCAATGGGTTTTCCTTTCGCTTCGTGTTCATACATATAAGCATACGCGAGCACCTGAATGATTTTATCGCTTTTAATATCTTCGGTTAATCCTTTCCAAGATTTCAAAGTGACACTTGCTTTTTCTACTTTTCCGGTTTTGTAATCAATGATTCGAATAATTCCGTTGCGCTCTTCAATTCTGTCTACATTTCCTTTTATCAATATCGGAAAAGGCAAAGTAGGATGATGTAATGGTCGTTCGAAAGTTTGTTCTAACGCCAGAATTTTTATCGCATCGCCGTTCTTAATACTTTCCAGTTCCACTTTCAAGAAATTCGAAACATTACGTTTGGCTACTTCAAACGCCAGTAAATTTCTTCCTTTTTTGATTTCGCCTTCTTTGTAAACCAATTTGAATTGTTTCAAAACCTCAGCGTCAATTTTTTTGAAACAATTTAAAATATCACTTTCCGAAATAAATTTGCCAATGAAAGGTTCATATAAAACTTTCAAAGTTTCATGAATAATTGTTCCCAAAGTATTCAAGGCAATATTTTCCTCGACTTCTTCGACTTCGCTGATACGCAAAATCTTCTGGAAATAAAACTGAATCGGATTTCGGATATAACTCGTCAATGCCGATGGAGAAAATCCTTTTTCAGCAATTTCTTTCAATCGTACCATCACACTTTCCGACTTTGGAATTACCATCGGTTGATACGCTGTTTCAGGCAAAACAGCATTATAAATTTCGTGCGTAAGCGTATGATTTTTTTGCTTTTCGACTTCGAGTTGCGTTATGAATCGGCTTTTTTCACCTGCATCTAAACCTTCACTTTCGGTGTTATACAGCAAGTAAATATTTTTGGCCCGTTGCAATAAATGATAGAAATGATACGTATAAATCGCATCTTTTTCTTTGAATGTAGGTAAACCCAATTCGCGTTTCACATCATACGGAATAAAGGAATTTTGCGATTTTCCCGCAGGAAATTTTCCTTCATTCATCGAAGTGACAATAACGGTGTCAAAATCCAAAACACGGCTTTCTAACACTCCCATAATTTGCAAACCATTCAACGGTTCTCCTTCAAAAGAAACTTCGGCCAAATCAATGACTTGTTTGTAGATGGCATAAAGCGTTTCTATTTTATCGATATGTTCGTGCTTCGAATAGTAATTAATCAGTTTATTGATGACTTTGAAAATGGCAAAAACAAAAGCCTTGGTGATTTTTTCTTCCTCGTTATCGTTGCTTAAATTTTCTTTTATGGTTTGCAATAATTTAGAAATGGTCTCTAATACCGGAATCGAACCATTTTCCCATTTTTGGAATAATAAAACAAACAATTCGCTTGGAATTACATTCAATTCAATCAATTTATGATGCGTAATAAAAGTATAATTATTTTGATTAATCGTATGGACAAGCGCGCTGGTTTTCGCATACGGTTCCACCAAAGGATGCGTCAAAATATCCAATACATCTTTGTAATACAACACATAACTTTTGGCATTTCTGGACAACGCATTCGTGTGCATTTTGAATAATTTCGCAATCAAAATTTGGGCTGGATTGTTCTTACTGGAATACCCCATCGTGATATTCAAAGCACCAACGCTTGACGGCAACGAATATAAAAGCGGCACCAAAAGATTTTCCTCGCCTAAAACCACAGCCACTTTATCAAGCTTCCCTTCAGTCCCGAGGCTTCGGGATTCATTGATGACATTCTCAATAATGCTTCCAGTTATTTTGGCCTGACCAATTGTTTTGGGTGTTCCAATAACCTGGATGTTTTTAGTCTGCGAAAAATCATTTACAATCCATTCAAACGGATGCTGTTTGTAATATTTCCAACTTTCTTTGAAACGTCTCACAAACAGTCCTGCATCGTGATACGGATCATTGAGAAAGGTTTGATCTACGTCCCAATATATTTTTGCCTGATCAGAAGCAATAAGGTGTTGGATTATTTTTTCTTCAGCGGCATTCAACGCATTAAAACCAGCAAACAGGAATTGTTTGTCTTGTACAGAATTCGAAAAATGATTTAGATTGTTAACCGCTTCACGATAAATCAATCCTTGATACCCGATTCCTTTATTCAACAAATGAGTATATAGTGATTGATAATAATTGGGCAGTAATTTCCAAAAATCAATATATTTCTCTAATAAGGCAGTTTTGTTTTCGACTTCAATACCCCATTTTTTAATATCCTCGATATCTTTCAAATACGAAAGAACATGGGATGGTTCTAATAAATAGCGGTCAATTTCATTGAAATCCTGTAATAGTGTTTTGGCCCAATTGGCTAATAATTCAAAGGTCTGTTGGTTTGCTTTATCGGTTATAGACAAATACACTTCGTAGAATTCGAATAATAATTCGATAGGATCTATAGTGCGGATTCCTGCTATGTTTTGAACAAAATCTTCGATACTTATAATTTCAGGAGAAAGTATATTCGTTGAAACTTGATTTTTTAGAGCTTCAATTAAGAATATTTTGGCTCGTTTGTTTGGCAAAACAACAATCGTATTGGAAAGATTGTCAGAGTAATTTTCAATTAAAACTGTGGCTATTTTATCTAAAAAAGAAGTATTTGTCATTTCATAAAAATAAAAAAAACGCCCCGATAAATCGAGGCGTTTTCTATAAATATTTGAAAGAAATTATTCTTTGATCAATTTCACTTCAACTCTTCTGTTTTTAGCTTTTCCTTTAGCAGTTTTATTAGTGTCAATTGGTTTAGTTTCACCAAAACCTGTAGATCTAAGTCTATCAGCAGCAATTCCGTTTTCAATTAAATAATTTTTAACTGCGGCAGCTCTGTTTTCAGATAACGTTTGGTTCATAGCATTACTACCATCACTATCAGTATGACCTTCAATCATGAATTTTGCTGTAGGATATTCTTTTAAGATAGCTACAATGTTTTGCAATACAGGGTAAGTTTCTTCTTTAAAAGTAGATTTACCACTGTTGAACAAAATTGTTTTAGCATAAGTATTTAATTTCATTACTTGCTCTTCTGTAATTTCAGGACAACCGTTATTAGCAACAGTACCTTTTACTTCAGGACATGCATCATCTTTATCTAAAACACCATCTCCGTCAGTATCTGGCCAAGGACAACCTGCGTTTTCTTTAGGGCCTGCAACAGTTGGACATTTATCATCTTTATCAGCAACTCCATCGCCATCAGCATCTGGACAACCTTTCAATGCAGCTAAACCAGCAACTTCTGGACAAGCATCATCTTTATCAGCAATTCCATCTCCGTCTGTATCAGGACATCCGTTCAATGCAGCTAAACCAGCAACTTCTGGACAAGCATCAGCACTGTCTTGAATTCCATCTCCATCAGTATCAGGACATCCATTGAATTCTTTTAAACCAGCAACTTCTGGACAAGCATCATCTTTGTCATATATTCCATCACCATCAGTATCTTTACCTCCAAATTTGAAAATAAGACCTGCAGAATGTTGAAAATGAGATGGAGCGTCTGGAGTTCCAGAAGCATCTTCTCTATCACCAAAAGATTTTTTATATTTTGTTGCAAGTTCAAATCCAATATTTTCAGTAAACCATAAAGTAAGACCAGCACCTGGATTAACAGTTCCATAGCTACTATCACCAAAGAATGTATATCCTCCACCAACTGATAATGATGGATCAATTACTTTAGAGTTAATTAAGTTCATCAAACTGTATTTGATAGTTGCATCAACACCATAATACATTAAATCTCCAGGATTAGAAACTACATAACCACGAGAATCATGACCAGCAGCAGTTGGAGCAAATTTCACATACTTATCAATTTTATTTACAGAACCAGTAAGTCCAAAAGAGAAATTATCTCCTAAAGATCTAGATACACTAATGTATGATACAGAAGGAAGAATGTTCCAGTTATCTTTCACAGCGAATGGCTGAGAAAAATGTTTGTCTAACCAATTATGCCCACCACCAGCACTAGTTTTAGTGTCAACGGCATTAACCCCAAAAGAGATTGCCCATGGATTGTTACTGTCCTGTGCGTGAGAGCTTAAACCCATCACCATCATCACAGCAACTAGAAGTTTGTTAAGATGTTTCATACTTAATTTTTTTAATTACAATTTAGTTAATTACAGACAAAAGTAACTCGTAAATTTTTAACTACAAAATGAAATGTTAAAAAAAAACGATAATATGGCGGTAAAGTGGAAATTATATAACATCCGACGGAAATTATATAACATCTAATAAACGTCCAACTTCAACAAAAGCACCAATTGCCTTATCCAAATGCGCTGTTGTGTGGGCTGCAGATAGTTGTACCCTAATTCTCGCTTTATCCTTAGGGACCACCGGAAAAAAGAAACCAATAACATAAATACCTCTTTTTAAAAGTTCATTTGCCATAGTTTGTGACAATTTCGCGTCATAAAGCATCACAGGAACAATTGCAGAATCGCCGTCAATGATGTCAAAACCTGCTTTTTTCATTCCTGCTTTGAAATAATTTGTATTCCATTCCAATTTGTCACGTAATGAAGTATCCTTTTCTAATAATTCAAATACCTTTATAGATGCACCAACAATTGCAGGCGCTAAAGAATTAGAAAACAAGTAAGGTCTTGAACGTTGACGCAATATTTCGATAATTTCTTTTTTGGCAGTAGTATAGCCACCCATCGCGCCTCCAAGCGCTTTACCTAATGTTCCGGTAATGATATCTACTCTTCCCATTACACCTTTTGCCTCGAGCGTTCCTTTTCCGGTTGCTCCTATAAAACCTGCAGCATGACATTCATCGACCATAACCATCGCGTCATACTTATCTGCTAAATCACAAATTTCATCCAAAGGAGCTACAACGCCATCCATAGAGAAAACACCATCAGTAACAATTAATTTGAAACGACTTCCAGCTTCGTTAGCTTTGATAAGTTGTTGCTCCAAATCTTCCATATTACTGTTTTCGTAACGATAACGAGCTGCTTTACACAAGCGAACACCATCTATGATAGAAGCGTGATTCAAACTGTCTGAAATTATTGCATCATTTTCTCCTAATAATGGTTCGAAAACTCCGCCGTTAGCATCAAAAGCTGCAGCGTAAAGAATAGTATCTTCGGTTCCGTAGAATTCAGAAATCTTTCTTTCCAGTGTTTTATGAATATCCTGCGTTCCACAAATAAAACGTACTGATGACATTCCGAAACCATGTGTATCCAACGCGTCTTTTGCAGCCTGAATCACTTCTGGGTGCGATGATAATCCAAGATAATTATTGGCACAAAAATTTAAAACTTTCTCACCTGTAGCGATAGTAATTTCTGCTCCTTGCGGAGAAGTGATAATTCGCTCCGCTTTGAAGATTCCATTATCTTCAATAGTTTGCAATTCTGACTGTAAGTATTCTTTAATTTTTCCGTACATTTTATATGTTTATTAAAGCCGTTATTTATTCATTTCAATATTAGCTTACAAATTTACTACATCGATTTCTTTCCCTATGTATATCAATGCCTTTTTAACTACTTTGTATCCCATTTTCTCAATAGCATCTTGATAATTCTCTAATTGTTGTTGGTATTTAACATTATGGGTTCCGGTTTTATAATCCAGCAACAATACTTCTTTGTTTTTTGTTAAAACCATTCGGTCCGGTTTAATGGTTTTACCTTCTTTTTGAATAATAGTTTGCTCGTTCAAAACCTCATTCCCTTCAGTAAAACAAATCTCTAATTCACTGTGATTAACAATTTCTTGAATCGTATTAAAAACCGTCTCTTTTTGACCAAAAGTTATCAATCCGTTTTCAATAGACTTTGTAATTGCCAAATCAATATCGTTTTTAGTTTTTACAAAAGATAAAATTTCATGAATTACATTTCCGTATTCTATAGCTTCCTGCTGATGCGTTCCCCACATTAATGCTTCTCGCTGTGCGATTTTTATATTCTTTGGATTTAGAATTTCTGTAACTAAAGGAATTGTTTTTGAAGTATCGACGTGCTGTTTTGCTGAAGATAATTTCGTTACATTTCCAAATTCATATTCTAATTTATTTTCATCGAATTCGCCTTTGTTACCCAAATAATTAATGAAAAAACTACACATATTATTCTTTGGAATTTCGCCTTTACTGGATAAATTCATGTTCGAAATAACATATAATTGTTCTTCGGCACGCGTTAAAGCCACGTACAAAACATTTATATTGTCCAATAATTCCTCCTGTTTCTTTTGATTATAAACCTCAGCAGCTTCTTCTCCAAATCCTTCTACCGCACTGCTATTGTCTATTAAAACCTTTGGCAAACCAAAATCCTGTTCTTCCGCATTCAGCCATAATTTATCTTTTGGTTTTCTGGTATAATCCTCTTCGGCAAAAGGAAAAATTACAACTGGAAACTCTAATCCTTTCGACTTATGAATGGTCATAATCCGAACTGCATTAGTCCCTTCTGGAGACGGAATACTGAATTTCTCTGCATTTTTATCCCAGAAATTCAAGAAATCTGAAATTCCTGCTTGGTTGCGAATGTCTCGCTCGAGAACAATATCCAAGAAATACTGAACGTAAGCATTACTTAATTTTGGATTCAGGAATTTCGAAATAATAACCTCCACCGCTTCATACAATGATTTTTTTCTAATGTTTTGAAACGAAAGTGAAACATCAAAACTCATCAACCACTCTTCAAAATCAGCTTCCTGAAATAAAAACATTCCTTTAGCAATGAAATCATGAACTGGCATTTTATCCTGAATATGCTCTCCAACATAGTGCAAGAAATAAGCCTTCGCTTCCAAATCGGCGTTGTTTTTCAAGTATTTCAATAAATGAATAATCAATCTAACTTCCGTGGCATTTTGAATCATCAAGGTTTCTGATGACAAAAGCGGAATTTTTTGTTCTGTCAAATAATTGGCAATCGCAATTCCCTGGCTTCGTTTTCTGGTCAGAATCACAATGTCTTTGTATTGAAAGCCTTCTTTTAATGTTTTTTGAATCGTATTTAAAGTAGCTAAAACATACAAATCGGTTTTGTCCAAAGCTTCTTCTCCCGAAGTGTCGGGATCTTCCGATGTTTCTACTTTTGGAATGAAAGAAATATTTACGTAGCCACCTGTTTTGTCGTTTATTTTTTGATGGCTGTGGTTTTCATACAAATCTTTATAATCTAAATGTTCGAATTCATTCGATAACAATTTAAAAAAATCATTATTGAATTCGATTATTTGCGAATAACTGCGATAATTTTTATCTAAATGCTCGAGTCTTTTATCCGGATTATTGAACGGATTTTGGTCTTTACTCAATTCAATAAACTGTTCTGCTTTTCCGCCACGCCATCTGTAAATGGATTGTTTTGGATCACCCACAATCATCAAAGTTCCTTTTACTCCAAAATCATCCTGACCCGAAAGCGCATTATCAATCAGCGGAATCAGGTTTTGCCATTGCATTTCGGAAGTATCTTGAAATTCATCAATGAAAAAATGACGGTAGCGCTCGCCCAATCGTTCGTATATAAAAGGAGCCGGCTGATTTTGAATCTCCCGATGGATAATGGCGTTGAATTCTGAAATGGAAAGTACATTTTGTTCTTCCTGAATTTTGGCTAATTCATTACTCACCGTATTTAGCAATGACAAAGGCGTAATGTTTTTTAGGAACGCTTTATAGAAATTTATCTTTTCGAAAGTGGAATAAACTTTAGTCAGAATTTGTAAAAATTCAGGAATTAGATTTTCGATAATCGCACGATCTTTTGCTGTTTTATTGATAGCAATATCATCAAACTCATGAAAAGTTTTATTCTTGGGATTGAATTTTCCTTGCTGAATACTAGTAATATGATTTGGAAAAGTACCTCTAGAAAAGGATTTTATATCAATTCCGTTTTTATCAATTAAGGTTAGCGCTTCTTCTGCAAAAACAATAGTTTGCTTTTCTAAGTCTTTGCAGGCTTCAGAAAGTTTGTTTTTTATTTCGACAAATTCAGCGATGGATTTGTCTTGAAAATGGGTGATTTCATTTCGGTTATTTTCGTTTAAAACCAACCGACCGGTTTCGAGGATTTCTCGAGAAATATCCCAAGATTTGTCATCATCGGTTTTTTCCATCGTGAAATCGATGAGCAGTTTTGTTAATGTTTCATCTTCTCCGGCTTGCGCGATGATGGCATCGACGGCTTCTATCAATAAATTTTCGGTATCCAAAGTAACTTCAAAAGTCATGGGTAAGTTTAAATCATGGGCAAAAGCACGAATCACTTTGTGCGTAAATTTATCAATTGTAGAAATATCAAAAGCGGCATAATTATGAATAATGTGCTTGATGATTTGCTGCGATTTGGTTTTGATTTGAATAATAGACAATTCCGTATCTATGGCTAAATCCTGCATTAAATCTTGCGCTTTTGAACTAGGTTCGTCTTTGGCAAATTCAGAAAGACTGCCTACGATTCGGCTTTTCATTTCGTGTACCGCTTTATTGGTAAACGTGATGGCGAGAATGTTGCGATAGGCGTCATTTTTTGGCGCGACAAGGATAATTTTCAGGTATTCTTTGACAAGCACATAGGTTTTTCCGGATCCGGCCGATGCATCGTATATGGAGAATGAAGGTCTTTGCATTAAGATTTTAGATTTCTGATTAACGATTTTAGATTTCTGATTTAGAATTAGCGTTCTAATTTCCCAAATCCCCTAGCCCTGATGGAAACGGCATCCTTTTTATAAGGTGATTTTTCATCATCTTATAAAAAGATATAGTGAACAGCAGGAAATAGCTTCTAAAAACACAACAATTTTTAGGTTACTTTTAAAATTTGTTCGTATAAAACTTAAAAGTAGTATTTTTGCAGCATGGAAACAAATAGACAGAAAAAAATAGGTGGGGTTATCCAAAAAGATTTGGTTGATATTCTGCAAGGTGAAGTGAGAAAAAACGGATTGGCTAATTTAATCATTTCGGTATCCAAGGTTACTGTGACTACAGATTTATCAGTAGCCACAGTGCATTTAAGTGTTTTTCCTCAGGAAAAAGCAAAAGAGATTTTAGAGGCGGTGAAGTCCAATGCTAAAAACATTAAGCATGATTTATCACAACGTGTTCGTTTGCAATTAAGAAAAGTTCCAAATTTGGTTTTCTTTATTGACGACTCTTTAGATTACATTGAAAAAATTGACAATGCCTTAGCCAATAGAGATAATCCTATAGAAAACAGAGATCTTTTGGACAAACGTAGATTTCAATAAAATTTGAATTTCCCCCTTTACATAGCCAAACGCTACATTCTTAGCAATAGTAAAAATAATGCTATAAATATCATCAATCGCATTGCCAGCATGGGAATTATTGTTGGCGCCATGGCTTTGTTTGTGGTTTTATCTGTTTTTAGCGGGTTGAAAGTTTTTAGTCTTTCCTTCACAAATGACATTGATCCCGATCTAAAAATAAGCAGCACTCTAGGAAAATCCTTTTTGATTTCTCCAAATCAAGAAAGCCAAATCAAGAAAATAGACGGCTTGGTTTCGTATACTAAAATTATTGAAGAGCGTGTTTTATTCACTTTTGACGGGAAACAGGAAGTTACGTACTTGAAAGGTGTTGATGCCAATTTCAGCAAAGTAAATGCTATAGAATCTAAACTTTTCAATGGACAATGGCTAAAAACTGATACATATCAAGTGGTTGTAGGGTATGGAATTGCACAAAAATTCTCGATGGGATTGTTAGATTTTAATCGTCAACTGGAAGTTTTAGTTCCAAAACCCGGGAAAGGGACAATAGAAAATCCCGAACAAGCGTTTAACAAAACGGATCTGATTCCTGTTGGGATTTACGCCATAAGCGAAGATTTAGATTCCAAATATGTTTTTGCCGATTTAGGTTTAGCGCAAGAATTATTGGAATACAAAACCAATCAGATTTCGGGGATTGAAATCAAAGAAAAAGCTGGCGCTGATGAGAGTGCCGTCAAGGACCAACTTCAGACTATTTTCAACAATAAAGTCACCATAAAAAACAGAGCACAACTCAATGAATCCTTGTATAAAATGCTGAATACCGAGAATATTGCGGTGTATTTAATTTTTACCTTAGTGATAGTTGTGGCGCTTTTCAACTTGATTGGCGCACTGATAATGATGATTTTAGATAAAAAAGGAAACCTAAAAACCTTGTTCAATCTAGGAACTGAAATCAAAGATTTACGAAAAATATTCCTGCTTCAAGGCACTTTATTGAGTGTTTTTGGCGGAATTATCGGACTGGTTTTAGGGATTATAATTGTGTTACTGCAACAACATTTTCAACTGGTTATGATTACGCCTACACTGGCGTATCCCGTAGTTTTCTCTCTCGAAAATGTACTGATTGTTATGGGAACAATTGTCACGCTTGGTTTTATCGCTTCGCTGATTGCAAGTAGCCGCGTGAGTAAAAAGTTGTTAGAGTAAGATTTCAGATTGAAGATTAACGATTTTTGATTTCAGATTTAAAAAAATAAAACGCAAATTCCACTAATTTACACGAAATAATTTGTGCTAATTAGTAGAATTTGTGTTTGAAATATCTAGTTAAACAACCTCGTATCCTACATACGCTTCTTCGATCTCATTCAAAGCGGCGAACAACTCTTCAGGACGATCTAGGGTTACTAATTGTTGTTTGTACGGTTTAAAAGAATGAATTCCTTTGAAATAATTAGTGTAATGTGGTCTAGTTTCTACAATCCCTAATCTTTCCCCTTTCCATTCCATTGCCCAAGTGAGGTGATTTCGAACTGCTTCGACTCTATCAACAACAGTGGGTTTCGGTAAATGTTCTCCCGTTTTGAAGTAATGTTTAATTTCGTCAAAAATCCAAGGATAACCGATGGCAGCTCGACCAATCATGATACCATCAATACCGTATTCATTTTTATAATGTAGCGCTTTTTCCGGAGAATCGATATCGCCATTTCCAAAAATAGGCATTGTGATTCTTGGGTTATTTTTTACTCGGGCAATGTGCGACCAGTCGGAATGGCCTTTGTACATTTGGGCACGAGTTCTGGCGTGTATGCTCAAAGCTGCAACACCAATGTCTTGCAAACGCTCCGCAACTTCATCAATATTAATGGAATTATCGTCCCAACCCAAGCGGGTTTTTACGGTTACAGGTAAATGGGTACTATCGATGACAGCCTGAGTCAAACGAATCATCAAATCAACATCTTTCAAAACACCGGCTCCGGCCCCTTTGCAAACGACTTTTTTGACAGGACAACCAAAATTAATATCTATTAAATCGGGGTTTACAGCAGAAACAATTTTGGAGGACATGGCCATTGCCTCTTCGTCACCGCCAAAAATCTGGATGCCTACAGGTCTTTCGTAATCGAAGATGTCTAATTTCATTCGGCTTTTGATGGCATCGCGAATTAGTCCTTCGGAAGAAATAAATTCCGAATACATCAAATCGGCGCCATGGGCTTTGCACAATCTGCGAAAAGGCGGATCGCTCACATCTTCCATAGGTGCGAGAAGTAAAGGAAATTCGGGTAATATTATGTTGCCAATCTTGACCATCTGCTTAATTTTTTGCAAAATTACGCTTTTTAGACGAAACGATAATAAACTTAAAGATAATAGACGAATAGACTCGTGATTTTAGATAATTATGTTAAAAGCTATTGGGCTAGTTTATTAAATACGGAAAGACTTTATACAAACCGACTAGTTTGCTGTTTTGAGACTTTGAAACTGTTGAATTTAGCGTATATTTGCAGATTAATTGTCGCTTTCCAAACTAGCTTTTGTGACAAGCGGTAGTTTAGCGTGAGATTTGAGATTAAGAGGAGGACAGCCAGTGGCTGTCAGGTAATTTAAAATAAATTGGTTTTTGCGTGAGGGATAGCAGTGGAAAGCCCACAGCAAAGTGCAGCGACAGCGGAACTTTGCGAGGACTTGAAACGGATAGCCCGACCCTTGTGGTCACGCACTGAAATAAATTCAGGGTAAACCAAAATAAATTTGATATAAACAGAAAATGAAACACATAAGGAATTTTTGCATTATTGCACATATTGATCACGGGAAAAGCACACTTGCTGACCGATTACTTGGTGCCACACAAACCGTTACCGCTCGTGAAGAAAAAGCGCAATTGCTTGATAACATGGACTTGGAACGCGAACGTGGGATTACGATTAAGAGTCACGCAATCCAGATGGAATACACGTATAAAGGACAAGAATACATCCTGAATTTGATTGATACTCCGGGACACGTGGATTTTTCGTATGAGGTTTCTCGTTCAATTGCGGCTTGTGAAGGCGCACTTTTGATTGTAGATGCAGCGCAAAGTATCCAGGCACAAACAATTTCGAATTTATATTTGGCTCTAGAGAATGACTTGGAAATTATTCCGGTTTTGAATAAAGTGGATTTACCAAGTGCCAATCCAGAGGAAGTAAGTGATGATATCGTAGACTTATTAGGTTGCAAACTGGAAGATATTATTCATGCTTCAGGTAAAACTGGTTTGGGTGTAGAAAATATTTTGGCAGCAATTATTGAAAGAATTCCGCCTCCATCAGGAAATGTTGACGAACCTTTACAAGCGTTGATTTTTGACTCGCACTACAATCCGTTTCGAGGAATCGAAGTTATTTTTCGTGTGAAAAATGGACAGATTAAAAAAGGCCAGAAGATTAAATTCATGGCTACCGGAAACGAATATTTTGCGGACGAGATTGGTACTTTGAAACTAAACCAAGTTCCGAAACAAGTCATTTCAGCAGGAGATGTTGGGTATTTAATTTCTGGAATTAAAGAAGCAAAAGAAGTAAAAGTAGGAGATACGTTGACGGATGCAAAAACGCCAACAACAAATATAATTCATGGTTTTGAAGATGTAAAACCAATGGTTTTTGCAGGGATTTATCCTGTGGATACTGAAGATTATGAAGAGTTGAGAAACTCTATGGAAAAACTGCAGTTGAATGATGCTTCATTAGTATTTTTACCGGAAAGTTCGGCAGCTTTGGGATTTGGTTTCCGTTGCGGATTCTTGGGAATGTTGCACATGGAAATTATCCAGGAGCGTTTGGAGCGTGAGTTCAACATGACTGTAATTACTACCGTTCCCAACGTTTCCTATTTGGCTTACACCAAAAAAGATCCTACAACACCACTTATAGTAAACAATCCTTCGGACTTGCCGGAGCCTTCTCGTTTAGACCATGTTGAAGAACCTTTTATTAAAGCAACTATCATTACCAAATCTGATTATGTTGGAAATGTAATGAGCTTGTGTATAGAAAAACGGGGGTTGATTACGAATCAAACGTATTTGACTACGGAACGCGTAGAGTTGACTTTTGATATGCCGTTGGCAGAGATTGTATTTGATTTTTACGACCGTTTGAAAACAGTTTCTAAAGGATATGCTTCCTTTGACTACACACCTATTGGGATGCGAACTTCTAATTTGGTTAAAGTAGACATCTTATTGAACGCAACGATTGTGGATGCTTTATCATCCTTGATGCATGCCGATAATGCGTATTCTATTGGTAAAAAAATGTGTGAAAAACTGAAAGAATTAATACCACGCCAACAATTTGACATTCCTGTTCAAGCTGCTATCGGGGTAAAAGTGATTTCTCGTGAAACGATAAAAGCGTTACGTAAAGACGTTACCGCCAAATGTTATGGTGGAGATATTTCCCGTAAACGTAAATTATTGGAAAAACAGAAAAAAGGTAAAAAACGTATGAGACTGGTTGGAAATGTTGAAATCCCACAAGAAGCGTTTATGGCTGTTTTGAAGTTGAATGACTAGTATTTTTTGAGTATTAAGATTTAAGACAAAGTATTAAGATAAAAACCTGATGATGAAAATTGTCAGGTTTCTTTGTTTTTATTTATCCTTCAACCAATCAAATAATCGTTTTGCATCTTCGAATTTGAACAATTGGGTTCCTTCATTCATCGTTGCTGCTGATCCACAGGCTACACCCCAACGGATAACTTCTTTCATGCTTTTATTTTGCGAAAGTGCCCAAACCATCCCACCAACCATACTGTCACCGGCACCTACTGTGCTTTTTTTGGCAACATTAGGAGCTGGAACAAACTCATAAGAATCTTTTGTTACCAAAACTGCACCTTGTGGACCAAGGGAAACGACTACGATTTCGGCGCCGCCTTTAGCAATTATTTGTTTTGCGGCTTCGTTTACTTCTTCCAGTTCCAATCGCTCCACACCTATTAATTTTGCCAGTTCTCCAACATTGGGTTTGATCATATAAACACCAATTTCTAATGCTTTTTTTAATGATTCACCAGAGGTGTCCACAATTAATTTAGCATTTGATTTTTTTGCGATTTCAGCAATTTTCTGATAAAAATCTACTGATAAACCTTCATTCAAACTACCACTGGCTACTAGGAATTTTAGTTTAAAATTAGCTATGGTTTCTAATATTCTATTACTTTCTTCTGCCGTAATTTTTCCGCCCGTAAACCCAAATCGGTATTGTGAATTGGTGTTGTCATCCACAGCGACAAAACTTTCCCTTGTCCAAGTCTGGACTTCGATTGCTTTAAATTCAACTGATTCTTTAGCCACCAATTCCTCAAGCATTTTACCCATTGGCCCACCAGAAGTAAATACAGCTAAAGACGTTCCCCCTAATCGAGAAATCGCCTTAGAGACATTCACTCCACCTCCTCCGGCGTCATATCGCGGTTCTTCACATCGAATTTTTTGTTCAGCTACCAAACCTTTGAAATGAGCACTTTTGTCCAAAGCAGGATTAACTGTTATAGTAACGATATCAAATGATTCCATTGTTTATGAATTTAATAACTTAAAGATGCGAAAAAATGGCGAAAATTGATACAATTCAAGGCGAAAATTTCTTTGTATATTTGCAACCTCAAAACAACAAAAAAATGATTGAAGATAAAACCCCACAACGTACAAGTATCGCACAATTAGGAGAATTTGGATTGATAGACCATTTGACAAAAAACTTTGAAATCAATCAACCTTCGACTTTAAAAGGAATTGGGGATGATGCTGCTGTTTTGGACTTCAAAGATAAAAAAGTAGTCGTTTCAACTGATTTGTTGATTGAAGGTGTGCATTTCGATTTGGCATACATGCCGCTAAAACATTTGGGCTATAAAGCTGTCGTGGTCAATGTTTCTGACATTTGTGCCATGAATGCCAAACCAACACAAATAACGGTTTCCATTGCAGTATCCAATCGTTTTCCTTTGGAAGCATTAGATGAATTATTTGCAGGAATTACACATGCAGCCCGTGAATATAATGTAGATGTTATAGGTGGTGATACGACTTCATCTCAAAAAGGATTAATCATCAGTATAACTGCTATTGGCGAAGCTGATGAAGAAGAAATCGTATATAGAAATGGCGCCAAACAAACTGATTTATTGGTTGTTACTGGAGATATTGGAGCTGCTTATATGGGATTGCAAGTTTTAGAAAGAGAAAAGCAAGTTTTTCAGGTTAATCCAAATTCACAACCAGATTTGGATGCGTATACGTATTTGATAGAACGTCAATTGAAACCAGAAGCCAGAAAAGATGTCCGTACTTTATTGCACGCTTTGGAAATAAAACCAACTTCAATGATTGATATTTCAGATGGATTGTCATCGGAAATTATGCATTTGTGCAAACAGTCTAAAGTGGGTTGTAATTTATATGAGGACAAATTACCAATCGATCCACAATTTATTAATGTTTGTGAAGAATTCAATATCGACAGTACAACCGTTGCGATAAACGGAGGAGAAGATTACGAATTGCTTTTTACTATTGCCATGGAAGATTTTGAAAAAATAAAAGGCAATCCAAATTTCACTATTATTGGCCACATGACACAAGAAAGTGAAGGCATTCATTTAGTTACTCGTGCCAATACAAAAATTGCTTTAAAAGCCCGTGGCTGGGATGCTTTGAGCGAATAAAGTATACATTAAACCAACAAAAAACGACACTTGTGAGAGTGTCGTTTTTTATTTGAAGTTCATTTAATAGCTAAAAAAGCAATCCTTGATTTTTTGCCTCGCGAATTAAATCAATATCGCTTCCATCTACAATTTTCAATAATTCTTTTAGGTTTAACTTTCTTCTTTCTATTGCGCCCAAAGATATTGGAATGTATTGCGGAATCTCATTCAGCTTAGTACCTTTTGACAAATGAAATAAAATTTGTTTATCAAATTGATCAATTTCTATTGTATCCTTTTCTGCCAAGTCTAACATTTTTTGAACGGACTGACTGTAATAGATTTTATTATTTATGACTTTATCAAAAGCAAAAAGTAATTCATCAAATGTCAGATCGTTTTTTATTACTAATCCGTTTGGGTTTATAGTACTTATAATAGTTTTTATTTTAAGCAATTCTGTATACATAGTCAGCAAAATGATTTTGCAAGTAGGCATGGTTTCATTAATCAATTTAGCCAAATCTTCCCCAGAATAAATACCTTTTTCTTCATAAGGCGGCATACTAATATCTAAAAAAGCGATGTCAAAAGCTAAAGTATCAGGATTTGTAATCAAATCATATGCTGATTTACAGTCTTTAGCCTGACTAATAAAAAACTGAAAATCCTTAGGATTATATCTTGTAATTGCATTTTTATACCCTTCAATAATAAAAGGGTGATCATCAACTATTAATATATTATTTTGAATCATTGTCTTTTCAGTTGAGGCAATTGTCATTTCTCTGTAAGTATTTGTTTCTGTTCTATTGGGACTGTAATTGTAATGGTTGTCCCTTCTCCTTTATTTGATTTGATTTCTACCGTTCCGTCACATTCATTTGTTCGGGATTGTATGTTTTGTATACCAATACCTCTTTTAGCTTTGTTTACGTTAAACCCAACTCCATCATCATTTATTGACAAAAATAAATCATCTCCTTTTTTCTTGATTTCAACTTTAATAGTATTTGCGTTAGCATACTTATTAATATTTTGAAGTGACTCCTGAATAATTCGGTATAAATTTATTTTAACTGCATTACTTAACGACTCCCATTTTATGGCTGAATCAATAATAGTAACTAATTTTGGTTCAAATGTCTTTTTTTGTTCTTCAAATAAATTATTTACAATCGCAACGAAGTTATTAATTAATTCTGATTTTTCTCTATTCAAATCATGTGAAATTTCACGAATATCCTGCTCTATATTTTTTAACTCTGATAAATAACTATTTCTTTGATTAACGGCCATTTCATCATTGAATTTATTTAAACCATCTAAGTTCATTCGTACTCCAAACATTCTTCCTAGTACTCCATCATGTAACTCTTGTGCGACTCTTTTTTTCTCCACAATTCTATTCGTTTCAATAGTGCTTTGCTGTGAAATCATTAAATTATAAATTTCCTCATTGACTTTTTGTTGCTCTTGTTTGAACAACAATTCTCTGTTTTTAGTTTTTTGAGCTTTAATAATATACAGAAATAAACCTAACATCGTGAAAGCACTAAACCCAAATAATAAATTCCTATTTTTAGTTTCCAGATCCGTATTCTCACCTTTTATTTGATCTGTTTCATATTCTATACGAGAGAATTTATCACCAATTTTTCGTTCTGCTTTTTGCAGCTCTTCGTTGATTCGAATATATTCTTTTGAATAAACAGAAGCTTTTTGGGGTTGTATAACAGCTAATTGTTTCAGTGCAACTAAAATATCACGAGAGTTTTTGGTTTCTCGTGATAGTAAAAGTGCTTCTTTAGAATACTTTAGAGCTTTGATAGTATCCTTTCTTGAAGAAAAATATTCTGATAAATGGATTTTATTAACAAATATTCCTGAAGTCAATTGAAGACTATCTCTCAGTTTAAGTGATTCATAAAAAAGTTCCGGGAGTCTATCTGAATCTTTCAATTTAAATTTTGAATATGCTAAATTATCTAATAACATTGCATACAATGCTGGTTTTTGAATATTTAGCTTTTTTTGTTCTAATCCCTTTTGAAAATATTCTTTTGCAAGTATGTACTTTTGCGAATTTAGATAGAGAAAACCAATATTATTATAAGAAGTGGCTCTAGACTGAAACTCTACGGGTATAATTTCATCATCAATAACTGATAATGCTTTATTATTATATTCAATAGCTTTGTCAAATTCCCCAAGTTCACTATACGTTATACCTAAAAGATTATAAGCATCGTATAAAATACTATTTACTTGTTTTTCTCCTTTAATTATTCTCAATACATTAAAAACTGCCTTTTCACTTCCTAAAAAATCTCCTGACTTAAATTGCAAAGTTGCTTTATTTATTAGTGCTTTACTTAAATTAATATTATCACTTAGCTTATTATACATCTTTTCTGCTTTATAATAAAACAAAAAAGCGCTGTCTGTTATTGCTTGCGACTCATAATAATCCCCTAAATAGGTAAAGGCTTTTGCTATATTTATAGTATCCTTAGCACTTTCTGACTTCTTTAAAACAAGATGTACCGCTTTACTAAAATCTTTCCAATTATTTATATTATAATATCGATTGGCTACTTTGAACAGATTGACTCGGTTTAACGAATCATTCTCATGATTCACAACAATATCAAACGCTTTCTGATTATATTCTTGTCTTTTTTGGCGAGGCAAACTAAAATCATTTGCCAATGAAAAATAAGATGAAAGACTATCCTCTGATGAAGTAATAGGAATTTTCTTTGTGTTTTTTTTGGAACAACCAAAAAAAACACACATCAGAAACGATAATATAAGTATGTAGTATTTATTTTTCAATAGCCGCTAATGAATTTAACCAAAAATAGTAAAATAAAACTATTGACATAAAAAAAGGTTACCAAATAAATTGGCAACCTTAATATTTATTTAAGAAGATTATTTGAAATGTTAATCTACTTTAACATTTCCTCCTGCTGAGTTTCCTCCAATGATATCCACTTTAACATTTCCTCCTGCTGAGTTTCCTCCAATGATATCTATTTTAACATTTCCTCCTGCTGAATTTCCTCCAATGATATCTATTTTAACATTTCCTCCTGCTGAGTTTCCTCCAATAATATTAACATTAGTATCAGATTTTACAGTGTTATTTGTTTCTGGTGTAGTGAATGATGTTAAGATCATTACTAAAGAGAATAAACCGATTGTTAAGATTGCTTTTTTCATAATTTGGGATTTTTATGGTGTTATGTTTTTTACTTATTTTTCGCTTCCTTTTGCAGGAAATTGTTTAGTAAAACTACATAAGCATTCTTAAAATTTCCTACAAAAAAAGGCGTTTATGGTAGAACATAGCCGTTTGGTAGTGAATGATACTCAAATTATGGTAAATGACTATTTTTTAAATTTCCAAGTAATTTCCGTTAGAGAAATCGGAAATAATAAGGTCAACATTTGCCTTATACGATTTGGAGAAAGGAAGCTTTGTAGTGGTGTTTTTAATGTAACATACCGTATTTCCCGTATGAATTCTAGAAATATAATTTCTGTTCACAATATAACTGTTATGAATTCTAATAAAAGGGAAAGATAAAATTCCTTCAAAATGCTTTAAAGTTTTGAAAGCAGTTATCATTTCACCATTATTTAGATGTATGTCAGTAGAATTATTATCCGCTTGGAAATAGCAAATATCTTTAGCATCTATATACCTATAATCACCATATGATTTTATACATAAAATAAGAGGCTGTTCTTGATTTGGCGTTTCATGTCTAACCGAAACTAAAGGTTCTTTATCAAGAGTTGGTGATTGTTTCGAAAGAACTTCTTCTGCGTTATTCGATTTGTTCAATTTTAAAATTGATTTTACAATATCGATACGTGCTAATGGTTTTAATAAATAATCTGCCACTTCATATTGAATAGCTTCAAAAGCCAAATCTTTCTTAGTGGTAGTAACAATAATCTTCGGGATTACTTTAAGGTACCGATACAACTCATTAATGAGTATTAACGATAAATTACTGGCCGCATTGGCAGGGTCAATTTCAAGAAAAACTAATTGAGGAGTGTGTTCTAAAATAAGATTTAAGCCATCCGTGTAATTATTTGCTGATGCCACAAAAGTAAGCTCCGAAAAACTATCAGCAATGGCTTTCGTTTTCGAAACACTTTCTTGATCATCGTCAATAATAATGTACGAGTAATTCATCAATGGCTATTCCTAAAATTGTTAGGCATAACATCCGATTTCCAAAGTAAAATGCACTTCAAATTATTAAGTAATATTGGTAGTTTTGGGAAACTAATTAAAAAAAAGCATAAAATATTGCATAAAAACTCTTATTTAATCGTCTAAAAATAAGCATTTAACCATTTTTTAACAGATGTTGTTAATATGTTTTTAATAAATGTTGATACATTAAGATGAAGCGCAAATAAATCCGATAAAGCGCATAAATATGTGATTTAGAGACGTCCAAAATCTAATGTATAATGATTTATGCACTAAAAAAATAGAATCCATAGATTATGTTTAAAAAAAAAGCTCTCCGTTTCGGAAAGCTTTTCTTATATAAAGAAAAAAAATAATTACATTTTCATCAACCAATTTTTCATCGAAACTTCATTCTCAATAATTGATTTCAAATCCGTGATTTTAACACGGTCTTGTTTCATTGTATCTCTATGACGAATCGTTACGGTTTGATCCTCGATAGTTTGATGATCCACAGTAATACAAAAAGGAGTGCCCAACGCATCTTGTCTTCTATAACGTCTTCCTACCGCATCTTTTTCGTCATACGCCACGTTGAAATCCCAACGTAAATCGTCAATGATTTTGTGTGCGATTTCTGGCAAACCGTCTTTTTTAACCAATGGCAAAATCGCCGCTTTTGTTGGCGCTAAAACTGCCGGTAATTTTAAAACTGTTCTTGTTGAACCATCTTCTAAAGTTTCTTCTTTTAATGAAGTTGCAAAAACTGCCAAGAACATTCTATCTAATCCTACAGAAGTTTCCACTACATAAGGTACATAATTCTGATTCAATTCAGCATCAAAATACTGTAATTTTCTACCTGAGAATTGTTCATGTGCTTTCAAATCGAAATCAGTACGCGAGTGAATTCCTTCTAATTCTTTGAATCCAAAAGGAAAGTTAAACTCAATATCAGCCGCTGCATTAGCATAATGTGCTAATTTCTCATGATCGTGAAAACGATAATTCTCTCTTCCTAAACCAAGTGACAAATGCCAGTTAAGTCTAGCTGTTTTCCAATGTTCGTACCATCTCATTTCATCGCCTGGACGCACAAAAAATTGCATTTCCATTTGTTCAAATTCCCGCATACGGAAAATAAATTGTCTTGCTACAATCTCGTTTCTAAAGGCCTTCCCTGTTTGTGCAATTCCAAAAGGAATTTTCATTCTTCCTGATTTTTGCACATTCAAGAAATTCACAAAAATACCTTGAGCCGTTTCCGGACGTAAATACAAATCCATTGCAGAATCTGCAGAAGCTCCTAATTTAGTACCGAACATCAAGTTGAATTGACGCACTTCAGTCCAATTTCTTGAACCCGATTCTGGGCAAGCTATTTCTAATTCTTCAATTAGTGCTTTTACATCTTCAAGATCTTCATTACCTAAAGAACGAGCCATTCTTTCCAGAATTTCTCTTTCTTTGGCTTTGTACTCCATAACACGGGCATTTGTAGTCACAAATTCCTGTTCGTTGAAAGCTTCACCAAAACGAGCACGTGCTTTTTCGATTTCTTTGATTGCTTTTTGATTTAGCTTTTCGGCATAATCTTCAATCAAGACATCAGCTCTATATCTTCTTTTCGAATCTTTATTATCGATCAATGGATCATTGAAGGCATCTACGTGACCAGATGCTTTCCAAGTGGTTGGATGCATCAATATTGCCGCGTCAAGACCAACAATGTTATCGTTCATTTGAACCATTGCTTTCCACCAATATTCGCGTATGTTCTTTTTTAACTCTACTCCGTTTTGTGCATAATCATAGACTGCACTTAAACCATCGTATATTTCGCTTGACGGAAAAATAAATCCGTATTCTTTTGCGTGCGAAATTACATTCTTAAATAAATCTTCTTGTTTTGCCATAATAGTGCAAAAATATAAAAAGTGAACTTAAAAAAAAGAAAATTGTTAAAGATTGAAGCATTGATTTGTCTATTTTTATAAATAAATCCTTGATTATATGTTTGAAAGCATTATAAATCTCTTTTTTCCAAAAGTCTGTTCCGGTTGCAGCTCCTTTTTATTGACCAATGAAAATGTGATTTGTACGGTTTGCAGACACAATATTCCGTTGACGAATCATCATTTAAATCCAGAGAATGATGCTTTCAAAAAGTTTTACGGACGAATTCCTGTACTTCATACCTCAGCATTATTTTATTTTCATAAAAAAGGAATCGTCCAAGAGCTCATTCATAATTTAAAATACAAAGGACACGAGAAAATAGGAACAATTCTTGGCGAATGGTACGCCGAGGATTTAAAAACGATCGAATTATTACAATCTGTAGATGAAATTATTCCAGTTCCATTGCACCGAAAAAAGTTAAAAGAAAGAGGATACAATCAAGTTACCGCTTTTGGAAAAGCGCTTTCTTCGAGTTTAAATGTAGTTTATAATGACTCGCTGTTGATTCGGAATGTATATTCAAAAACCCAATCCAAGAAAACCCTTTTGGGAAGAACGGAAGGAATCGAAACTATTTTTGATGTTTCCTTTACGGAAAAAAATCACAATAAACATTTTCTTTTAATTGATGACGTCATAACAACCGGAGCCACATTAGAAGCTTGTTCTCGTGCATTATTGAAAATTCCAGGTGTTAAAATTAGTATAGTTTGCATGGCTATGGCACAATCCTGATAAAAAAATTCTAAACCTAATTTTGTATTAAAATCAAAATAGTGCTATAAAACACAGTCGTTTTTAGCCCTGATTGCAACGAAAATCCTTTTTATCCGCCTTTTCGGCGCATAAAAAGATTGCAGTGGAAAGCAGGAAACAGCTCCTGAAAACAAGTCTGTTACAATTCCAAAGAGCACACTATCAATTAATTTAATGAAATTATAACGAAATAGAATTTCCGATTCCAAACTTAAATGTATAAATTTGAATAAATTATTATAAATCATTAAACAATCATATTATGGCTTTTGAATTACCACAATTACCTTATGCGTATGACGCATTAGAACCTTATATTGATGCACGCACGATGGAAATTCATCATACAAAACATCATAACGCTTACATTACCAACGTAAATGCTGCTATTGCAGGGACGGATATGGAAGGTAAGACGATTGAAAATATTTTGATTAATCTTGACATGAAAAACATGCCAGTTCGTAACAACGGCGGTGGTTTTTACAATCATAATCTATATTGGACTGTTATGACGCCAAATGGTGGTGGACTTCCAACTGGAGATTTATTGACTGCTATCGAAGCAGCTTTTGGAACTTTTGAAGAATTTAAAGCTAGTTTCAGTAAAGCTGGAGCTACTCAATTTGGTTCAGGATGGGCTTGGCTTTGTGTTCATAATGGTGGAAAAGTAGATGTTTGCGGCACTCCTAACCAAGACAATCCTTTGATGCCAGGTGTAGGTTGTGGCGGAACTCCAATTTTAGGAATGGATGTTTGGGAACATGCTTATTACTTGCATTATCAAAACAGAAGACCAGATTATATTGAAGCTTTTTTCAATGTAATTAACTGGACTGAAGTAGCCAGAAGATACGCTTTAGAGAAATAGTCAGAAAGGCAATAGACTTTTAGATGATAGACGAATAGACTTTTTCAAAAGTTTGTTCGTCTATTTTTTTGTCCATTATCTTTTTCTCTTTTATAAAAATCCTTGACTTTATTCCAATAAAAAAGGTGGAATCTCTTCCACCTTTTTTGCCCCAAATCTACCATAAACTTAACCTACTAATGTTATGGTGATTCAAATTTATAGTAGTTGTTTAATCAAAACAAATAAATTAGACAAACAACACATAAAACCGATTAAGAACTAAATTCACTCATTTATTAGTATGCTCTAGCATCTTTTCCTTCGTAAAAATTCATAAATGCTCGATTTACTACTCGATTTCCTCCAGGTGTAGGATAATCTCCAGTAAAATACCAATCCCCTAAGTTTTTAGGACAAGCAATATGTAAATCTTCTACTGTTTGGAATATTATTTTCACTTCAGCCTTGATTTCAGGAGAGCTTAACATTTCGGCAATTTTGTTTGAAACTTCTTGTGGTTGAAAAGGCTCATAGATTGCCGTTACATAATTTACAACTTCACTGTCAATGTAATTTTCCTGTGCTTTACATTTCAAATATACCTCATCAACAATGTGGTATAAGTTTCTCTCTTTTAGTAACTCCAAAGCTGCTTTAAATGCCACTAAACCTTCCAGTTTAGCCATATCAATTCCGTAACAATCCGGATATCTAATTTGTGGTGCTGATGAAACAATTACTATTCGTTTTGGATTCAAACGATCCATCATCTTAATGATACTCATTTTCAACGTAGTTCCACGCACGATACTGTCATCAATAATTACCAAATTGTCTGTTGGTTTGATAACGCCATAAGTTACATCATAAACATGGGCAACCAAGTCATCACGGCTACTGTCCTCCGTAATAAATGTTCTCAGTTTCGCATCTTTAATCGCTACTTTCTCCGTACGGATTTTTACTGCAAGTAATTCTTGTAAAGAATCCTTCGTTAAAGTATTTCTGTTTTCAAGAATGTAATTGTTCTTTCTTTGATTTAAAAAATCTTGAGCAGCTTCCACTAATCCGTAAAAGGAAGTTTCAGCAGTATTTGGAATATAAGAAAAAACAGTATTGTCTGTATCTTCGTCTATCGCTTCCAAAACAGCAGGCAAAATAAGTTTTCCTAAATTTTTTCTTTCCTGATAGATTTCAGCATCACTCCCTCTTGAAAAATAAATACGTTCAAAAGAACATGCTTTTTTAACCGTTGGAGGAAGGATTTCCTGCATAGAAACCGTTCCGTTCTTCTTAATTATTAATGCATTACCTGGCTCTATTTCTTGTACTTTTTCGAAAGGCACATTAAAAACGGTTTGTATAACCGGTCTTTCAGAAGCTACAACAACTACCTCGTCATCTTGATAAAAATAAGCTGGGCGTATCCCTGCAGGGTCTCTAAACACAAATGAATCTCCGTGTCCTAAAAGTCCCGCCATTGCATAACCTCCATCTAAATTTTTAGAAGAACGTCTTAAAATTTTAGCAATATCTAATCGTTCCGCAATAACCGGAGATGCTTCTCTTTTAGACAAACCTTCTTCTTTACAATCTTGATACAATTGCATCACTTCTTTGTCCAGAAAATGTCCGATTTTTTCCATAACTGTAACCGTATCCGCCATTTCCTTTGGATGCTGACCCAGTTCTACTAAATTTTGAAAAAGTTCTTTCACGTTGGTCATATTGAAATTTCCAGCCAATATCAGATTTCTATGCATCCAATTGCTTTGACGTAAAAATGGATGAACGCTTTCGATACTATTCTTTCCAAAAGTTCCGTAACGCACATGTCCCAAAAACAACTCTCCTATATAAGGAATATTTTCTTTTTGAAGCGCAACATCATCTGCATATTCAGGATGAGATGCCATTTCTTCATTTATTCTTTCATTTATTTGTTTAAACACATCCTGAATAGGCTGAGAATGATTCGATCGCACGCGACTTATATATCGCTCACCAGGTTCAACATCCATTTTTATACTTGCAAAACCAGCTCCGTCTTGCCCGCGATTGTGTTGCTTTTCCATAAGGAGATACATTTTTTGTATTCCGTAGAAAGCAGTTCCGTATTTTTCTTTGTAAAATTCAAGCGGTTTGAGTAGTCTAACTAGGGCTATTCCACATTCGTGTTGTAAAGCGTCGCTCATTGTGTTGTTGTTGTTTGTTGTTGTGTTTGTTGATATACACTAATTATTGTCCTTAAAAGAACATCTATAATTAGGCCAAAATTAAATCCTGTAATTTCTTGCCAATTTATTTAAAAAAAAACCTCGTTTCCGAGGTTTAAGCATTATAATTCTATATCAAATTGTGTCAATGATTTGAATTGTTTCAATCTTGATAGCACTTCTTCTTTATCTAAATCAATCATTCTTTCTGTTCCAAATTTCTCTACACAAAATGAAGCTAAATTAGAACCCTGAATAATTGCATTCTTCATGTTTTCGAATGAAATATTTTCACTCTGTGTAATAAATCCTGCAAATCCTCCTGCAAAAGTGTCTCCCGCTCCTGTTGGATCAAAAACTTCTTCTAAAGGTAATGCCGGAGCAAAGAAAACTTCTTTATTATGAAACAATAAAGCACCGTGTTCTCCTTTTTTAATCACCACGTATTTTGGTCCCATGGCATGAATTTTTGCAGCAGCTTTCACTAGAGAATATTCTCCCGAAAGTTGTCTTGCTTCTTCATCATTTATGGTAATAACATCTACACGCTTAATCACATCCAATAATTCCGGTAAAGCACAGTCCATCCAAAAATTCATAGTATCCAAAACTACCAATTTAGGTTGTGTTTCCATTTGGTCTAAAACGCTGCTTTGTACTAACGGATGCAAGTTTCCTAACATCACCACATCAGCATTTTTAAAATTTTGAGGAACCTTTGGCTGAAAATCTGCCAAAACGTTTAATTGAGTGTCTAAAGTGTCTCTTGAATTTAAATCATTATGGTAGCGACCACTCCAAAAGAAAGTTTTTCCGCCTTTTACAACTTCAATACCAGAAATATCTATATTTCTTGCGGTTAATAAATCTAAATATTCTTGTGGAAAATCATCGCCAACTACAGAAACTATTGCCGATTGTAAATTGAAATAAGAAGCTGAGAGTCCGATGTATGTTGCTGCGCCGCCTAAGATTTTATCTGTTTTTGCAAAAGGAGTTTCAATTGCGTCGAAAGCTACAGTTCCAACAATCAATAATTTATTCATACGTAGATATTATTTTCTTTTTAAAGGAATATGGAATTCGCTTATTAACATTTGATATTTATAAAAAACCTATGTTAAGCTCATTTCATTTTATGTGTTTGGAAATAAAGCGCAAAGATAGTTCATAAGTTATAAAATAGCAAAGGGTCCCAGTCGTAAAGTTTTGCTAATTTATTTCACTGGAATCCATTGTTTTACAACAACTTCCCTTCTTCTTTTTCATAAAAAGCATCTACAGAAAGTTGCTTTTGCATCGAAGCCATAACTGCCAACTCGTCGCATCTTTCGTTTTGAACATGGTTATTGTGTCCTTTTATCCATTTGAAGTTGACTTTGTGTTTTCTATAAACAACCAGAAAACGTTTCCACAAATCGGAATTTTTCCTATCCACAAACCCTTTCTTTTCCCAACCTAAAACCCACTTTTTCTCAACGGAATCCACCACATATTTAGAATCTGAAACCACTAAAACTCTCGTATTGGGATTTTTAAGTTTTTCCAATCCGACAATTACTGCCAGCAATTCCATTCTATTATTAGTGGTATAACGAAAACCCTCATAGAATTCCTTCTTATACGGTTTTCCTACCCATTCCATTATAACACCGTAGCCACCGGGACCGGGATTTCCTTTGGCTGCGCCATCAGTATAAATATTTACATCGTGAGTATTCAAAATTACAAACTATTTGTTAAGATTTTTTCAATCACTTCCGGAAAATATTTTTGCTCCAATTCATGTATTATTTCGGCCACTTCTTCGGGAGTTTCATCTTGTGATAAAACAACGTTTTTTTGAAAAAGAATATTCCCCTCATCATAATTTTCATTTACAAAATGAATAGTAATTCCAGTCTCTTTTTCTTTATTCCCTACAATTGCTCTATGTATATGCATACCATACATTCCTTTTCCACCGTATTTTGGCAACAATGCCGGATGAATATTTATGATCTTATTAGGATAGGCTGCGATAATATTTTCAGGAAATTTTAATAAAAACCCAGCTAAAACAATCAAATCAGGTTGAATATTATTTATAATATGTAGTACTTTACTTTCATTTAATTCTGTTTTCGAGAAAACTTCCGTTGGAATCTCATATTTCTTTGCTCTTTCAATCACCTTAGCATTTGGGTTATTTGTAAACACCGCTTCAACGCTTCCAATTTTTGTCGCAGCGAAATACTTGATGATGTTTTCAGCATTAGTCCCCGATCCAGAAGCGAAAATCACTATTTTTTTCATAATTAAACCCTTTTTTATTATGCAAAAAAAGGCATAAAAAATGAAATTAAATAACATTGCGAAGGCTTTGTCAAATATATTTTATAAATTAGTTGTCACATTTATTAACTAAATAGTTGTTTTAAAATAAAGTTTTTTATTTTTGCCAACAAATTAAATTCTAAAATTAAAGATTATGTCAGACATTGCATCAAGAGTAAAAGCGATTATCGTAGACAAATTAGGTGTTGACGAAAACGAAGTTGTAACAGAAGCAAGCTTCACTAATGATTTAGGAGCTGACTCATTAGACACTGTTGAGCTTATTATGGAATTCGAAAAAGAATTTGACATTCAAATTCCAGACGATCAAGCAGAAAACATCGCTACTGTAGGTCAAGCAATCTCTTACATCGAGGAAGCTAAAAAATAATAAAGTACACACCCGTTTGCAATCTTGTAAACGGGTGTTATTATTTTTTTTAAAATTAAATTCGAGATTGAATTTCAATCAAAAAATATTTATTGTAATACCCATGGCTCTTTAGTAATAAAAATACAGTAAAGAAAGCATGGGTTTTATTTGTTTAAAGATAACAAAATAAAGAATTTATGGTATTAAGACGAGTTGTTGTAACAGGTTTAGGTGCTCTTACTCCTATTGGAAATAATATTGAAGAGTATTGGAACGGACTCATTAACGGCGTTAGTGGAGCTGCACCAATAACTTATTTTGATGCTTCAAAATTTAAAACTCAATTTGCGTGCGAATTGAAAAACTTTAATGTTGAGGACTTTATAGACAGAAAAGAAGCTAGAAAGATGGACCGCTACGCACAGTATGCCATGGTTTCATCTGATGAAGCTGTACTTGATGCTGGTTTCAATTTTGAAAAATTAGACAAAGACAGAGTCGGCGTTATTTGGGGTTCAGGAATTGGTGGCTTAGAAACATTTCAAATCGAGATGCTGGAATATGCTAAAGGCGACGGAACACCTAGATTCAATCCTTTCTTTATTCCAAAAATGATTTCGGATATTGCTTGTGGTCATATTTCAATAAAATACGGCTTTAGAGGTCCAAACTTCGCAACCGTTTCTGCTTGTGCTTCTTCTACAAATGCAATTATTGATGCTTTCAATTATATCAGATTAGGTCATGCAGATGCAATGGTAACTGGAGGTTCTGAAGCTGCTGTAACTATAGCAGGTATGGGAGGATTCAATGCCTTACATGCTTTATCTACTCGAAATGACGATCCAAAAACAGCTTCCAGACCGATGGATAAGGACAGAGATGGATTTATTTTAGGCGAAGGAGCAGGAGCTCTAATTCTTGAAGAATACGAACATGCTATAGCTCGTGGCGCAAAAATTTATTGCGAAATTGGCGGTGGCGGAATGTCAGCAGATGCCTATCATATTACCGCGCCACATCCTGAGGGATTAGGTGCCAAAAACGTAATGTTGAATTGCTTGAGAGATGCTGGTTTACAAGCCAGTGATGTTGATGGTGTAAATATGCATGGAACTTCTACACCACTTGGTGATATTGCCGAATCTAAAGCAATATTGCATGTTTTTGGCGAACATGCTTACACTATGAATTTAAATTCAACAAAATCAATGACCGGCCATTTACTTGGTGCTGCTGGTGCAATTGAAACTATATCCTCCATCCTTTCGATGAAACACGGAATAGTTCCTCCTACAATAAATCATTTTACCGATGACGAAAACATTGACTCTAAATTAAACTTTACTTTCAACGTTCCTCAAAAAAGAGAAATGAATGTTGTCATGAGTAACACTTTTGGTTTTGGAGGACACAATGCTTGTGTATTGGTTAAAAAATTAGATATCTAATTATATGCGTATAATTAGAAAAATATTTTCGAAATCCCGTTCTCTAGAAGACGGGATTTTTTTTGATTCTATTCAGAAAATTTTGGGCTTCGCTCCAAATAACCTGGATTACTATAAAAAAGCTTTTACGCACCGTTCCTCTAATCGACTGGATGTTTTAGGAAACCCGATTAACTATGAGCGATTGGAATTTCTAGGCGACGCTATGCTGAGCGCAGTAATTGCAGCGCATTTATTTAGCAAAGCACCAGCGGGAGACGAAGGTTATTTGACTAAAATGCGTTCGAAAATTGTAAGCAGGGAACACCTGAACGAATTAGGAAAAGATTTAAATCTGGTTCAGTATATAGAAAGCAAAGTACCGTTACAACATTTTGGCGAAAACATACATGGTAATATCTTTGAATCGCTAGTTGGAGCAATCTATTTAGACAGAGGTTATGTCTACTGTGAAAAATTCATTCAGAAAAGAGTTATTATCCCCTATGTAGATATTGCCAGGCTGGAAGGAAAAGTAATCAGCTATAAAAGCTTGATTATAGAATGGTGTCAAAAAGAGAAGAAAATATTTCATTATGACATTTTTGAGGACAATGCAATAGATGGACAACGCTTGTTTGGCGTTAAACTCAGCATCGATGATAAAGTAATTGCAAAAGCCAGAGCAACATCTAAAAAGAAGGCTGAAGAAAAAGCATCCCAACGCGCTTATTTTGCATTTCAAGAAAAAATGGATAGAAAATAACATCATTTTCTTAAACCTATAACGTTTTCGTTGGCAATTTAACAAAAACATCCTATTTAGATAGGTCAGAACTTCGATAGAAATACTATATTTACAACTTATTTTTTCATGAAATGGCTATTCACAAACTGGATCTTGGAGAATTTGACGAAATAGATTACTATCTCATTGCTATTCATACTTCATTAGAAGACTATCGATTAGCTTTTTTTATTAATCAATTACTGCCAATAAATTTAAGTAAAAGCACAAATGAAATTCATATTAATATAGAAGAAGGGGAGACAAATTTTTCTAGATTTTATTATTATGATAATGAAAAAGCAATCACTTGGAATTTGATTCAAAATAAAAATGAGGTTATTCAACAGAAAAAGGGAATTAGCCAAAATTTATTTTCAAATGTTACAATGGAAGTGGCAACAAAAGTCTTTTTACTTCCTGAGTTTAAAAAAGTAGATTATTTCTTAAAAATAGAGAATATTGAAGATACAATGAGTGTATCAACAATACAGACTATATTAAATAAAATCGATAACATATCTACACTTTATACAGTAGATACAAATCAAATCAAATCAAAAAACAATTTAATTTTTTAATACCAATGCTTACAAACAAAAAAACCAAAATTGTAGCCACACTTGGGCCTGCATGTAGTACAAGAGAAATCATTAAAGACATGATTGATGCGGGTGTAAATGTTTTTAGAGTGAATTTTTCACATGCTGACTACGAAGATGTAAAAGAAAAAATAAATCTGATACGCGGCCTGAATGAGGAATTTGGCTACACTACTGCAATCCTAGGAGATTTACAAGGACCTAAACTTCGTGTAGGAGTTATGGAAGAAGGAGTTGTAGTACATGACGGAGACTTAATTACATTTACTACAGCCGAAGATATCCTTGGAACTGCAAAGAAAGTATTCATGAAATACCAAAACTTTCCAAATGATGTTAATCCAGGAGAAAGAATTTTGCTTGATGATGGGAAACTTATTTTCGAAATCGTGGAAACTGATAAAAAATCAGAAGTTATAGCAAGAGTAATTCAAGGTGGTGAATTGAAATCTAAAAAAGGAGTAAATCTGCCTAATACAAAAATTTCTCTTCCAGCAATGACTGAGAAAGATATAGCAGATGCTATTTTTGCCATTGGACAAAATGTAGATTGGATTGCATTATCATTTGTAAAAACACCAAGAGATTTACAAGACTTACAGGAATTAATTGCAGAGCACTCAGAATATAAAATTCCAATTGTTGCCAAAATAGAAATGCCAGAAGCATTAGAAAACATTGACAAAATTGTTGCTTATTGTGATGCTTTAATGGTTGCCCGTGGAGATTTAGGAGTAGAACTTCCCGCTCATGAAGTACCTTTAGTTCAAAAAGAATTAATTCGCAGAGCCAAAACAGCTCGTATTCCGGTTATCGTTGCTACGCAAATGATGGAAACAATGATCACTAGCCTTACGCCAACACGTGCAGAGGTGAATGACGTTGCAAATTCAGTTATGGATGGTGCAGATGCTGTAATGCTTTCTGGAGAGACAGCTACCGGTAATTATCCAGTTCAAGTAATCCAAAAAATGACTCAAATTATTGAAGCAGTTGAGGATTCTCCGCTTATTCATGTTCCACAAAATACACCACAGATAAAAACAAAACGTTTTATTACTAAAACAATTTGTCACCATGCTGCAACTATGGCTAATGTTATCAAAGCAAAAGCAATCTGTACATTGACTAATAGTGGTTATACCGCTTTCCAAATTTCGGCTTGGAGACCAAATGCACATATTTTAGTTTTCACCTCTAATAAAAGAATCCTTACACAACTTAATTTACTTTGGGGAGTAAAATCTTTCATGTACTCTAAAGATGTAAGCACAGATGATACTGTAACTGACATAAACGAAATTGTAAAACAAAAAGGTTTTGTACAAAAAGGTGATTTCCTTATCAATTTAGCAGCAATGCCTATTAAAGATAAAGGAATGGTAAACACCTTAAGAGTTTCTGAAATAGAATAGTTTTAAATTCTTCGAATATATTAAATCCGTCCTGTTTAATAACAAGACGGATTTTTTTGTGTCAAATATTTTCTGAAAACAATTGTATAAAAAACAGAAGTACCCTTGTTTAAAATTACTTCTGTTTTAGTTATCCGCGTTGCAAACGCTACGTTTTATCTTTTAATTTATGTAGGTACTCGCCGCAGGCAAGCACCAGAGAATGCGGGCAAACGAGAGCCAGTGGGGGTATAATCAGTATTACACAAACTATTGGAAGCTATCGTACAATAATCCGGTGTTTTAGCATTTTGCATGACAGTAATCCGCTCCCCGAAGTCTTACTCGAAAACGAAAATATCATTAGAAGTCTGGTGCTGTACGAAGTCTCCCGACTTCGTACCCATTGCTATATGCCGTTACAATTTTAATCTACTTATTTTAAGACTTGTGTATGTTGCCCTCGTTTGTTGTCCATTGGAAACGGTACGAAGTCGGGAAACTTCGCACAGCAACCCCCGAAATTTAAGAACATTTGCTTTTTTTGGAAGTCTTCGGGCAGCGGGAGTAAGCTTGTTTAAAATTACTTCTGTTTTAGTTATCCGCGTTGCAAACGCTATGTTTTATCTTTTAATTTATGTAGGTACTCGCCGCAGGCAAGCACCAGAGAATGTGGGCAAACGAGAGCCAGTGGGGGTAGAAATTAAAGACATTTTATGCCCCTCTTTCGCGAAGTCTCTAAATATCCAATACAAACGAAATAGAAAATAATTATATTGCTTCATTTTTTTTAGTTTTTTGGTACTGCAAACGCAGGATTATTAGGGTCAATCTCACTATCATCACTCATCTTATGCATCGCGTGATTCAGTCCACTATATAACCTTATGTTTTACTTTTTTTACGCCTCAGATAAAACAATCTTAATCCATATAATGACATAAATACAAATAATACTATAGTTAAATTTTTAATCAATTTGAATCTTTTAAAATAAACTAAACTTTTATCTAAGTCTATATATTTCAAATCATCATATTCATCAGGAGGATATCTCATTTCTTTGCAAATAAAATTAGAATACAAAGCATTGGTCACTTCTTCATAAATTTCAATATACCTGTTTTTATTGTTGTTGTCTTTCACCTTCGCCACTATGGTTTTATTATTAAACCAATATCCTACAAATTTTTTAATCATTATTTTCTTTTCGGTATCACTCATGAAAATAGAATCATTGCAATTTATAATCCATAAGTTCAAATCTTTTTCTTTCAAAACCATCCCTTGATTTCCAAGATCAGATCCAGCAAAAAGAACAGAAAATCTAGAAGGTATTTTAGCACTCAAAAAACCTTGTCCGAATCCATAATAGTATGCTTTGCTGTCTAGATACAAAAAGACACTTAATATGCTAAGCCAAATAATACCAACTACTCTTATTTTTTTCATCTTTGTTTGATTATTTAATGTTAGTACCAACTGGATAGCCTGGATTAGGATAACTTACTGAAAAATTATAGGGAATATAATTGTATGGTTTAGCCATAAAATTGACATCGCCTGAATTAAAAGAAGTTTCGAAACCTAAATCTAACGGATCTCTAAACCCATCGCCAACAAAAGCACTAAACCTTGTTGTACAATTACCCGTTGTACAAGAAGTTGAATAGTTAACATTGCTATCTCCTATGTGAAAAACTTTCCAAGTAAAATGAATATCAAATTTATCTGTCCTGCTTACAGCTGTCCCTGCTTTCAAAGCACCTAAAACTCTTCTATAATCTTTATCATTTAACAACGCTAATTTGGTATTTGGACCAAGCTCAACAGGGCTTCCGTCTTCGTAGTAATGTTCTACAGCTTCTTTATTATTGTCAACTACTTTAGGTTTCTTTCCTCCCGGCGGGTCAATAGTATGAAACGCGTGATTCAGCCCACTAACTACCAAGCCCGTAACAGCTCCCTGCCAAAAATTACCCCCAGTCAAGGTTCAAAATACCCTTCAAAACCTTAGAATCAGCCTAAACAAAAAATGAACTAATGTTTTTAACCAATTTTTGTTTTGAGATTTTCTATTTGTATCCATTTCTTAATAATTCAATTTTTGTTTTGTTTATAAATCTTAAACGATGAAAATAACATTATTATGCTACTCATGATTATAATTGTTAATAGATAACAACTCGTCTCTTTAATTTTTAATGTGGAAATTAAAAAAGGGGAAAAAACTAAAGCTAAAAAATTGTTTAAAGCATGTGCTATGAAGCATAAAAATACACTTTCTGTTTTTAAATAAACATAAGCAAGAAAGACCCCTAATACAAAAGCCGCAAATAAACTTGAACCAGAAAGATAATGAGCCAAGGAAAATCCTAATGAGGATAGTAAAATCGCTTTTTTTGGCGATTCTGTTTTTATCAATAAGGGCAGTAAACTTCCTCTAAAAATTAATTCTTCCAATAGTGGAGATACTAACAAAACCTTTAAAATACCATAATTAGTATAATTTTCTATTTTATCAACACTGTAATCTCTAAAAATCAAGAATGGTAATAAACTAAAAAAAAAGGTGAAACTTAAAGAAAACATTAATACATATACAACAAATATTTTATCTATTTTAAAAAATGGAATTCTGAAATAACTTTTTGCATCATTAAAAAATGGTAATGATATTACAAAAAACGTAAAAAGCAAAATACTTTTTAAATTGTACTTCATGTCAAAATACGAAACAATCATTGTGCAAATGATATACAAATAAAATTTTTTCATTTTTATGTTTCTTTATTTTACTTTATAAAACAAATTATATCTGCTATATCCCGAATAAGGATTAAATCCATTACTCATACTTGGTGTTTGTTGCCCTTGTGGCATAAAAACATGTCTGATTAAAGCATTTTTCGCCCCTTCTATTCTAATTTGACGTTGAGCTATATCTGAAGGTGACGGAGTATTTGCCAGACCACCATCGCTTAAAAGCTGTCCAACTGGACCTCCTCTAAATATAAATTCTAACGCCTTTGTACCCAATTCCTCTGCTACCATTTGAGGTGCTTGATTAATTGCATTTTTTACATTTGTACCTGGTTCATTTATATATTTTGCTTCTAAATCCAATCCTTTAAACTTAACTCCCTCATGAGTTAGTTCAAATGGATGATTGTCTAACCATTCACGAATTTCACCTGCATTCCCACCATATTGCTTTGCAATCCTTCTTGCCAATTCCTTATTAGGATCTGGCTGTTGATGCGCCAAATGATTCAGTCCACTAACCACGAGTCCTGTAGCAGCACCTTGCCAAAAGTTACCACCGGTAAGTTTTGCTCCTACACCACCAGCAACTGTACCAAAGGCAATCATGCCAGCACCACCAAGATTATCACCTATACTATTTAAACCAGTACCTGGAATAGCGTGTGCATTTTTCCCCAAACCATCCATACTAGATCCACCACTATACAAACTACTAGCAATACTACTTAACGCTCCCGCTGCAAAACCACTCCAAAAATTACCTCCTTGTAAGCCAGACATAGTCCCTTGAAAAGTTCCGTGTGCTACCGCTTGAAACGCCGCTTTGGAGAAGAAATTCGTAAATAGGTTTCCTGCCGCAGTTCCTATCCCAAACGTCACCGCCGCGCTTGCAGCACCAATAAAGGTTGCTTTCGCAAGCCCACCCACTGTAAAGGGTACATCGGTTAAGAGGGCTGTCATTGTATAAGTGGTTAGCGCTATTGCTGCACCTATAATCACAGCTACTCCAAGTGATATGAATTCCTCCCCGCTTGGGTCGGTATACATTAGTGGGTTATTCAACACATAGGCATACCTATTGTAATTTTGCGTATTCTCCGGTTGTTGTATAAAATTATCCGGCATCAAGAAAGAACGTAATGTCGGGTCATACAAACGACCGTTCATTTGTATGAGTCCTACTTCGGCTAGGTGTTCGTGACCCGTGTAGCCACGGTCGAGCATCATTAGTCCAGCAGCTGTTCCGTCTGTAGGCAATGCTATTGCAATACCATTTTGTTGCAATTTAGCCAAATTGCCCCAAGCGTCAAATTGTCTGCGCTCTACGGCTACGCCTGTATCATCAGAAATAGCTATTATACTTCCTAAATAATCCCTGTGAAGATACTGTTTTTTGTCAACAATTGCTCCTGTATTTAATGTCTTTACTTTATCAATATACAACGGCGCCGTGTAAGCATCGCCTCCTATGTAGGTTCGTATCGTGATAGTAGTAGGCGTTTTGAGTATTTCTACACTGCCATCATCGGTATAACTTTTGGTCTTGGTATAAATTCCAGTTGCTCCAGGATTAGGTTGATAGCCATACTGCATTGTTTGTCTGGACAAATGCGAATTATAGACAAAAGCCGTACTGCCTTTGTCACTTTCATTTATCGAGATAGGACTTTTAAACATCGTGTAGCTTACTACTTGTTTCGGCAGGTTGTTGTAATACCCAACCCCATCGGTGGTTAAGTTTATCGATTTTTTTCGGTAAATACCTGTAGTTGTATCAGTGTTGTAGTTTACCGTTCCTAGTTTATTATTGTTGGTTATTCTACCTCTAGTATCATATCCATTGGAGTCTTGAGAATTGGTTAATGGATTCGTCCATTGTATCAATCGGTCCAAGGTATCGTACGTAAAGACCTCGTTGGTGCCCAATACTTGGTTTTGTCTGTTGTTTAATGTTCCTTTTACGGCATTAAAATCATAGGTGTTGTACAAGACATCTACACTGTTTTTAGAGTGTTTTTGTGAAGTATAATAGCCATCGGCGTTGTAGGCATTGGTAATCGTTACACCATTACCCAATGTTTCGGTCAACGATTTCATTTTTTCGTTGGCTGTATTGAGTTGCCACAAAACGTTATCATTGGCATCGGTCATTTTATCCATAATACCGTTGTAGGCATTGTAGTTGTTCTTGGTGGTTATGGACGTGCTTAATCCCGTTGTGAGTTCTTGCGTGGCATTGGTTCCCGTAATAGGTCGTCCAAAAGTATCATAGCTAACGGTTTTGGTATGAGTGAAACTGGCATTGCTCTCGGTGGTGGTTTCCAATCTGTGCAGATTGTCATAACCATACGTAAAACTATCTATTGGCGTTCCAATGGCTTTTTTGCTGGTTTCAGAAATAAGCTGGGAGAAGGAATTATAGACATAATCGGTTTCAAAATCTGCTCCGTCGCCTGATATTTTTTTCTTGAGTACTCGTCCAAAGACATCATAAGTAGTATCGGTGTACCCTTTTGGAGTGGTTTCTTTTGTTATTTGTCCGAAAGCATCATAACCGTACGTGTAATTCCCTGCATTGGGATCGTTCATCGCTATTTTATTGCCCCAACCATCAATACTGATGCTTACTTTATGTCCCTCGTAATTGGATTCTTTGAGCTGTCCGGTAGCATAATAGGTAAAGTTGATAGTACCTCCTTCGTCGGTAGTTTGGGTTTTGTTGCCCAAGGCATCAACGGTGGCTGTCGTTGTTTTCACATCATCAATACTTGTGGTGGTAAGACCTGAATAGCTCAGTGTTTGAATTCTTCCTGTGGACGTTGTTATTTTTGTGGGACGTTGCAAATAATCGTATTCATACGAAGTCCATTTGCTTGGAAAGGAAAAATAAGGTTCGCTTTCTTTTTGTTTTCTGCCCAATCCATCATACACCACTTGTTTTGAAATGGTGGAGTTGAGTGCAAAACCTTTGGTAGTACTTACAATGGCTCTTCCCAAAACATCATACTGAGTTATTGATTTGGCTTGATCACCCACCGTATTTTGGCTGGTGGTGGTATAACCGCCATCCGATAATTTGACATAAGTAATGGTCGTTTCCAATGGTATTGTCGATGCTCCTGTAGTTTTGCTATTCTTTAGTTTACCCCAATTGTCAAAGATGTAATCGCTAACGACGCCTAAATAATTGGTCGATTGTGTGACTTGTCCTAGGGTGTTGTAAACAAAGTTGGTTTCGAAAAGCTGATGGTCTTTTTTCTTGACCACAAAACGTTTGGTGGCATCGTATTCATCAGTAATGGTTCTTGCTGCAATTGGTGTTGGTGCGGAAGGTGCTGATACAGTTTTGGTCAGCAAATTACCCACGGCATCATACGTCATATCTTCTACAATAGGGTAAGTTTTGTGTCCTGTTTTTTCGGTCTTGCTTAAGTTACTCCCAGAGTAAGTGTAAACTTCGCTAGAAGTTCGGGTATCGCCAGTGTAAATAGTGGTACTTGTGTTTACTGTTTTAGGTCTTCCTATGTAGTAAGCAGCCCCCGATCCTGTTGGGTTATTTTCGTAAGTAGTGCTACTAGTGGTGGTGCCTTGCAATGTTGTTCCGCTGTATTGTTTGGCAACGCTTTGGGTTTGCAAACCAAAGTAATTGTCTGAGTTAACCGAACCATCGTAAGTAAAACTGGTTTCTGATATTACTCCACTCAAGTGGTCTTTGGTGGTTTGCTTGGTTAGCAATACATTATACACATAATTTTTTGGAATAGTGGCACTACTTCCTGCAGCAACTGGAACAGCTCTAAACTCGCCTGTACTACTAGGTTTTGCACTAAATCCAGGTTTCAAAATAATCTGTGGTGCTTTATAATTGGCAATCACGCCATCATTGACTACTGATGAAGCGGTAATGGAATTATTGGCAATATACGTCTGATTGATGGTAACGGGATCTGTAATTACAATATCATTTTGACCGTTACTCGAAGACATACTTGTGCCTTGGGTATAAGTAGCAAAATAATTCGTTTTCGTGCTCAACAAATTATCCGGTATAGTGGCAAAAACCGTCTCGGGATTGGTACTGGACCAAGTTATGGTATTAGCTCCTCGCAGGTTTATGTCGTTGTTATAGGTCGTCCAGATTTTGGGGTCTGTAGACGATGGTAAATACCAGCTACTTCTTGATATTCGCTTGAAACCAACAGTACCATAATTAAAATTAGAGACATAGCCATAATACTTAAAATCTTGGTATTTGTAAACATTATTTATGATAGCGGTAAGTTTAGACACTAAAAAACTACCCGTATTCCGAATGATTTCGATATTAGGATAAATAGATGTGTTGCTTGAGGAATAAAAATCAGTAGCGACGTTTCCTAAACCGCCACCAATGGCTTCCATTGGCTTATATTCAATGACTTGTATGATTTTACCATTTGATTCCTTTACATGTATTAACCTGTTATCAGTATCAAAATCTTTATTGAATTGGTAGTATTCAATTTTATTATAATGCCCTCTCACAATGACTAATTCCGTATTTGCTCCTTGGTATTTGTAATTAGAGGTTATAGGAATTGGGATGTCTGGGGATGGAGAATCAAAAATCCCTGAATCATAGGTTTGAATAAAACCAGAACTCGAAATCTTACCAATATTGTTGGTAAAAGCGGTTACCCGCCATTGGGTATTATGGTTGTTGATAGTCCATTGCGGTTTATAATATTTCCTCCAAACTCTTACTAAATCTGACTTCCCATCACCATTGACATCCATAGCATAATAACTGCTAATGTCGGTTTGGGTTGAGTAATAAGTTCCAGTATTTGGCCAATATTCAACAATATTTTGAGATTCTTTAACAAAAAAATCTCCCCCGGCAGGTTTTGGATTGCTGTAATAGGTATGCCATAAGGTATTATTAATCCCACCTTCAGTATCGGGTAACATAATATCAGTTTTTCCATCACCGTTGTAGTCGCCAAAAAGGATTTGTTTCGTTGGAGAATATTTGTCTAATGTCCCTGAACCAATTAATTCTAATTCAACCCAAGGAGACACATTAAGTTGTTTAAAACTAACTATTTTGTAGGTTTTGTCATTGTTGACTATTAAAATATCTGACTTTCCATCAGAATTAAAATCGACAACAAATTTTTTATCCCCTTGTAAAACTATAGTATTTTGTAGCTTTACAAAACCACTTCCTCCAAGAATTGTTGAAGCATTAGGGTCTAAATTTAATAAATAGGATTCTTTTCCGTCAGATTTAACTTCTGTAACACAAGCATTAGATTCATAATCCCCTTCGTCATTTACAATATTAGCATAATAATTATAATATCTTTCATTTATTGTACTGCATAACAATACTTCACTTATACCATCGCCATTAAAGTCTCCTTCTAAATATTCATTTGATACTTTAATTAAAGGAGGAGGATTACAACCAAAAAAAGAATAAGTTTCTGAACTAGTATCATGATATATACTATTGTCAAAATTTATTGTTTTAGTATTACTTAAAGTTATAACATTTCCAGATGTTAGATTATGGATTTTAAATTCTATACTATTTAATGTTTCATTTGCATAAACAATCGATTGAAACTGATTTAGTTTATTACTTGTCAATGTGGTAGCGACGAATTCTTGTCTTTTATTTCCTGTAAATGGCAAGTTAATTGGTGCATTACCACTACTTTCATTAAATAAATTTGTAAAAATTTGATTATTAGCCACAAAATCTAACCTTCCATCACCATCAAAATCCCCAGCTAAATCAGTTTCATTAAAATTAAGGTTGTTGGTATAGTCTTTTATTTTTCTGTTAGTGGTCGTTGGAGTAGGAGTATTGTATTCAAAAATTACCGGATTGGAAGCTTCATTTTGCCCATTAGATTCCTGTATTTTTGTTACTCTTTCGTATCCTGAATCTAGATCAGGAGTTTGAAAAAGTTGGTATTTTCGGAATGGAGCATTGTTAGCCAATACTTGTATATTGTCAAGAATTTTTGTGGCGTAAACTGGTCCGCCTTTTATATAATCTCTTTCTACTCGTTTAGCATCTCTATAAGTAAAAATAATCTTATCTTGTGCTGCGATGCCAACCACTTGATTAGCACTAAATGTAATATTATCTATATATAATTGGTTTGTACTGTTATAAACTACATTAGCATAATTGTACTCTATATTGTTACCATTTGCATCTTCAAATCGAACTATGAACCATGCATTTACTGAGGTTGCATTCTGGTACGTACCCGAACCCTTAGATCCATACCATGTTCTGGATCCATCCGGGCTGGTTACTATGAAAAAAGTAGAAGCACCTCCGTTTTCAATCTTTAATTCAATTTTGGTGTTGCTTTTGTATTCGGTTTCATAAGTAGAACCATCTGCCCAATAGGTTCCTGTTTTTAATAATAATCGCTGTCCGTCAAGAGCCAATTTATCATTGTCGTCAAAATCGACACCATCCACAAAACCATCAATATCTCTTCTTGTAGCCATACGGCTAATGGTAGAAATACTGTTGATGTTCCATCCTTGTCCTGCTATACCACCTCTAACACCGCTGCTATACGTAAGATTTATGATAGGTGCTACACTCTTGATACTCGGGGGCATCGCTATGGGTAAGTTATAGGTTGCTGATCCCGAATTAGAAATTTGCAATTCTCCCTTCGTATCAGTAAAGTTTTGGGCTGAAATTAAATGGGTAATAAAAAATATAAAGATTAGGTACTGTTTTTTCATAAATAAAATAGTTACTATTTAATAATTTTTATTGTTTTTTGTTCCCCGTCATTATAAATCAAAACAACAAGATAAGCTCCTGTAGGATAATTAAAAAATGGAATGTTTAGGGTATTTGTTTTTTCGAGATTATTATAGGTTTGTAACACTCGTCCATTCAAATCGTACAAATAGATGGAAGTGACTGTTTTGCCTGCAACGAGTTCCCATTTAATATACAATTCTTCCTTTACTGGATTGGGGTAATAGGAAATGGCATCCTCGGGAAAAAATTTTTGCAAATCTTCCTTTTGAAGTGCTGTGATTTCTTTGGGAACAGCAATTTTATAATTCGGATTAGTGCAACTTAAACACAATTCTCTTTTAATTTGATTGCCTGCCATATCATAATCAAAAGTTATTTTATTTTGAGCTTCAGCAAATAACGAAAACCCTAAAAACAGGACTAGTATATAATTTTTCATAATATATTTTTTTAGATTAAACTTTAATTATTGCTTTTTGGCCATCAAAGCTGTGACTTGGGCTTTTAATTCTTCAATAACTTTATTTTGCTCAATGGCATAAAGCGTCAATTCCTCTACTTTCTGGAGCAAAACATTCGACATAGTGCCAAGTGACACACCATTTTGTTGTACTTCTTGCGCCGATGGCACATTAGGCAAGTGATGATTTTTCTTCGTGAAACTTTCAATTTCGGCAAGTGTTGGCAGGGTATAATCCGATTTCAATTCCGATTTTCCGGTGTAGTATTTTTGGAAAACATAATCGGCAGGAACAGCTAAATCTACTATTATTTCTTCGGCATGTATTTTGCCTTTTACGGTGAGTTTTTGGTCTGGGTTTGTTGAGCCGATACCTACTTTACCTTTATTTATTGTCAAATAAGTATCTCCAGCATTACCCCAAGATTGTATGTTGTCATATGGATCTCTTTCCCACCACGTTCTTGTATCGACATGAGGAGTAGCAAAACTTACATCCACAGAAATGCCATAGTGTAATCTAGCTCCAAGCCAGTTATTTGGTCCTCCATCCCTCAATGTCCATAATCTATTATAGATACGATTTGAAGTTACGTTACCTGCTCTCTCATCCAACAATTGAAAGTTATTCAAATTTCCTCCTAAAACATCGGGTACATAACTTTTAATTAATCCTTCTACTTGCAATTTTGCTTGTGGGGTTGTGGTGCCAATGCCTACGTTGCCATCGTGCCTTATTGTAAGTGTCTTATTGTCTGAATATCCAATATCTAAATTAGCATAAGGATTATTGTCTCTAGTTGTAAAAAACCAATCTGAACCAGAATGTGTTACTGGTGCTAATGACAATCTCTTAATCTCAACCTCTGTACTAGGACTGCCTGAATTATTACTATCACCTATTTGTAAAGTAGAATTTGGATTTGTCGTACCAATACCCGCATTGCCCGTAGGAGGAAATGTATTAGTTTGTCCAAATGATAGTGAAGTAATAAGGAATGTAAATGCTAGAAATGTTTTTTGTGTTTTCATAGTATTATAGTACGTTTTATATAGTAGATTTTATAATTACCTGTACAAACGGGTGCTTTGTACAGCGGGATATTTTTTAGATATTGAAGAAATATTTTACAATCATTTTTTTTCTAAACTTGCCAGTCTTGCCGCTAGGGTTGCTATGGTTTTGTTTTGCACTTCCAGTTTCTTTTGTTGCTCAATGGCATAAAGCGTCAATTCCTCTACTTTCTGGAGCAAAACATTCGACATCATTCCCAGTGACACGCCATTTTGTTGCACTTCTTGCGCCGATGGCACATTAGGCAAGTGATGATTTTTCTTCGTGAAACTTTCAATTTCGGCGAGTGTTGGCATAGAATAATCCGATTTCAATTCCGATTTTCCGGTGTAGTATTTTTGGAAAACATAATCGGCTGGAACGGCTAAATCTACTATTATTTCTTCGGCATGTATTTTGCCTTTTACGGTGAGTTTTGTATCTGGGTTTATTGTCCCTATTCCTACATTACCTAAAGATGTAATTCTCATTCTCTCCTCTGGAACTGTTGTAAAAACACTTCCTCCACTGGTTGTATAAAAAGCTAAATGTGCCGGAGAATATTGATTTCCATCTCCCGCTTGCAATAATTTTATAGCCGCTGCATAACCTAAATTATAGTGTTTGTAAAAATTAATAGCGCTAAGCACCTCATTGTCTACCATTGCTTCGGTGTTTTTCGTGGAGCCAATAGTTAATGCTGTAGTCCAAGCAGTAACTTCCAAGTTGCTTTTCGGATTTGTCGTGCCAATACCCACATTACCAATACCTGGAAATGTATTCTGCCCAAAAGACAATGATGTAGCCAAAATAGCTACTAATAAAATACTCTTTTTCATAAATGTTTTGTTTTTTAATTAAATTCCTTTTATTCTCCTGCAAAATAACCTCAACCAAACAATTAATCAGATTGGTTTTGTAATTTCTTTTTTTTCGTGTTTTTCAATTTTATTAAGCAAGCAATGTCAGAGAACCTTCCAAATGTCTTTTTTATTTGATATCTCCTCTATTGATTTTGATTCTTTGCAGAAACTGCTTTTATTTTTTTACGAATATTAAGCTTATTAGTATTATTTTTTTCATAATAATATGTTTTTTGTAATGTAAAATTTACTTTGTGATTGATTTATTATACCTTATCTATTTGATTGTATACAAAGTGAAGTAGACCCTTTTGATGGATTTTCTTCTGTAAGCAAGGGGTTTACAGAAAATAAATACATAATTAGCAGGAATATTTTCTATCTAGAAAGTGATCGACATGATTATTTCTATATGATGTTCCTTGTAAAATAATTGTAGCAGTAATAAGTAAAGTCTTTTCATATTCAAATTAATTAATTCAAGTTGCTAGTTAATCGATTTGTTTAATTGTAGTCCAAAGACAAATAGAGTTAGCTTTATCAGAAAACCTTCAAGTGTAACTGCAAGTATTGTTCTTGGAAACATTTTCTTGATGTCACTTATTGCTGTTTCTACTCTTTTTCTCATTTTTAGCTTTTCATTTTTTTGTTCCAATGTATCTATTCTCTTAGCGTTTGACTTGCGTTGAATCTTTAATAAGATGCATTTTCTCTCCAGAGCAATATCTTCTAACCCATAATCTGTATAGGCACTATCGCCATATAATGAGGCTTCTGCAGGTAATTTATCTATCATTTTCCTAATGCTTTTGCATCACCAGTTTTACCTGGTGTAAAATGAAAAGCTATTGGAATTCCATCTTTTGTGGTGAGTAATTGTACTTTAACCCCATGAAAATAATTTCGCATACTAGCAGTGTAGCCTCTCCATTTTTTATCTTTAAGAATCTTGCCGTTTGCAATGCGCATATTGTTACATACTGCAACTGGAAAAGAATCTATGATATAGTGCATTTCACAACAAAAGTCTTTATAATAAGAACTTACAATCTCAAATAACTCATATAAAAGTTTACTTATTTTATGTAATCGCCTGTTGAATCTGCTTTTATCCAGCATATTGGAAATAAATCCATACTGCTTCATAAACTTTATAGCTGACGAATGATTACCATAAAAACTTGTTGAAGAAACAATTGCAGTCAAGATAATTTCACTATCACAAACTTGTCTTCTCACATCTTCTACATGATTAATTCCTTGCAAAATATCATCTATTAAACAAAAAATTGATATAATTTTGTCTTTACAAAGCATTGGGGCTGTTTATTGGTTAGCAAAACAAATTTACTTAACCTCTGCTTTGTTTTTTATGTTATTTCAACTAGCAACTTGAATTAATTATAAGGAAAAGATAAAAATGTGCTGATTTTATTTCTGTTCTGCAGCTTATTACAACAAAATATTCCTGCAACATTAGGATTATTATTTTTTATCCGCAATACCCACTTTTAGTGATATTTCATCTTTTGGAATTTGAAATCAATTTATTAAAATTTAGATCCTTTCTTGAAGAATGGGCGTCGCCATTTCTATTCAAAAAAAATTAAGAACAATTAAACATTCTTCTATAAAATAAAATTTATATTTGATGAACAAATAACCCCACCAACTATGAGTTTCAATTCTAAAAATCCATTTTTAAATAATAAGACTTTTTCATCAACAGCTGTTTCAAAAAAAGACGAAGTACATCAAGCAACTCTAATTGATTACAATCAAGAAATGACTTTGTCAGGAACCATCAATAAGAGTTTAATTCTATTTTTACTTCTTACAGCTTCAGCAATGGTAATTTGGTGGTTGACTTTTAATGGAATGAATCCAATGGTTCCAGCAATTGGCGGTGCTATTGTTGGACTTATTCTAGTCGTGATTTCAGCATTCAAACCACAATATTCTCCCTATTTAGCTCCTGGATATGCCTTGTTCGAAGGGTTGTTTATTGGTGGAATTTCGGCAATATTTGAAGCAATGTATCCTGGAATCGTAATTCAAGCAGTAGGTGCAACTTTTGTAACGTTTATGGTTTGCTTAGGATTGTATAAATATAAAATTGTAAAAGTAACGGAGCAGTTTAAATCCGTTGTTGTGGCAGCTACGCTTGCTATTGCAACTTACTATCTTATATCTTGGGTATTTTCTATGTTTACGAGTTTTGTTCCCGTGCATTATGGCAACTCGATGATGAGCATCGGAATCAGTATTTTTGTGATAGTTATTGCTGCTTTAAATCTATTTTTAGATTTTGACCGAATAGAAAAAGGAGCCGAACAAAAAATGCCAAAATACATGGAATGGTATGGCGCGATGGGATTAATGATTACACTGGTTTGGTTGTATATAGAATTTTTAAGATTGTTATCTAAATTGAACAGTAAAAACTAAGTCTATTGTAAGATATTTCAATAATGAGAAAACCTTTCTAATTTCAGAGAGGTTTTTTTTCGTTTTATGCTGCTTTCTCAAAAGCTATGTAGTGGCTTAAACGTCCTTTCAAGTTGAAAATAGGAAATCCTTTTATCAAACAAGCATAAACCTCTCCATTCTTTTTATAATTTAAGACTGTTTTTTCAAAAGGTTCTTGAAGCTCTATTGCTTTCCGGATTTCATTCGAAGTAACCAAGCTAGTCTCCTCACCTTGAAACATCTTAGGACTTTTACCCAAAACTTCTGCTGGCTCATAGCCACTCATTTTTACTATGTTATGCGAAGCAAAAACAATAGTCAATTTAATATCCGTTACAATTATTACTTCCTCTTTGAGTCTTATTTTTAAATCCCAGTTGTCACAATCCCATTTATTTTGAACAGCAATTGAGTTGAGTTTATTTAAATCCAGAAAGGAATTCTTTAATTCATATAAAAATTCGTGATGGAAATCCCAAGAAAAAACTGGCGGTTTTTTTACGTTCAAGCAACTGTGATACTTCGCAATAGCTCCATCATATTCTTGAAAATTACTCATGCTGTTTTGTATTAAAAACCAAATGTAATTTTATTTATAAAAACAAAACTATAAATTTCAGACTTTAACCATTGTTGAACGAGGTCAATTATCAATCAAAAATCAAATTTTAACTGCACTACAACAAATTTCTTCTCTTCGGTATTTAAATTACTTAATGAAATCCCAAGTAGCCGAACGGAATCTTTCATCCGTTCTTGATACAATAGTTCTTTTACGACTTCTACTATCAATGCTTTATCAGAAATAAAATAAGGCAATGTTTTGCTTCGGGTTTGTTGTGTAAAATCACTGTATTTAATTTTTAAAGTGACTGTTTTGCCTGCAACATTGTATTTTTTCAACCTTCTTTCTAATGCACTGGCAATAGTTTCAAGCTGTTCTAACATGTAAATTTCAGAAGAAAGATTAACATCAAAAGTGTGTTCTGCTGCAACCGACTTTGTAATTCGATTAGATTTCACTTCGCTATTGTGAATCCCTCTCACAACATTATAATAGAAACCTCCGGACTTACCGAAATGTTTCTCCAAAAACTCCAATGATTTACTTTTTAATTCGAGGCCGGTAAAAATCCCAAGTTGGTACATCTTTTCGGTGGTGACTTTTCCAACACCATGAAATTTCCGAATGGGTAATTCTTCCAGAAATGAAATGACTTCATCAGGATTAACCGTTTTCTGTCCGTTGGGTTTATTATAATCACTGGCAATTTTAGCCACAAACTTATTGACTGATATTCCAGCCGAAGCCGTTAAACCTACTTCATTGAAAATACGCTGTCTTATTTCCTGTGCCAATAAAGTAGCACTAGGATTCCCTTTTTTGTTATTGGTTACATCTAAATACGCCTCGTCGAGTGACAATGGCTCCACCAAATCCGTATAGTCATGAAAAATTTTGTGAATCTTAGTTGAAATCTCCTTATATCTGTCAAATCGGGGCCTTACAAAAATGAGTTCGGGGCAGTTTTTCTTAGCCATAACTCCACTTATAGCACTACGAACACCAAATTTTCTAGCCTCATAACTCGCTGCCGCAACAACGCCACGGTTTTCAGAACCTCCTACAGCAATAGGCTTTCCTCGTAACAATGGATTGTCCATCTGCTCCACCGAAGCATAAAAAGCGTCCATGTCGACATGTATGATTTTTCTATTTGGAATTAATTCCTGCATCTTAAACTAATTGCATACCCATTCCTATTTCGAATGGTTTACTATTCTCTAATTATTTTGTGTCCTCTACATGTAAATAATTTTCGACTACTACCGATTTATTTTTATTTTCTGTTGGAAAAAAGAAACTAATTGGTCTGGATTTGAAATGATTCCAAATGGAAACAGTAACAAATCGCAATTCAAATAACGAGATGGCTCTTGATCGAAATGCCAAACCTAATGATAGACTAAAGCTCACCATAAAGTTAACCAACCCAATGATACCAATTCCAAATATACCCCAGAATAACATCGAGTCACTCACCACATAATTTGCACCGTATAACGCTAAGGCTAGATTTCCACTACCAAAAGTAATATGCCTAATATCGAGATTCAATCCTAAAAACAAACCAATTGACGCCGTACTTCCCATAAAGATACCAAACCAAAAATTTGAAATAATACCAGCCCATCTTTTTTCATATAACTTAGCTAATTTGAGTGTTTTCTCTTTTCCTAAACTCCTTTTCAATGCGGGATGTTCCGTGATGCGGAAAAAAACTTGGTTGTGTTTGTCTCTGTTAGCAACACTTCCTGTAATGATTCCGGATAAAAATAAAAACACTCCTGCAATAGCCGCATGAACAATCGCTAACGAATGTATAGGACTTAAATCAATAAGTAAAGACTCCCATTTGGTCGTAGCAATATTATAATTTAAAAAATAATCAATCAACCAGATTCCAAGTAATGAAACCGGAAAAGCCATAATCACATTCCCCACAAATGCTATAAACTGAGAGCGAAAAACACGTGCAAAAAGAATAGCAAAAGCTTTATACTTTTCGGCATCTTTACCTTGTTTTATTACTCCTTCTTCCAGCGCTTTTATCAAGGCAGAAGCCGTCATGGCAGGTTGTTTTGTTGCCAAAGTAAAACCCAGAAGATAAATAGCAATAAAACCAAAAGCATAATTCATACTATAAAGAAAAGCATGACCAAAAAAACTCGTATCTGCCTTAGAAAGCAAGACTTTAATGATGCACAATATTCCCACAATAAATCCTCCACCCAGAGCGGTTCTAAACATTTTAAAATACTCCTTTCGGCTTTCAGTAATATAATGTTCCCCTGTTTTAGCCGTATGTTGTGTTATTTCATAAGAAATGAGTTGCGTACTTTCACCAATAAACTTTCGAACATTATTCTTATAACAATTGTATTTAATTAATTGCAAAGCCAATGTAATTCCATTACCTCTTTTTTGGATCTCTTTATCTACAATCAATAACGGAAATAAAAACTTCAACCGTTCTAATTGCTGTCTGATTTTTAATAAATTCTGGTTTACCCGAAGTGAAATTCCATATTTAGAACTGTTATGAAACGCTCGATCAACAAATTCTTCACACTGCTTGTGCAAAACCAATAGTTGTGCATAAAACAAATCATTCGATTTTAAAAAATGCTTTTCAGAATTTCTAATTTTGTCCTCAATTTGGAACAATTCCTTTTCAAAAGCAGAGAAAGGACTCTCATAATCATCAAATTCCGGAACCATTTTGATAACATCCGTTTCCATAGCACGACCACTAATTCGCTGTGTTATCAAATGCATTGCCACTAAAAGTTCCGACAAGACTGAATTGGGTTCCGTACTTTCATAAATCGATTTGAATTTTAAAAGTCCATACAATTCCTCCAATTGATTGGATGGAATTTTGTTAATCCAGATCGTATCATTATCCAGATAGAAAACTTGATTGAGAATATATTCTAATGTGTCTTTTTGTGGCTGATACGGTAAAAATTTAGCGAAAATTCTTTTTTTAACTTCAAAAATAAAATCTACATCCTGTAAAATAGCTGCATCAGAAAGGATTTTATTGAATTTTTTATCTTTTAAAATTTCTTCGAGATACATCGAAAGCTGTTTCCGACAGGAATAATTTTCTTTTAAAAAAGAAATTATCACCTGTAAATCTACCATTTCCACGTTTTTAGTTTTCAAAGGTCGAATCAACCGAATTAGTTGGATTAAAGGTTCTAAGTTATCATCTGTTTCACGCCACGATTGACTTTCTCCAAAAAATTCAGTTAGTAGTCCTGAAGGTGTTGGCTTAGATTTTACTTTAAAAAATGGCATAGTTGAATTTGTTCTGTTTTTGTAAAAATACAAATCGACACATGAACTTTCACTAACTTATTCATAAAATAACTGAACTTTAAAGTATTTATATAAAAGCGAAGCTGTTCATTAAAAAAAACGAAAAAATCAAACTGTATGATTAAAAACCATGTACTTGTTCAAAAAACAATTCGAGACAAGCAATTTTAAACGGTGCTAAAAGATATAAAAACCAACAGAAGAGAAATATTTGGTACCTTTGAATTACGGGACTAGCCCGGATAGCAGTGGAAATCTTCGATTGAAAAAAACTATTTTTTCTTTTAAAAAAGAGCGACTAAAGAAGCTCCTTTTTTAAAATAGAAAAAAAGTTTTATGATTGAGAAATTGAAACGGATAGCTGGTAATAGCTCCAAATACTTAGACAAATCCAACATAAAATGATTGAAATAGAAAGAAAATTTTTAGTTAAAGACAATTCATTTAAGGCAGCCGCTTTCACCCAAAACCACATTGCGCAAGGGTATTTAAGCTCGGTTCCAGAACGCACCGTGCGCGTACGTATAAAAGGCGACAAAGGGTATTTGACTATAAAAGGCGTTTCAAATGATACTGGGATGTCTCGATTTGAATGGGAAAAAGAAATTCCTGTTACCGAAGCTAAAGAATTATTACTTTTGTGTGAGAAAGGCGTTATCGACAAAACCCGTTTTGAGATACAGCGAGGGAATCACGTATTTGAAGTTGATGAATTTTATGGCGAAAATGAAGGATTGATTGTTGCCGAAATTGAACTTGAATCTGAAATGGAGCCTTTTGAAAAACCAGCTTGGCTAGGAGTTGAAGTGACTAATGATACACGTTATTACAATGCTTACCTAAGCAACAATCCATATAAAAAATGGTAATTTAATTACTTAATACTGCTATTGTTACTTGTAATCCTCCACTATTTTTATTGGACGCAATATCCATAAATGCGCGTTTTGAAAGGTCAATTTCTCTAGACTTTACAAATGGACCTCTATCAGTAATTTCGACAATTACGGACTTTCCATTTTTTTCATTAGTCACTTTCACTTTTGTTCCAAATGGGAGTTTTTTGTGTGCTGCGGTATATTTATTGTTATCGAATTTTCTGCCGCTTGTGGTTCTTCTTCCATTAAATTTATCGGCATAATAAGACGCATGCGCCTCTTTTTTATAGATTTTAAATTTTCCTAGTGATGTAATTAAAGAGTCTAATTTATTTTCTTGTTGTTCAACTGCTATTTTGTTCTTTTTTAGACTGTCTTTTTGTACTGTAGCTTTTTGTCTATCTAAGGAACTTTGACTACTGACTATGCTAATAATTGCCAACAAAAAAAATAATGTTATTGATTTTTTCATGTATATCTATTTAGTTAAATCTATTTTACAAAAACCATACCTAGATAAAAAAAGCCCTATTTCTAGAGCTTTAAACGGTTTTTTAAAACCACATTTTCCATGGAATTCTACTTAAAATAAGCAACAATCCTAAACCATAAAAAATAGAAAACGTTTTGAATTTTGACTCACTTGCAGTGAGTTTTTTATGTTTTGACCATCCTATTGTAATCAAAGTAATTGCAATAATATTTATTAATGGATGCTCTAATGACGTTAAACGCAAAGCTTTATCTGACATTTGTCCTAATGAAGCCAATCCTAATGGTGAAACAAAATATAAAATTAAACCAAGCAATAATTGTGTGTGTGTACCTATTAATGCGAACAATGCAATCTTTCTGTCTTTTGAAGTAAATTCTTTTTTAGAAAACATTCCAATAAAGGAATTAATAACTGCAACCACTAATACTAAAAGTGCTAAATAAGCCCAACCGGAATGAAATTTTTGAAGAAATTCGTACATAAATAATGTTTTTGTTTTAACAAATATAAGAAAAAAAGGCATAAAAAAACCACGCATTAAAGCGTGGTTTTTATTTTTTGACATTTTGTTTAGGTATTATTTACCAAAAATATATCTAAGTGTAAACTGTGCTTGCCAAACATCAAAAGTTGAAGCATTTTTTTGGAAAGTATCTTTAATTAAAATTCTACTTCCATCAGCTTCTACTTGAGTCGCTAATTGGAAAAAAGGAACATTAGCAGTCGTTGTTCTGTAATTCAAAACATTCGCATTTGTAACTCTTTGCGTAACACCCCAATCTTTATTAATGAAATTTGTAAAGTTTAAGATATCAGCTCTGAATTGGAAATTGTTCTTTTTACCAGCGATTGTAATATAAAAATCTTGGGTTGCTGATAAATCTAATCTATGCAACATAGGTAAAACTCCTCCGTTTCTCTCTGCATACTGTCCTCTTCTTGTAGAAAGATACTTATCTTGATTGATGTAAGCATCGTAAGCGGCTCGTTGTTGTGCTTCAGTATAATCTGTCACAACAGTACCATTTGTTACTGAAAGTGATTGGAAACGAATTTCATTAGCACTTTTAGGAACATAAATCAAGTCGTTATTATTTACTCTGTCCCCATTCATATCACCTCCGTAAGAGTAAGAAAATGGTCCAGCTTGCTCCCCAATGTATCCTAAGTTGATTGAAGTAGCTGCTCCAACATTTTTACCATATTCAATTTTGTATCCTATAATACCCACCAATCTATGTGGTGTATTATTGTTAGACAATGCTAATGGTAAGTCGTTATTTCCATTTACAGATCTAGCACCTGTCCATGAACCAGAAGCAATAGAACCAGGAGATAATAAATCATTAGCACTTGAATGCGTATATGCGAAAGATCCCCAAAGACCTTTTTTATATGGATACTCTAATTTAAAAGTTGTAGAATAAAAATATCCTTTATCAGTGTTTGTTAAAACAACTGCACTAGAAACATTATCATTTACACGAACACCTGCATCGGTACGAGCATATCTTGGTCTGTTATCCGAACCGCTGAAAGTTCCAACAGGAGCATCAAAATTAGCATTATAATAATGTATCGCATTAATATTTCTTTGAAAAATACCTTCTACTGTCCCTACAAAACCAAAAGGAAGTCTTTGATCAACAGCTATATTAGTTTTCCAAACTTGTGGAAATTTGAATTTTTTATCGGTAAAAGCCAATTCAAAAGTAGTAGGAAGAGTTGGAGTTTCCGGAATGAAATGATCATTAGGATTTGGAGTAAAACCGTACCCACCTGAAGCTAATGCCGAACCACTTACATCAACAAAACCTGTAAGAACACCATTGTTTCCAATAGCATTAGATAAATAAACTGAAGGTGCTCTTCCTGTAAATATACCACTACCCCCACGAAGTTGAGTAGTTGAATCTCCATTTAAGTCTAAGTTGAAACCAACTCTTGGCTCAAACAAATACTGAGTATCAGGCATTTCACCTGTATTAAACTTTTGTCCTTGTCCAAAAGTTAATGCCGTAACTGCAGGGTTTTCAAGGGCTGTATCAGCAAACCAAACTGCTGAAGCGCGAAGACCTACTGTTAATTTGAATCTATCACTCAACTTCATTTCATCTTGAGTATATAAATCTAATTTATTAGACTTAAATATTTGTAATGGCTCTTGAGCTCCTGGTAAAGCTGAATATCTAAATTGAAAACGTGCAGGAAGTGCCGTTGTAGATGGAATTCCTCCTGTGTTAGCAGATTGATTAGCCGCTGCATAAAAATCAGTTAGTGAATTAAAAACATAAACACCGTTTGACCCGGAGAAAAACAAGTTACTTGATTTGAAATACTCAAAATTAGCACCAAACAATAAAGAGTGCTTTCCTATAGTTTTAGTCAAATTATCTGTAAAGTGTAATGTAGAATAAGAAAGTTTATTCCCTTGTGTAAATGGATCTAAACCAGCTGAAATATATGTATTTGCTCCGTTTAGTATATCAATTGTTGGGAATAAACCACCCCCTTGTAAAGCTCTATCTTCAATTTGTTTGTCGTAACCCGCAATGAAGTTATTGTACCATGAATTACTTAATTTACTATTCAACTCTATAACAGCTGATCTAGTATTATCTAAAATAACATAACCACTGTTTTTAAAAGACATTGCAAGTGTACTAGTCCTTCTGTTACCAAAACCTAATGAATTTGAGTTTGAAGTCAACTCATCAGAATTAGAGTCGTGAAAAACATAACGAGCTGTCAATTGATGATTGTCATTAATATTCCAGTCAACTCTGGCAAGGAATTTTTTTGAAATTCTTTCAGCATCATAGTTTTCCCAAGGCCCAGTAGTATAATTAAATTTATCTTGTAAAAAATTAGAAAGTGTTTGCATTTCCGCATAAGTAGGAGCTGAAACCTGAGCACTTTGCTGTGGAGAACCTGTAGATGTCCAAGTTGTAGCTGGGCTTATGTTTTCTAATGTTTCAAAATTTCCAAAGAAAAACAATTTGTCTTTAATGATTGGCGCTCCAATTCTTGCTCCCCAAATTTTTTCTTCGAATTTTCCGGGAATAACTACTCTGTCTCCAGCTTTAGTTCCAATGAAATCTTTTTTGTTACTTCGGAATGAATTATAAACTGATCCCTCTATCTCATTTGTTCCACTTTTAGTAACTGCATTTATTCCAGATCCTAAAAATCCTGACTGACGTACATCATAAGGAGCAATACTTACTTGCAATTGCTCAATAGCATCTAAAGATATAGCCGTTGAACCTGTTCTTCCTCCTGCTTGTGAGTCACTCCCTAAACCAAAACCATTATTGAATACAGATCCATCAATAGTAAAATTGTTTAATCTTGAATCCTGCCCTCCAAAAGTACCATTACTACCTGCATTGGCATTATACTTTGTGATAGCATTTATTGAACGTGCACCAGTTACTGGCACAGCTGTGATCTCTCTATTAGAAAATTGTTGAGAAGCTCCAGTTCTTCCTTTATTGAAAGTCCCTTTTGATTTCGTAGAAACTACTACAACTTCGCTTAAAACATTTGACTCTTCATCAACAACAATATTTATTGTTATATTATTACCTAAAGGTGCATTAATCTCAGTAATTTCAGTTGTTTTGTAACCAACATAAGTAACTTTTACAGTGTAAGGACCTCCTGGTCTAATTCCTTGAACAGCATATCCCCCGTTAGAACCTGTTGTTGAAAAATATTTTGTTCCAGTAGGTTTATGAACAATTTCAACTGAAGCACCTGGTAGCGTTTCACCGGTGCTTGATTTAACAGTACCAGACATTGCAGAACTAGTAACCTGCGAATGACCAACAGCTGATAAAAAAATAATCAAAATAAAAATAATTTTCTTCATTTTTGTTTTTTGTTTAATTTATTAATTTTTAGCAAAATTATAACATTTAAACTGCATACTGTTATGAAAACGTTAAGAAAATCCGTCTAAATCACAATTTTTTGCTTTAAAGTGATTATTGCAACATAATTGTTAAAAAATAATTTAATTATTGTTTTTTAACAATTATATATATTCATCTAATAAAAATATTATAAAAACCAATTTGTTAAAAAATAGAAATCATTATCAAAAACTCACTATCACTGAATTACTTACATAAAAAAGCCCCGATTTTTTATAAAATCGGGGCTTTTAAGTATTTAAAAATTTAAAAACTAACAAGAGTCATTTTGAATCTTCCTAATTAAATCAAATTTAAAACTGTTTTATTTATTCGAAAGAAAATGATTCAATAAAAATGCAGTTGAAGCATCGTGGTTTTTTACTTTTTTAGTGTTAATCTCTTCTAAAATTGAGTTGGCTAATTGTTTACCAAGTTCAACACCCCATTGGTCATAACTGAATATATTCCAGATAATTCCCTGAACAAAAATCTTGTGCTCATACAACGCAATCAAAGAGCCCAAAGTTCTTGGCGTCAATTTTTGTATCAAAATGGTGTTCGTAGGCTTGTTCCCTGTAAAAACTTTAAATGGCAAAAGAAATGCTGCTTTATCTGTGGCAAGTCCTTGTTTGTCAAATTCTGCCTGAACCTGTTCCTTGGTTTTTCCATGTAACAAGGCTTCAGTTTGTGCGAAAAAGTTAGACATCAATTTATCATGATGGTCTTCATCGCCATACAGCGGTTTTATAAATCCAATAAAATCAGTAGGAATCAATTTTGTTCCCTGATGAATTAGTTGAAAAAAAGCATGCTGAGAATTGGTTCCTGGCTCACCCCAAATAATAGTTCCTGTTTGATAGTTTACCGGTTTCCCGTCACGACCAACACTTTTCCCATTACTTTCCATCGTTCCTTGCTGTAAGTAAGGTGCTAATTTTTGTAAATATTGTGTATAAGGAATTAAAGCTTCGCTTTCTGCTCCAAAGAAATTATTGTACCAAACGCTCAATAAAGCTAAAATTACCGGTACGTTCTTGTCAAAATCAGCAGTTTTGAAATGGTCATCCATTTCGTTTGCACCACTTAATAATTCGTCAAAATTTTCGAAACCTACCGCTAAACTTATTGAAAGTCCTACTGCACTCCACAAAGAAAAACGACCTCCAACCCAGTCCCACATTGGGAATACATTATCCGGATTAATCCCAAATTCTGTTACTTTTGCAATATTGGTAGAAACCGCAACAAAATGTTTAGCAACATCTTCTTGTTTCGCTGCTTGTAAAAACCATTTTCTTATTGTTTCAGAATTAGTTAATGTTTCCTGTGTTGTAAATGTTTTAGAAACAATAACAAAAAGCGTAGTTTCCGGATTTAGTTTTTTAATAATTTCATTTACATGATCCCCATCAACATTCGATACAAAATGAACGTTTAAATGATTTTTATAAAATTGTAATGCTTCTACAGCCATTGCCGGTCCCAAATCTGAACCACCAATACCTATATTTACAATATCAGTAAAAGGTTTTCCTGTAAAACCAGTTCTTACCCCTGAAGTTACTTCGTTCGTAAAGGCTTTTATTTTATTTTTTACCTCATAAATTTCAGGAACTACATTTTGTCCTTCTACATTTACAACAGCTGATTCTTTGGCTCTTAAAGCACTATGAAGCACCGCTCTGTTTTCCGTTTGATTGATAATTCCTCCATCAAAATAGTCTAAGATAGCACTTTTAAGTCCTGCTTCTTCTGCCAACTCAAGTAATAATTCAAGAGTTTCCTGATTGATGATATTTTTTGAATAATCAATTAAAAAATCATTCCATTTCAAGTTGAATTTTTCTGCTCTTGAATCATCTGATTGAAACATTTCTTGCATTGAAGCTTTTTGCATTTCACTGTAATGCATTTGAAGTTTCTTCCAAGCTACTGTTTCTGTTGGGTTTATTGTATTTAAAGCCATTTATATTTGGATTGTAGTTTTGTTTAATTTTTGGCAAAAATACTGAAATTAGTTTTAATGCTAAATGAGTTTTCGATTATATAACAATTTAGCAGGAAAAACACTAAATAGTGGTCATGATATGATCACATTAAGCATTTCTATTTTTAAAACCAAATAAATCTTTTTAGTTAATTTACATTGTCGAATTACAAATTAGCAACACTATCTAATTGGAATTTTAATGGAGCTATAGTTTTAATATATCGATCTTTATTTCTTCCACTCATAGGTTCACCGGTAGGTAATTTTAATCTCAATGCATCAACTTGTACTCCATTTTTCCAAAATCGATAACATACATGCGGGCCTGTTGCCAAACCTGTGCTTCCTACTAAACCAATAACCTGTCCTTGACTGACACGTTGCCCTCGCCTCACTAATATTTTAGACATGTGCAAGTATTGTGTCGAATAGGTTCCGTTGTGTTTCACTTTTACAAAATTCCCGTTTCCGGCAGTAAAACCACTTTGCTCCACAACTCCGCCAGCCGTTGCGGTAATAGGTGTACCGCGTGGTGCTGCATAATCCGTTCCTTTATGCGCTTTCCATCTGTGTTGAACAGGATGAAATCTACTGGTTGAAAAACGAGAGGATATTCTACTGAATTTTATTGGAGACTTAAGAAAGAAATTTTTCAACGTTTTTCCATCTTCATCGTAATATTCTATTTTATCTGAGTCCGGATTTTGGGCAAAAGGAAATGCGTAAATAATTTTCCCTTTGTATTCAAAAAATGAAGCTTCCAGTTCTTCCACTCCGTCATAAACAGTATCATTTATGAATCGCTCCGTAAAAGTTATCGCAAAACGATCTCCTTTTTTGAGTTTCATAAAATCAATGGAATAGGCATAAATTTTAGATATTTTACTAGCTAATGCTCCTTCAATCTTGGCATTGCCTAAAGTTTCTGATAATGATTCTTTCAAAACTCCGCCAATAGTGCGTCGCTTAATCGTAATGGGTTTCGTTTTTTTATAAACAACAACAGCAGTATCGCGTAAATCAACTACATAATAGTTTAACGCATCCGGCTGGTAGATAAAAACCTGCAAATCATTCTTCTTGTTTTTTGACCGAAGCATTGTAAAAGGCTTATTTATCCTGATAGTTCTCACATCAAAAGTGTCTTTTACTTTAGCGATAATATCATATACTTCTCGCTCTCCAATATTTTGCTCTTCTAATAAAGTACCAAAAGTGTCTCCCTTTTTTATAGTATCCTGAAGGACATTAAAATCAGAATATTTAAACCCAAACTCTATCTTTTTAACTGCTGGTTTTATAATTTCTTTTTCTAGAATCTCTTCAGATTTATTACAAGAAATCAAAGAAAATAATACTATAATTGCTAATAATACTTGTTTCAAACTATGTTTTTTTATTCAAATTATTTTTCTTCTCCCCAATGCGCTAACTCATCAGCCGACCATAATTCCGGAAAAAATATTCTGCGTTGGTATTTTGGATGCATGTATTTTTTCCAGTCACTTCCACCAGTAGCTTCCCCATTTCCTTTCCCGCTTTGATCTATATATTTAATGGCTACATTCAAATGCTGCATGACCCAAGTAATATTTACGGTATGATCATAATGACGCATCGCTTTAATTAACTCTGCATTTTTTTGATCTAAATCAGGAAGCTGCTTAAATTTTTGCCAAATGTTTATGATGTTGTATTCCTCCATATGTTTCAAAAACATTCCTTTGTATTTTCTTTCAAATTCCTCTAGTAAAAATGATTTTTTACCTGTGTGATAATCCTTTCCGGCTGCTTGCCAATACAAGTGTTCGAAAGCAAATTCGAAAGGAGTATTCCTATCAATTGAATTTCTATAACGATGATCTATAAGATTTATCAGATCCGTGGAAGAAAACTCTATTAATCTATATTGCGCGCTTTGAAAACCACTTGCCGGAGTAAGGGTATTCCTAAATTTCATGTATTGATCGACCTCCATCCCATCTTCCATAATGCCAAAAGAAGTGGTTAACATATCAAAATAACGACTAATTCTCATTAACCTTTCGGTAAAAAAATCAGTCTTTATATTCTCAGAATAAGAAATCTGGCGCATTTCCCAAAGTATCATCTTGAATATTAATTCATTAACCTGATGATACATAATAAAAACCATTTCATCCGGAAGGGTGGTTCTTTGAATTTGAAGACTCAATAATGCATCTGTATGAATATAATCCCAATAAGTTATCGGCTTAGACCAAAGCAGTCCTTCTAAATGTGTTTCTGTTTTTTGGTTAATTGCTTGGTATTTAAGTTCAATTTCTTTTAAAATTGCTTCAGAATTCTCATTATTGTCCATTATATTTTGTTTTAAACTGATTCTTCAATCCTTTGTATTGATCTAAATCTGCTTTGATTGATCCTACAGCCAAACTTGCTTTAATTCGCAAGGGTATTTTATTATCATCGTCTGAAATCCAAACCGTTAGACTTTCCTGTTCCTTAAAAACGCGTCCTGATTGCACCAAAGGTCTAAAAATCATTGTTGAAACAATACCAAATTTAGTTGTAATATCTTCTCTACCTATAAATTTCATCCTAAACTTTGTCGTCTCATCGTCGAAGAACATGTCAATTGATATTGATTCTCCAATTTTGATTTTATCAATGTTTGGAAAATTTCTCAAATAATAGAAGGTTGACAAAATGTCTTGCGTGTTTTTCGGAATGACGATTGTTTTTTCGTTTCTATGCTTGTAATCTTTTACAAGAATTCTATTGGTATTTTGATTGAAAAAACCTTCCTGATTTTTAGTATAGCCTCCTTCATTAATCTTCCTTACAAATCGATATGGGTTTCTGGTTTCCTTATCAATATAACTCTCGTACAAATCATCCACTTTAAAGAAAAATCGAGACATTCCAGTTGTATATCCTTTCCCCACAACATGGAACGTTTTTTTGTTGTTTATCACAGCGTCTTTGACTTCAAGTGTTGCATATCCTGCATTCACTATACCGTAATGGATTCGAAATTTAAAATATTCGCCCACATCGTAAGCATCTTCTTTTTGAGAATCAAAGCTTACTGTTGTTATAAATATAAAGAGTAGGATTATTTTTTTCATTACTTTTTTGTCAATTTATTGACTGTAATAGCAAATTTTGTTCCAAATATATTAAAACAAAAAAACTCAGTCAAATAATGACTGAGTTTTTATGCTATTAACTAACCAAAAAACTATAAATTATGAAATTTATATCAATATAGGAAGGAAACCACCCCTTCCTGTTTTGCGAGTGCAAAGTTAATTAATAAAACTAGTTTTAAAAGCTTCTAAATAAAGTTTAACACAACATTTGCATAAAAACAGGCCGTTCACTGATTATTTTTTAACATAACATAAAAATAACCCACTTTTATAACGTTCCTCGCAATTGCTGTTCTCTCTCTATTGATTCAAAAAGCGCCTTAAAATTACCTGCTCCAAAACCTTTGGCGCCCATTCTTTGTATAATTTCAAAAAACAATGTCGGTCGGTCTTGTACAGGCTTTGTGAAAATTTGTAATAAATACCCTTCCTCATCTGCATCTACCATAATAGCTAATTTCTCAATCTCATTTAAATCCTCTTTCATCATTTTCATATGCTCTCCCAATCGCTCGGGAATTGCTTCATAATAGGTATGCGGTGGAGCTGACAAAAATTCGATCCCTCTTGCTTTCAATTGTGTTACCGTTTTGATAATATCATCCGTTGCTATAGCAATGTGCTGAATTCCAGGTCCGCCATAAAAGTCCAGATATTCCTCGATTTGTGATTTTTTCTTTCCTTCGGCAGGTTCGTTAATTGGGAATTTAATTCTTCCGTTTCCGTTCGACATTACTTTACTCATCAACGCCGAATATTCGGTGTTAATTTGTTTGTCATCAAAGGAAAGGAAATTTACAAATCCCATTACTTCTTCATAGAACTTAACCCAGGTATTCATTTCATTCCAACCTACATTACCCACCATGTGGTCTATGTATTTTAATCCTGTTGGCTCCGGATTATAATCAGACTTCCATTCTTTATAACCTGGCAAGAAAACACCATTGTAATTTTTACGCTCTACAAAAATATGAACGGTTTCCCCGTAGGTATAAATTCCGGAACGTACTACTTCTCCAAATTCATCTTTCTCCACTGTAGGCTCCATAAAAGAGCGAGCACCACGTTTCATTGTTTCTTCGTAAGCACTAGTGGCATCTTCTACCCAAAGCGCAGCAACTTTTACCCCGTCTCCATGTTTTCTCAAATGTTCATGTATGGGAGAATCTTGCGTTAATGGCGTGGTCAATACGATGCGAATCTTATCTTGTTTTAATACATAAGACGTTCTGTCTCTTACTCCGGTTTCTAATCCTGCATAAGCCAAAGACTGATAACCAAAAGCTGTTTTATAATAATGTGCGGATTGTTTTGCGTTTCCTACGTAGAATTCTACATAATCGGTTCCTAATAACGGAAGGAAATCTTGCGCTCCTTCAAATATTTTTTCTAGTCCGTATTCTACTGATTTTACTTCTTTGCTCATTGTGATTTATTTTTTGATTCGGCAAATCTAATTTTGGAACGCAGATGACGCTGCTACAATAGATTTATGCTGATTTTATTAATTTAAGAACATGTTGTTGTTTACCCTAAAGCCCTAGCCCTGATGGGAACGGCATCCTTTTTCTGGCTTCTTTAGCCAGGAAAAGATAAAGTGTACAGCAGGAAATAGCTCCTTGTTATTCTACCCAAGATTTATAATACTGTCCATCATCAAGTCCCATTGCTTCTTCGGTTACCATTAATGGGCGAAATGTATCGACCATAACGGCTAATTCGTGCGTTATGGTTTGACCAATGCTGCGCTCCATTGCTCCTGGTGCCGGTCCGTGAGGAATCCCTTTTGGATGTAACGTAATGTGACCTTGCTCAATATTATTGCGGCTCATAAAATCGCCATCTACATAATACAAAACCTCATCGCTGTCGATGTTGCTATGATTATAAGGTGCCGGAATTGCTTTTGGGTGGTAATCGTACAATCTTGGAACGAACGAGCAAACCACGAAAGTCGAAGTTTCAAATGTTTGATGAACCGGTGGCGGCTGATGCACGCGACCAGTTATAGGTTCAAAATTATGAATGCTAAATCCATAAGGAAAATTATAGCCGTCCCAACCCACAACGTCAAAAGGATGTGAAGCGTAAATTACTTCATGCATCATGCCTTCTTTTTTGATTTTAATAAGAAAATCACCTTTTTCATCGTGCGTTTCTAACTCGTTTGGTAGAATGAAATCTCGTTCGCAAAACGGAGAATGTTCAAGATGCTGTCCAGATTCGTTTTTATACCGTTTTGGAGTATAAAATGGAGCAAATGACTCTACGTAAAACAATCGATTTTCTAAGGTTTCAAAATCGATTTGATAAATCATCCCACGTGGAATGATAAGATAATCACCGTATTTAAACGGTATATTCCCCATCATGGTGCGCAATTTTCCTTTCCCTTTGTGAATGAAAATCATCTCATCAGCATCGGCATTTTTATAGAAATACGTCCGTAAGGATTGTTTTGGAGCAGCTAATCCAATAGTACAATCTTTATTGACCAACATGGCTTTGCGACTGTCCAGAAAATCGTCTTCAGGTTTTAACTCAAAACCTTTTAACAATAACGATTTTATGTTTTTTCCAATGGCAATTTTTGGTTCAACGGAGTAGGAATTAAGAATTTCCTTTACTTGTGTTGGTCTGTGAACATGATATAATAATGACGAATGACCATGAAATCCCTCTGTCCCAAAAAGTTGCTCGTAGTACAAACCACCGTTTGGCTTTTCGAATTGCGTGTGTCTCTTTTGGGGAAAATTTCCCAATTTATGATATATAGGCATGATTTTTTGTTTAAAAGTGTAACAGATTAAAGTTGAGATTACTTTATAATGTGCTATGTTAAATCAAAAAAAGGTCACTTACTCAGGATTTCTCTTGATGAGGAATTGAAGATAATCTAATAAACCTGGCCATTTTGTTTTCATTGTAACAAATGTCGGAATTATTATTGATATATTTTACAATTAAAACAAAAACCCAATACTGAACCACGTATATCCCTTTGCGGTTTCAGGAGACCAGGAATGCTTTATTTCTATAGGTCCGATTACCGTTTCAAGACCGTAACCAACTGCATATCCTGAATATTTTGGCATTGAAATCCAATCGACTTTTTCAAAAATTCTATCCCCAATATTGGCGAAATTTGCTGAAAAATTGAGATGATTGTTCTTGTAAAACTCATAATCAATAGTTCCGGTTGATTTTATATAGCTATTGGCAGCCACACTTAAATAATCATAACCATATAAATATTTAAAATTATTTATAGGATTGTAGCCATAGCCCCCCAAAATAAAATTAAAAAAGGCTACACTTTCGTTACCAAATGAAAATCCCGCATCCGTTTGAAATTTTACTGTGGTATTTTTAAAAAGCGTCGCAGCTATTCCAAAATCACCTTTTGCAATAGAGAATGGCTTGAAATCTCCAGTATAATTTGAAGATAGCAAATAGGATTGAATATCTCCTGAGAAATACCACCCTTTTTTAGGGAAATATTTATTATCAAAGGAATCGAATTTCATATACCCAAAAGCACTTAAATAATTACTATTATCTATTATTGGATCCACATTAGCCAATGTTTCCGATTTTATTTTTAAAAATTTAAGTTCTACTCCGCCTCCTATTAAAAATTTTTGCACAAATAAAGATTGAAAATAAGCTTGATTAGTCAGATCGGTAAAATCAATATTGATTGAATTTACTTCACTTAAATTCAAATTAGTAATTTCTTTAGCTACATTTCTATTAAATTGATTGAACTGAGATTTAAAACCATAACTCATTTTAAATCCATTCTCCACATAATAATCTAAATTAAATCTGATGTTGTCCCCTAAAACAATGTCAACTGAGGCTATATCATTTTTAAAAAGTGTTCTCTTACGTGTCAAATTAACCAAAACAGCGCTTTTAAACAAATTATCATAGTGCAAACCAAATTTCAAATACGTCTTTGTGGGATTTTCTTTCAAGACGATATTTAAATCCTCTTCTTGATTATTGGCATCTAACGAATACGATATAGCACTAAAATTTTGAGTTGCATTAATATTATTTATCCCCTTGAGTAAATCATTGTAGGTGGTTTTTACTCCTGGCTTAAATCGTAGTTTTCCAATAACATAATCCTCTGTATAATTTTCCAATTCATTACAGTTTATATTTTTAATTTTTAAACTATCGGTTACTATTTTAAGCGCCGGCTTCTTATAAGGGTTTGGCTCATCAACCAACAGTTTTAATTTTTCAAAAACAGAAAATGTTGCTTCTTCTCCTTTTCTAATGATTTCTTTTCCTTTATCAAATGATATGACACCATAATTTTTGATATCCGGTTTTATATAGATATCCGTGTCTTTTACATTTCTCTTCATTCTTTCTATGGATTGAAGATTGGTAATTTGCACCAAAATCCGTGTCGCATCTTTAAGTTGGGTTCTGTCCAATAAATCATTCTGAACATCAACACCTATAATAATATCCGCTCCGAGTTGCCTAACCTCTTCAATTGGATAATTATTTGCAACGCCGCCATCCACCAATAGTTTTCCATCAATTTCCACAGGAGAAAACAAAGATGGAAATGCAGAACTGGCAATCATAGCCTGAGCTAAATTTCCTTTATTCAATAAAACCTGTTCGCCAGTTTCTATATTGGTACCGATACATAAAAAAGGTATTGGAAGCTGGTTGAAGTCCTTTATGTGTCTAACGTTTCTAGTAATTCTACTCAATAAATTATAATTATACATCCCTTTTGATAATGCCTCAGGGATTCCAATTTTTAGTTTATTAAACGGCAACACCAACGCATATAATTCGTCGTTTCTTCTTTCATAAAAATTTTTAGAAGATCTGGGAATGAAATCATTTAATAACTCATCAAAATTAGTCGCCTGAAAAATGGAATCAATCTGGCTTGCATTATATCCCGAAGCATATAGACCTCCAACAACTGCTCCCATACTTGTCCCACCAATATAATCAATTTTGATTCCTGCTTCTTCAAGTACTTTCAAAACACCAATATGCGCAAAGCCCTTTGCTCCACCTCCACTTAAAACCAAACCTACTTTTGGTCTGTTCTGCTCTTGTGAAAACAAAGTCGAACTAAAACTAAAAACAATGAACAACAGCGCAATTTTCTTCATAAACAGCAATTTGGTAGTAATAGAATTCGGTGGTATTAATTATTGATTTGTTGCCTTGTAAAATTCGGTAATTTTCTTGGCTTTCGATATACCTATAACGTCAGAAACTTCTTTTTCTGACGCCAACTTTAATCTTTTAACACTTTTAAAATGCTGAATCAAAGTCAACATCGTTTTTTCTCCAATACCTGGAATACTTTCTATCGACGAATTTAGTGCTGCCTTACTCCTTTTATCTCTGTGATGCGTAATCCCAAAACGGTGTGCTTCGTTGCGCAATTGCTGGATTACTTTCAAGGTTTCTGATTTTTTATCTAAATATAAAGGGATAGAATCACCAGGATAAAACAATTCTTCCAATCTTTTGGCAATTCCAATAATAGCTATTTTTCCCCGCAGACCCAATTCATCAATACTTTTCAGTGCCGAGGATAATTGTCCTTTCCCACCATCAATAATGATTAAATTAGGCAAAGATTCATTTTCATCCAGCAATCTTTTATATCTTCTGTAAACTACTTCGGTCATCGAAGCAAAATCATCCGGCCCTTCGACAGTTTTTATATTAAAATGGCGGTAATCCTTTTTACTGGGCTTCCCATCTTTAAAAACCACACAAGCCGCAACAGGATTTGTTCCTTGAATATTCGAGTTATCAAAACATTCGATATGCCGTGGCTCCACTGGCAATCGTAAATCTTTTTGCATTTGCGCCATAATCCTTTTCGTATGGCGATCCGGATCTACAATTTGCATTTGTTTGAGTTGTTCAATTCGGTAAAACTTTGCGTTCCGAATGGATAAATCCAAAATTTGCTTTTTATCTCCCAATTGCGGAACAGTGATTTTTATATTTTCACCTAGGTCAACAGGAAATGGAACGATTACCTCTCGAGACAATAATTGAAAACGCTCTCTCAATTCAACAATCGCTAATTCTAATAACTCTTCATCCGTTTCGTCTAGTTTCTTTTTGATCTCCATCGTATGCGAACGAATAATCGAACCGTGAGAAATTTGCAAGAAATTCACATAGGCAGCACTTTCATCCGAAACTATCGAAAACACATCGATATTGGTGATTTTTGGATTCACAATTGTAGAACGAGATTGGTAATTTTCAAGAATTTCTATTTTCTCTTTTATTTTTTGCGCCTCTTCAAAATGCATATCAGCAGCCAGATTCGTCATCACCCGTTTGAAATCTTTCATGCTTTCCTTGAAATTCCCTTTTAAGATTTCGCGAATCGCGTCAACCTGAGCTTGGTAATTTTCTAAAGTTTCGTGACCTTCACAAGGCCCCATGCAATTTCCAATATGATATTCGAGACAAACCTTGAATTTCCCGCTATCAATATTGCTTTTACTCAAATCATAGTTACAAGTTCGCAGTGGGTACAATTCTTTAATTAGTTCTAAAATAGTATTCACCGTTTTGAAACTCGTATAGGGCCCAAAATATTCCGACCCGTCTTTAACCATTCTTCTAGTAGCAAATATGCGCGAAAAAGGTTCTTTTTTAATACATAACCACGGATAACTTTTATCATCCCTTAACAATACATTATAACGGGGCTGCAAGGTTTTAATCAGATTATTTTCCAATAAAAGCGCATCGGTTTCTGTAGGAACCACAATGTGTTTTATGGTCACAATTTTCTTAACCAATACATTCGTTTTGGCCGTGTCATGAATTTTATTAAAATAGGAAGAAACCCTCTTTTTTAAATTTTTGGCTTTGCCTACATACAAAATCTTCCCTTCCTTGTCGTAATATTGATATACGCCGGGATTATCAGGCAAAGTCTGTATCTGTAAGGCTAAAGTTGTTAGATTCATGTAACAAAGTTAATCTCAAAAATCACGAAATACAAATCAATACCCTCGAAATCTTTCCTATAAAAGTTTTATCAGAATTTTACTTTCTAATTCGTTATTATCCTTATTTTTATCTTTTCAATATCTTATGATAAAAATCAATACCACACCTATAGTCCTTTTTGGCGAAAGCATTATTCCTGGCGAAAACAAAACCATCAATGTGGAAATTGCCAGATTACATACCACAACAAAACTAAACATTCCTATAATCGTCAGAAGATCCAAATTTGATGGCCCTATCGTGCTTTTCTCAGCAGGAATTCATGGCGACGAAATTAATGGTGTAGAAATTGTCAGACAGCTTATCCATAAAAAAATAAACAAACCTAAAAAAGGTACAATCATCTGTATCCCAATAATAAACGTGTATGGATTTGTTAATAAGTCCAGAGAATTCCCTGATGGTCGTGATTTAAATCGAGTCTTTCCCGGAAGTAAAACTGGTTCTTTAGCAAGCCGTTTTGCATTTCATATTTTAGCTGAAATCATGCCACTTGTAGAGTATGCTGTAGATTTTCATGCTGGTGGAGCGAGCCGTTTCAACGCACCACAAATTCGTGTGGCTCACAATAATGAGGAATTAAAAGTACTAGCCGATGTTTTTAATGCACCTTTTACCTTGTATTCCAGAAACATTATGGGTTCTTTTAGGAGCTCAAGTGAAAGAATGAATGTCAAAATGTTGCTTTTTGAAGGCGGAAAATCACTAGATATTAATAATGATATAGCCGATGAAGGTGTAAATGGCGCAAAGCGTTTATTAGCTCACCTTGATATGCTGGACCCGAAGCATACCGTAGTCAAACAAAAATCTCACACCATTTATATTGAAAAATCTGGCTGGATAAGAGCTAAGTGTTCCGGATTGTTGCACGACTATAATACAATTGGGAAATTTATAAAAAAAGGGACTATTCTTGCGACGATAACGGATCCTTATGGAAAGTTTGAACGAAAAGTAAAAGCGCCAAATGACGGTTACGTAATTAATGCCAACCATTCGCCTATTGTTTACGAAGGCGATGCTATTTACCACATGTCAAACACTAATGAAGAAGATGACGAATAAAAAAGAATTAAGACTAAAACACAAAGCCTTGCGAAATTCACTTTCAGAAAATGAATTAGAAGAAATGAGTTTGGCTATTGCCAATAAAGTACTAACGCTTCCTATTTGGGAGAAAACCTATTTCCATATTTTCCTTCCCATTACGGAACACAAGGAAGTGAACACCGAATTTATTCTACACTTGTTATCCGGAAAAGACAAGGAAATCGTTCTTTCCAAATGTGATTTTAAAACTTGTAATTTGGTTCATTATCTTTTGACGGACAACACCAAAATCAAAAAAAATGAATATAACATTCCGGAACCTGTAGATGGAATTGAAGTTCCTTCGCATAAAATTGATGTGGTTTTTGTACCGCTTTTGGCTTTCGACAAAAAAGGACATCGCGTGGGTTACGGCAAAGGCTTTTACGATAAATTTTTATCGGAATGCAAACCGGATGTAATCAAAATTGGTCTTTCTTTCTTTGAACCCGAAGAATTGATCACCGATGTTTTTGAAGGCGATATAAAACTGGATTATTGTGTGACTCCGAATGAAGTTCACTTGTTTTAATTTTTAATCCGTACTTTCGCAACAGATAAAATCTAATCAAGTTATGAGAACATTTAAAAATTCAAGATTTGCCGTAAGCGTTATGGTTATTCTATTTGCAGTTTCATTTTCAAACTGTAGCATTCACACCGGAACCAGCAGATCAACATATAAAGCCAAAAAACTTCCACCGGGACAAGCTAAAAAAATATATGGTGGAAAAAGCGCTAAACGTTATGCTCCGGGACAAAACAAATAAATCCATAAAAGAAAATGACCTATTCAAATATGAAATAGGTCATTTTTATTTTGTGAATTCTTAGTTGAAAATTTAGGCTGTTTTGTGATGAAATGCTTTTTTGTTGAAAAAAATTAAGATTCCAACTCCTGTTGAAATAGCCATATCGGCAACGTTGAAAATAGCGTTGAAAAAAGTAAATTCGTTTCCACCCCAAATTGGCACCCAACTTGGTAAAATTCCATGCCAAAAAGGAAAATAAAACATATCGACAACTTGACCATGAAACCAAGTTCCATAAGGTTTGTCAGTAAATAAAGTAGCCAATTGCTGGTGACTGTCATCAAAAATAACTCCATAGAAAACAGAATCTATGATGTTCCCAAAAGCACCTGCAAGAATTAATGCTATGGCTACAATTAAGTAAGTAGAACTGTGTTTTCTTTCTACAGAATCCCACAACCAATACCCAATTCCGCCAACAGCAGCCAATCTAAAAAGTGTCAGAAATAATTTTCCATACGCTCCCGGGATTTTAGTTCCCCATGCCATCCCTTCATTTTCAATAAAAAGAATTTTGAACCATTTGAATACTTCAACTTCTTCGCCTAAAATAAAATTAGTTTTGATGTATATTTTTGAAACTTGATCGACAAGTAATATGATAAAAATAAGGAGATACGCTTTTCTTAATGACATTTTATAAATTTTAATGGCGCAAAAGTAACAATTTAATCAAAAAAAACGCTCCCAATGGAGCGTTAAATATTGCTTAACAAGAGGTTTATCGTTGCAAGTTTTTTGCTTCGATACTCATTGTTGCATGAGGAACGATTTTCAATCTTTCCTTACCGATTAATTTGCCTGTTACTTTGCAAATTCCGTATGTTTTATTTTCTACACGGAAAAGTGCATTTTTCAAATCACGAATAAACTTTTCCTGACGAATTGCCAGTTGTGAGTTTGCCTCTTTTGACATCGTTTCGCTTCCTTCTTCAAAGGCTTTAAATGTAGGCGAAGTATCATCAGTCCCATTATTCAAATCATTCATGTAAGCACTTTTTATCAAATCTAAATCTGCTTGTGCTTTTTGAATTTTGTTAAGGATTATCTCTTTGAACTCTGCTAAATCAGCTTCTGAGTATCTTGTAGCTTCATCTACCATTTTTATATTATTTTGAAATTAATATCATTGTTTTTATATCGTCAAATTCAATTTCCGTACCGTTTTCTATTTCATCTACAAAAACCAAATCGCTGGTTAATGTTTCTGATTTTATATACGCTTCATTTTTAAGAATTGCCTCTTCTAAAAGTCCATTTCTTTTCAGCTGAACTTTAATTTTATCAGTAACTTCAAATCCTGAATCTTTACGGATATTCTGAATTCTGTTTACCAATTCTCTGGCAATTCCTTCTTGCTTTAATTCTTCAGAAATTGTAATGTCAAGCGCAACCGTTATTCCGTTAGAATTGGCCACCAGCCAGCCTTCAATATCTTGTGATGTAATTTCTACATCTTCTAATGTTAAAGTTACGTTATTTCCTGCAATAACAATATCCAGGCTTCCTTCCTTGTCCAATTGACTGATCTGCTCTTTAGAAAACCCTTGTATTTGCTTAGAAATCAACCCCATATCCTTTCCAAAACGTGGTCCGAGCGCTTTAAAATTCGGTTTAATTTGTTTCACCAAAACACCCGAAGCATCATCCAAAAGTACGATTTCTTTTACGTTTACCTCTGCTTTTATAAGGTCAGAAATGGCCTCGATTTCAGCTCTCTGATTCTCGTCAAGTACTGGTATCATTACCTTTTGCAATGGTTGACGCACCTTTATCATTTCCTTTTTTCGGAGTGATAAAACCAGTGATGAAATGGTCTGCGCCTTCTGCATTTTGCTCTCTAACATTTTATTAACAAAGTTTTCAACGTGTTTTGGAAACTCCGCCAAATGTACACTGTCGTATTTTTCCGACTGTGTTGCTAAAGTTAAATCTCTGTAAAGTTTGTCCATAAAGAACGGAGCGATAGGCGCTCCCAGTTTACTTATGGTTAACAAACAAGTATATAAGGTTTGATAAGCCGCGATTTTGTCCTGTGCATATTCCCCTTTCCAGAAGCGTCTTCTGCACAAACGAACGTACCAGTTACTCAAGTTTTCCTGTACAAATTCAGAGATTGCTCGGGCCGCTTTTGTTGGTTCGTAATCCGCATAATAACTATCAACATCTTTTATCAAGGTATTCAATTCCGAGATAATCCATTGATCAATTTCGGGTCTTTCATTTAACGGAATTTCCGCTTCTTCAAATTTGAAACCATCAATATTAGCATACAAACTAAAGAACGAATACGTGTTGTACAATGTTCCAAAGAATTTTCTGCGAACCTCAGCGATTCCTTCTAGGTCAAATTTCAAGTTGTCCCAAGGATTCGCATTGGAAATCATATACCAACGCGTCGCATCTGGACCATATTCTTTTAATGTTTCAAATGGATCTGCTGCATTCCCTAAACGTTTGGACATTTTTTGTCCGTTTTTGTCTAAAACCAATCCATTAGAAACTACATTTTTATACGCTACTTTATCAAAGACCAAAGTTCCAATAGCGTGTAAAGTATAAAACCACCCACGGGTTTGATCCACCCCTTCTGCAATGAAATCAGCAGGAAAATCTTTGTTTTCGTCAATTTTATCTTTGTTTTCAAATGGATAATGCCATTGCGCATAAGGCATGGAACCCGAATCAAACCAAACATCAATCAAGTCCGCTTCACGCGTCATCGGTTTTCCAGAAGCAGAAACCAAAGTAATTTCATCGACTACATTTTTATGTAAATCAACTAAGTCATAATTTGTTTCCGCCATATTTCCGATTTCGAAACCTTTGAAAGGATTTTCTTTTTGGAAACCTGCAGCGATTGATTTTTCAATTTCGTTATACAATTCTTCAACGGAACCTATTAAGATTTCTTCGGTTCCTTCTTCAGTTCTCCAAATTGGTAACGGAATTCCCCAGAATCTTGAACGCGATAAATTCCAGTCATTGGCATTTTTCAACCAATTCCCAAAACGTCCTTCTCCAGTCGCTTTTGGCTTCCAGTTGATGGTTTCGTTCAGGTCAAACATTCTGTCTTTAACTTCAGAAATTTTTATAAACCACGAATCCAAAGGATAATATAAAATAGGCTTGTCTGTTCTCCAACAATGTGGGTAACTGTGCACGTATTTCTCCACCTTGAAGGCTTTATTTTCTTCTTTTAATCGAATGGCAATCTCAACATCTATAGAACGTTCCGGCGCTTCACCATCGTTATAATATTCGTTTTTCACATATTTACCGGCATATTCACCCATATGCGAAGTGAATTTTCCTTGTAAATCTACTAACGGAACTGGAGTTCCATTTTCGTCCAAAACTAACATTGGTGGAACCTCTGGCGTAGCTTCTTTGGCCACTTTGGCATCATCCGCACCAAATGTTGGCGCAGTATGTACAATTCCTGTTCCATCTTCTGTAGTAACGAAATCCCCTGAAATTACTCTAAAAGCATTTTCTGGATTTTGATACGGTAACACAAATGGCAATAATTGCTCGTAACGAATGTCAACTAAATCCGCTCCTTTGCATTCAGCAAGGATTTGATATGGAATTTTCTTGTCGCCTTCTTTGAAATTTTCAAAATCAGCGGGTTCAGCACTTTCGAAGAACCCTTTCCCAAATTGTTTTCCAACTAAATTTTTAGCCAAAATCAATGTTACCGGACGAAAAGTATATTGATTGAATGTTTTTACTAAAGCATATTCGATTCTTGGACCTACAGTCAAAGCCGTATTACTTGGCAATGTCCAAGGCGTTGTTGTCCAAGCCAAGAAATAGATTTCCTCTAAATCTAAAGCTTCTAATTTGTAATGCTGTAAGTTTTTTGAAGTGATATAATCGTAAAACTTAGAGAACAACAATTCTCTATGTGCTTCGATTACTTTAAATTGTGCGACAACTGTCGTATCCGTCACATCTCTATAACTTCCCGGTTGGTTTACTTCATGAGAAGATAATCCTGTTCCTGCTTTTGGAGAATACGGTTGGATGGTGTAGCCTTTGTACATCAAATCCTTGTTGTAGATTTGTTTCAAAATCCACCAAACCGTTTCCATATATTTGGATTTGTACGTCACATATGGATCTTCCATATCAACCCAATATCCCATTTTTTCGGTCAAATCATTCCATACGTCGGTATAACGCATCACAGTTTTTTTACACGCTTCGTTGTATTCTTCGATGGAAATGGTCTTTCCAATATCTTCTTTGGTGATTCCTAATTCTTTTTCAGTACCCAGTTCCACTGGCAAACCATGCGTATCCCAGCCCGCTTTACGCTTCACTTGGAACCCTTTTTGAGTTTTATATCTGCAAAAAATATCTTTAATCGCACGCGCCATTACGTGGTGAATTCCAGGCAAACCATTTGCCGAAGGCGGACCTTCAAAAAACACGAATGGTGGGTTTCCTTCACGAGTGGTTACACTTTTCTCGAATATATTTTCTTTCTTCCAAAAATCAAGTACTTCTGACGCTACAGTTGGTAAGTCAAGTCCTTTGTATTCAGTAAATTTTGTGCTCATTTTATCCTTTTCTAAATCGAGGTGCGAAAGTAAGAAATAGTTATGAATTATGAGTTATGAGTTATGAGTTTTTGCGTGAGGGATGGAAGAGGAAATCCTTTTATGGAGTTTACGGAATAAAAGATTGAAACGAACAGCCCGACCCGAAGTTTTTACGTAGGGTCACGCCCAAATTTCTATGAGAAAACTTCTTTTAAAACATCCAGCGATTTTGGTTTTCTAAAGCCATCCAAGTGAAAACTATAGTAATCAATCAGTATTCTCAAAACGATTTGTCTTTCAATGACATGGAATATTTTTTGATTATTATCAAATTTTAAATCAATCAATTTTTTGAATAAATTGCTTTCATGTTCCGTGAGTGAACTAATGGCATGAAAGGGCGTGAAAACACCTTCGTTCATTTCGAAAAAAGGCATATCCATATCAGAAATATCGGGGTAAAAGCCCAAATATTTTGTAGTTTCCAATAATAAAATCAAATGAAAATTAGCAATTTCATCGTGGTTATCCAGCCAATGCATAGCGGTTTCTAAAAAGGTAAACAGCGGCTCGTTTTTTTCTTCTTCATGAATCGAATGATGCAGCATTTCCGAAATGAACATCACAATCGTACTTTTATAAATATCCGAATGAATGGAATGAAAAGGAGATCCTATTTTTATTTCCTTGAAATTTTCTAAAGTGCCTTTGTTCTTATGAACTGCTTCAATTTCGAGAATGGTCAATGGTTGAAAATAAGCAATTTTCTGATTGGCTTTTCGACTCGAAAAAGCATCCCGAACGAAATAAGATTTCAAACCATGTGACAGCGTAAAGCATTTCACAATCAAGCTTTTTTCTTGAAATTTTAAAGATGAAAGAACAATCGCTTTAGTTTTTACTAACAAGTTTAGATTTTTAGATTATTAGACTTCTTAGATTTTTAGATTTTAGAGAACTGACCACTATCCGGAAGCTTCGGGACTGATCACTGACCACTATCTAATTATCATTACTTTTTTAACTTTTGTTTCCACTCCGTCTTGCGCCGAAATAAAAATCATATACACACCCGAAGCTACTTTGTGTTTTCCAAAAGCAGTGGTATCCCATTCTATTGTTCCGCCTTCAGAAATGGTTTCATGAACCAGATTCCCTTCGATATCCGTGATCTTAATATGGGCTTTATCCAACAATCCGGCAATTTTAACGGTTCCTTGGTATTCCGGCCGCACTGGATTTGGATACACAAAGGCATTGCTTAAATCATCATTTGGCGCAGTCGCAGTTCCTTTGAAAGAAACCAAACCTTTAGCTGTTGCTATAAAAACTTCGCCCGTAGCGCTATTGATATCAATATCATTTATAACATTGCTGGGCAACGGCGAATTATTTATCGTAAAATGATATTTGGTTTCCTGACCGTTTGGCGAAACAAGAAACAAACCCGAATCGGCGGTGCCAATCCATTTATTATTTGCTCCGTCAACAACAATATCAGTAATAAATTGTTCGTATAATAATTCTTGCGCCAGATTATCGTCTAAAATAATTATGGGGTCCGTCGTCATCTGATCTTCTGTTTGAAAACTACCTACATTCCGCAAAACCCGCAATCCTTTTGTGGTACCTATCCAAAGTTGGTTTCTACTATCTACCGCAACTACGTTTACATTTGAAACAGGCAAATTTCCAGTATCTGGTCCAGTTGTTATTTTTTTGAAGACATTGTTGCTTTCATTAAAACCAATAACCCCATCTTCACTAGTAGAAAGCCATTTAGTTCCATTTTTATCAATAGCTATTGTTCCAAAATTATTGTCAATAGCCGAATCCAGAATAGCATCCATCGCATAACTTTGCCATTGTCCATTAGATTTGAACACTTTCAATCCATTTTTTATTCGGCTGGTGGTAACCCAAAGATTTCCTGATTTATCAAATGCCGTTCCGTTAACCCTTATATCTATATAATTAGGACCTACAAAGGTCAAAGACTCAAGACCACTATTGGTTTGATTGTACAAAATTGTAGGGGTATCATCTTCAATTTTTAGCAAACCCGAAAAAAAAGAACTCGCATATACTTCGTTTTCATTGCTTGGATTAACAGTAATTCGGGTCATCGATTGTGCCCCTAAAACTTCTTCATAAGGGATATTCAACCATCCTGTTGCACTAAATTTACTTATACCATAACTGTCTAGCGGATACGGATTATAATCTGCTGAATAATCTCCGTAAACCGTCCAAAGTGAACTTGTCGTAGCTTCAAGCGCAAATATATTGTTCCGAGAAGGACCAATTGGAGTCGTATTTTCGAAAGTCGTAGCTGAAGAAAGGGAAGTAGTAATCAATCCATTTTCTGTTGTTCCAATAAAAATAGCATCCCCTATTATTGTCGCACAATTAAAACTTGGAGTTCTTTCCGTAATTTGGTTTGTACTTATTTGACGCACCATTGCCATCTGACTGTTGTAAATATAAATACTGTTTAGAGTCGTTACTAACAAATAACCAGTAGTTGCTCTCATATCTAAAGCTGGTGATGATAGTGCTAAATATCCCATAAACAAATTAGCATCCGCATCGTATTTATGAATGTACCCTGCAGCATTAACAGCAAATAAATCTGTGCCTAATGTTGCTACACCAGACCAATTTCCGGCAGCAATTGTTTCCCATTGGCTGAAATCAACTAAGTTTTTATTGGAGATATCGGCTCTTTTTATACCACTATTTGTAGCTGCATAAACAAAACCATTAAATAATGTTGTTTGGTTCACCATTATTTCAGCTCCATTTGTACCGATAAAATAGGTATCCCCAAATTGCATGGTAGCCAAATTGAATTGAACAATTCCAAAATCACAGGAAACATAAGCAACACCTTCAAATTCCATGAAGTGATTGATTTTTTTTATGTTTGAAGGAAGTTGTTTATTGATAATATCGACCACATTGAGCATGCTTCCATCGGCTTCATTGATGACTATTATCAACCCGTTTTCGTATCCTACAATTGTTTTATTAAATGTTGCGCTATAGTATAATGCCGAAATAGTTTCTCCGGAAAGCCCATCAACAGTGTTGGTGGTTTTAATTTGGCTTGTCGCTATATTTTTAGAAAACAAGGCGTTTTCTGAAGCAGCAAAAACTGCGGAAGTAGATTCTGATAGATCTTTAATTTCATTGTAAGAGAAATATCCTTGCCACAACAGATTACTTTGGGCAAAACACATTTGGGTAAAAAGTAAAAGCAAAAAATATAAAACGCTCTTTTTCATTATTTGCATAAATATTGGTTTACAAATATAGAACAAACGAAAGTATTAGAATTTTGTTACACAAAAAAATGCCTTCTATCCTTAAGTAGGTAGAAGGCATTTTAAATTATAATTAAACCTGATCTATACCACTCCTTGAGCTAGCATAGCATCAGCTACTTTTACAAATCCTGCAATGTTGGCTCCTTTTACATAGTCAACATAACCATTAGCATCAGAACCATATTTCACACAAGAAGCATGAATATTCAACATAATTCCTTTTAATCTTTCGTCAACTTCTTCAGCACTCCAGCTTAGTCTTAATGAGTTTTGAGACATTTCTAAACCCGAAGTTGCAACTCCACCTGCATTAGATGCTTTTCCTGGTGCGAATAATAATTTTGCGTGTTGAAAAACGAGTACTGCATCTGGCGTTGTTGGCATGTTTGCTCCTTCGGCTACGCAGATACATCCGTGTGCCACTAAAGCTTTTGCTTCGTCTTCATTCAATTCGTTTTGAGTAGCACATGGCAATGCAACATCACATTTTACTTCCCAAGGACGTTTTCCTGCAACGTATTTTGCATTTGGATATTTAGTGATATAATCACTAATCCTACCTCTTAACTCATTTTTAATTACCATTACATGAGCTAATTTATCAACATCAATTCCATCAGCATCATAAATATACCCTCCTGAATCTGACATGGTCACTACTTTTCCTCCTAATTGAGTCGCTTTTTCAGCAGCATATTGTGCTACATTTCCAGAACCGGAAATCACAACTGTTTTTCCTGTAAAACTATCCCCTTTTGTAGCCAACATACTTTGAGCAAAATAAACTGCTCCATAACCTGTTGCTTCTGGCCTAACCAATGATCCTCCAAAAGAGATTCCTTTACCTGTTAAAACACCAGTAAATTCGTTTCTGATTCTTTTATATTGACCAAACATATAACCCACTTCTCTTCCTCCAACACCAATATCTCCAGCAGGAACATCCGTATCTGCACCAATATGTTTGCATAATTCCGTCATGAAACTTTGACAAAAACGCATCACTTCATTATCCGATTTCCCTTTTGTATCAAAATCTGCTCCACCTTTTCCACCACCCATTGGCAATGTAGTTAAGCTATTTTTGAAAGTTTGTTCGAAAGCCAAGAACTTCAGAATACTTAAATTCACTGAAGGATGAAAACGAATTCCTCCTTTATATGGTCCAATTGCAGAATTCATCTGAATACGATATCCCCTATTCACTTGAATTTCTCCTTTATCATCAATCCAAGTTACACGAAACGTAATAATTCGATCTGACTCAACCATTCTTTCCAAAAGCATCTTGTTTTGGTATTTCTTATTCTCTTCGATAAAAGGAATTACTGTTTCAGCAACTTCTACAACTGCTTGCATAAATTCCGGCTCGTTCGGGTTTTTTTTGGCAACCGATTCGATAAAAGTAGTAATGCTTTGTGACATAATAATTAGATTATAAACATTTAAGAAAACGTTTTCGTTTGTGTTCACAAAGATACATCTAAAAAGAATATTTGGCGTAAAATTTTTATTTTATCAATAGAATTATCTATTTATTAACCTATTTTAAAGAAATCTACATTTACAACAGTGTTTATTACGAAATCGTTATAGTTTCCATAAGTAAATACGAATTTGTTTACTTATTTTTTAATCTTCCTTTTTTAAATTTAATGAATGATGTTTTTATATATTTGTCAAGATTTGACAATTTTTCATCTAATGATCAAACAAACAATTTTTACTTTATTTATTTTATTTGGATTTTCAAATATTTCAAGCGCACAATTTGGATTTTCTCATGAAGTAGGGATTATCGCTGGCCCTGTGGCCTTTCAATCCGACTATGGTGAACGTTACGATTTAGACACTAACTCCGGAAATACAGGTATAGGAATTGGAATTATTCATTACCTAAACTTTTCTTATAAAGCCGAATGTAACTGTTATACTCCAGAAACTTATTTTAACGACCATTTCAAATTAAGATCTGAACTTTCTTATAATAAAACCAAATTAGAGCATTTTGGAGAATGGGTCGAACCAAATAAAACCTCTCTTGGAGCAGATCAATTACGTGCAATGAAAGGAAGTACCGCCGTTACAAATATTGGAATGCAACTGGAATATTTCCCATTGAGTATTAGAGACTTTACCGCAAGAATTGGTAGTATAGGGCCGTTCGTAAGTCTTGGAGCCCAATTCAGTTATTATAATGCCGAAGCTTATTCAACAATGGGAACTTTAGGAACACCTTTAACTACATTTCCTAAATATCTAGTCCCTACTGATGATCGTCCTTATGGATTTTCTACTGAAGGCGGATCGGTTTGGTCAGTAGTATCAAGTGTAGGATCCCGTTATAAACTGACTCCTTTACAAGATTTAATGATCGATTTAAGATTCCAATATTATTTTTCCAATTGGGTAGATGGCTTAAATCCTAATCCCGAATTTTTTAAAGAAAACAAAGCGAACGACTGGTTAGTTTGGTTGAATGTGGGTTATATTTATTACTTACAATAGCAACACAAGCGTTTAAAAAAGAAACCCCAATTCTAAAATTAGAATTGGGGTTTCTTTTTTAACTATATTTTTAAGCTAATGCTTGTTTTAAATCTTCGATTAAATCTTCGGCGTCTTCAATACCAACACTCAATCGAACTAAATCGTCAGTGATTCCAACTTCTTTTCGTTTGTCTTCCGGAATAGATGCATGCGTCATTAACGCGGGATGATTCGCTAATGATTCCACTCCACCAAGCGATTCTGCTAAGGTGAAAACTTTCAGTTTCTCCAGAAAATCAATCGCATCTTCTTTTTTACCCGAAACAAAAGTAAACGAAACCATACCTCCAAAACCACTCATTTGCTTTTTGGCAATTTCATGATACGGATGACTCGGTAATCCCGGATAATAAACCGTTTTAATTTTCGGATGCTTACTTAAAAACTCCACCACTTTTCCACCGTTTTCACAATGTCTTTCCATGCGTAAATGCAAGGTTTTTATTCCTCTAAGCACTAAGAAACTATCCATTGGCCCAAGTGTTGCTCCCGTTGCAAATTGTTGAAAATGCAATTGTTCTCCCAGTGCTTCGTCTTTTACAATCAATGCTCCTGCAATAACATCAGAATGTCCTCCAAGATATTTGGTCGCAGAGTGCATCACAATATCAGCTCCTAAATCTAATGGTTTTTGTAAATAGGGAGTTGCAAAAGTATTGTCTACTGCAAAAAGGATTTTATTGGCTGCAGTAATTTTTGCAATTTCCTGAATATCGGCTAATTTCATCAAAGGATTCGTAGGTGTCTCAACCCAAACCAATTTTGTGTTTTCGTTGATTAATGACTTGAATTTCTCGATGTCATTCATATCTACAAAATGGAATTTTATACCTGAATTTTTATAAATACGGGTAAACATTCTATAGGTTCCGCCATACAAATCATCCATCGCTATGATTTCGTCACCAGCTTTAAAAGAACGTAAAACACAATCCGTGGCTGCTAATCCTGATGAAAAAGCCAATCCTCGTGTTCCGTTTTCAATACTTGCCAATGCGTTTTCAAGCGCGCTTCTAGTTGGATTTGCAGCCCTACTGTATTCATAATCCGGATTTATAGGATGCCCAGGACTTGTTTGTACAAATGTTGACGTTTGATATACTGGTGGCATTACTGCTCCCGTACTAGGATCATGATGCTGACCACCGTGAATAACTTTAGTATTAAATTTCATATGTAGATAATATTTATTTTTTAATGGAATATGGTATCGCCATTTTTCATTATTATTTTGTGATTTTGAATCATGGCGATTTCATATCGTTTAATTTTCAAATGCTGAATTGTTTTACAAATTTACCTTTTAATTTATTCTAACCAAGTCACAAGTTGATACCTTTGTATATAATTAACAATTTTGAAATGAAACACTTTATCCTTTTTTCCTTATTACTTTTTTCTGTGGCGCGTTGTTCTAACGAATTGGTTTTTGAAGACCAATCTTTCAAGAAAAAAACGACTTTGCCCTGCAAGGAAAATTGCCCTCAGATAACTGTAAAAATTCCTGTCGCAAAGGATGTTCCCGTTGTTGCGGACAGCATCAATAAAAAAGTGTTTTCAGTATTGAAGGAGATTATTTATTTTGGCGAAAAGCCATATACTTCAACGAATTATAACGGACTGTTAACCTCTTTTATCGGTTCCTATGAAAAAATTCAGAAAGAATTTCCGAATGACAAATTTGGTTGGGAAGCCGACATTGAAGGAAGTATAAAATACCAATCCGACAGTATATTGAATATAGAAATAAAACATTACACCTATACTGGTGGCGCTCATGGCTATCAGGGGTTGCGTTCGCTGCTGTTTGATCCTAACACCGGAAAATTTATTTCGAACAATAAATTATTTAAAGATAAGAATGCTTTTACCGCTTTCGCCGAAAAAAAATTCAGAGCCAAATATAAAATTCCGGAAAACAAATCTATAAATTCAACTGGATTGATGTTTGAGGATGAGAAATTTTATCTGCCCCAAAATATTTTTTATACCGATAAAGGATTACTCCTTTATTACAATTCCTATGAAGCGGCATCGTATGCTGACGGACCAAAAGAATTGTTATTCTCTTATAAAGAAGTAAATGATTATTTACTCGCAAAATAAAACAAAACTTTGCTGAAGAATTGAAAAATGCCGGAAGTTGCAATATGTTTAGTCGCAATACAGCGAAAATCCTATTTATAGTCTCGTTTTTTTAACGAGACTATAATATCGATTATACCGAAAATAACTCCTAAATAAACTTTCTAATGCTCATCATAATCCCAATGTGAAGCGCTTCGTGGAGATTATTAAAAGCTAAGGCATCCTCAACACTTTTTAAAATAAAACCAGTAGAGGTTGGATATTCATTGTAATTTTTGAAGATTTGATTGTCATAATCAGCTTTGGTTTGATTAATAGTTTCAAATAATAAAGATTTTATTTCATCTACTTCAGTTTGTATGGCAATATGTTCCGGCTTAGTTCCCTTTTTATATTTTTCCACTAATTCGTCTGAAATCATCATGGGTAAACCTGAGAGTTTGTACACTAACAGTTGCTGCGTCACGATAATGTGGCCAATATTCCAAATCAAATTATTGCTAAATCCCTCAGGAATCGTGTTGAGTTGCTCTAAAGTGTAACCAGCCAGAAATTTTGAAACCATATTTCTGCTGGTAGCGTTGACGTCAAATGTTTGATTCATTTTTCTAATTTTTTGATAAAAATAATCATTTTACGTCTCAAATGATTTTTCTTTGCACAAAGAAATCGCTATTTACATGGACAAAATATATTATCTCGCTTCTTGCGATACCTGCAGGAAAATCATAAAATCATTACCGAAAGACCATGATTTTAAGTTTCACGACATCAAACAAGATCCAATTACAGTGGAAGAATTGGAGCAAATGCGCGAACTTTCCGGAAGTTACGAAGCGCTTTTCAGCAAAAAAGCACAATTGTACAAATCAATGGATTTTAAGAATAAATCTTTAACTGAAGATGATTTCAAAAAATATATTCTTGAGCATTATACTTTTTTGAGTCGTCCAGTTTTTATTATTGATGGCAAAATTTTCATAGGTAATACGCAACAAAACATGCTACAAGTAATGAAAGCTTTGGCATAATGTCCAAAAGAAACATTGCGCTTATCTGTGCCACCATTGTTTCCTTGATTTACGGCGTTACGTTTACCATTGCCAAAGATGTCATGCCCTTGTACATTGACGCCTATGGCTTTATCTTGTTGCGCGCTGGTGGTTCGATGATTTTGTTTTGGCTAATTTGGTTTATAATGAGATTGCTTCGCCTTACTCGCAACGAGAAAATTGCGCTCAATGATTTTCCTCGAATTATTGCAGCCGCATTTTTTGGTGTGGCGTTTAATATGCTTACATTTTTCAAAGGATTAAGCCTTACTTCTCCCATTAGTGCTGCGGTGATCATGGTTTCGACACCGATGATTGTTTTGACGCTTTCGGCATTGATTATGAAGGAACGCATGCAAAAACGAATGGTTTTTGGGATTATCCTTGGTCTGATAGGAACTGCATTTCTCATTCTGTATGGGAAATCCATTGGCACCGCCACAAACGCCGGATTGGGGAATTTTCTGGTTTTGGTCAACGCCATTTCCTATGGATTCTACCTGATTATCGTCAAGAAATTAATGGATAAATACAATGCCTTTACCTTTGTAAAATGGATTTATTTGTTCGGATTTATTATGGTTTTGCCTTTTGGCTGGAGCCAATTTCAAACTGTTGAATGGGCTTTGGTTCCAATGGATATTTGCTGGAAAATAGGATTTGTGGTTGTTTTTTCAACATTCCTGACCTATTTGCTGAATTTGCTTTCGATGAAAGAATTAAAACCAACCACGGTTGCCGTTTTTATTTATTTACAACCGCTATTCGCAACTATTTTTGCGATAAGCTTAGGCAAAGACGAATTGAGTTTGGTGAAAATTGTTTCCGCAGTTTTAATATTTGTCGGCGTTTATTTGGTAACACAGAAGAAAAAATTAGTTTTCAATCTCGGTAAAAAACCAAAAAAGATACCTGATAAAATTCCCTTAATAAAAAACATTTCTTCTTAAATGTCCTTTCATTTCTTATATGTTTAAAAAACACATTAAAAATTTAACCATAGAAGGCATTTGAAAAAATAGAAGCTTTAAACAAATCCAATCTGTTCAAAAACAACTGAAAACTGACCACTGACCACTTTTTTATTATCTTTGACCTCTTTTAGAAAATTATATGATACAATCAATGACGGGTTTTGGTAAAGCGACTTTGCAATTACCAACCAAAAAAATCACGGTAGAAGTAAAATCCTTAAACAGTAAAGGTTTGGATTTGAATGTGAGAATGCCTTCGCTGTACCGCGAAATGGAATTGGGTTTACGCAACCAAATTGCCCTAAAACTGGAAAGAGGAAAAGTAGATTTTTCTATTTTTATCGAAAGTACCGCTGAACAAACTTCTACCAAAGTTAATGTGCCAATTATAAAAGCATACATTAACCAGTTGAGAGAAGTTTATGCTGATGCTGATGAAACTGAATTAATGAAAATGGCTATTCGCATGCCGGATACCATGAAAATAGAACGTGATGAAATTGATGAAAACGACTGGGTTCAAATCCAAACTGTTATCGAAGAAGCGTTACAAAATATCTTGAACTTTAGAAGAGATGAAGGAATGTCTCTTGAAAAAGAATTTCAATTGCGAATTGGCAATATTCGTCTATACATGACCGAAGCTTTGGCACTTGATCCAGAGCGTGTTCAAGCCATAAAAGACCGTTTACAAACTGCTATCTCAGAACTTAAAGTTAATGTAGACGAAAATCGTTTTGAGCAGGAATTGATTTATTATTTAGAAAAATTAGACATCACCGAAGAAAAAGTACGTTTGACGAATCACTTGGATTATTTCTTGGAAACCATCAACGGAACCGAAGCCAACGGTAGAAAACTAGGTTTCATCACCCAGGAAATGGGACGTGAAATCAACACGATGGGTTCTAAATCCAATCACGCACAAATGCAGAAATTAGTCGTTCAGATGAAAGACGAATTGGAAAAAATTAAGGAACAGGTATTGAACGTATTGTAAAACATATTAGGTAGAGACGCGATTCATCGCGTCTTTATGCATAAAGATAGAAGCATTCATTGCGACTAGAATTAAATAACAACATGAGTACAGGAGGAAAATTAATCGTTTTTTCGGCACCATCAGGATCTGGAAAAACTACCATAGTTAGGCATTTATTAAGCAAAGAAGATTTGAATCTTGAATTTTCTATTTCCGCAGCGACACGTGAAGCACGTGGCGAAGAAGTAAATGGAAAAGATTATTATTTCATGTCATTAGAAGAATTTAAAACGCACATCAAAAACGAAGATTTTGTAGAATGGGAAGAAGTCTATCGCGATAATTTCTACGGAACCTTAAAAAGTGAAGTGGAACGCATTTGGGCCAAAGGAAAAAACGTGATTTTTGATATTGATGTATCTGGCGGATTGCGTATCAAACATAAATTCCCTGATGAAACTTTAGCTGTTTTCGTGAAACCACCAAGCGTGGATGAACTCAAAAGAAGATTAAAGGAACGTTCTACTGAGAGTGAAGACAAAATCAATATGCGTATTGCAAAAGCCTCCGTTGAACTGGCAACAGCACCACAGTTTGATGTTATTATAAAAAACTACGATTTGGATATTGCTCTTGAAGAAGCGTATCAATTGGTAAAGAATTTCGTGAAATAAAATATTGACTTTAGGTTTTAGGTGCTCGGTTTTAATTAGAATCAACACCTAAAATCCAAAACCTAAAACCCTGGTAAATGAAAATAGGTCTGTATTTCGGAACGTTTAATCCCATTCATGTTGGACATCTCATCATTGCCAATCACATGGCGGAGCATGCTGATTTAGACCAAGTTTGGATGGTGGTTACGCCACACAATCCTCTGAAGAAAAAAAGCACGTTGCTCGATGATTACCATCGCTTGCAAATGGTACATCTTGCCTCAGAAGATTTCCCAAAAATCAAACCTTCGGATATTGAGTTTAAATTGTCACAACCGAATTACACCGTGAATACTCTCGTTCACTTACAGGAAAAATATCCAAATTATGAGTTCTCCTTAATCATGGGCGAAGACAATCTCAGGTCGTTGCACAAATGGAAAAACTACGAAGCTATTCTGGCACATCACGATATTTATGTGTATCCAAGACTCGATGCCAAAGGCCGAACAGGCGAAGCAATTTCCTCGGAAACAGAAAATGCAACTTTCAAAAACCATCCAAAAATCCACATGATTGATGCACCTGTTGTTGAAATATCATCGACATTTATTCGGGATAATATCAAAAAAGGGAAAAATGTGCAGCCGTTATTGCCTGCAAAAGTTTGGGAATACATTGATCATAATAACTTTTATAAGAAGTAAATGACACTGTACTTTAGAATTTTTCATCCTATAAAAAAGAAAGGTTGGAATCTGACTTTTTCAGAAAAGCTTTCAAATTACTCCTTAGCTATAGCTTTCTGTCTTGGAACAGCACTTTACTTTATCGAAGACAAATGGAATATAAAGATACCTTACTATTTTAGCTGGATTTTATTAACTGCTTTTTTTGGCCATATTTTAAGTTTTATAATTCGATTAAAAGAACATGAAAACGTAAATGGTTTTTTTGAAGGAAACATACGATTTGAGAGCGAATATATAGAAACCGATAATACACGTTTTTTTTATAAAGACATTTCTAATTTAAAAGTTTCTGTTGGCGATTATTATGGAAAGCCAACAGGAAATTATAAATATGGACCAAGTTATACAAATGGACTCTCCAATTTTATTTCTTTTACTCTTGATGATGAGTACAAGGAATTTTATTTTGAAATAAATACTGAATATTATGTTGAATATTTTTACGGTAATTTAGTTAACATCATCTGTCAGGAAAAAATAAAATACAATAGAAATTATTTAGACTTTATACCAAGTAGTCATAGAGATAACACTCAATTTCGAAAATTCATAACTAAGTTATTAAAAGAAAAAAAGATTGGTTGCACTGAAGGATTACTCATCATGGGATATTCTTCAGATGAAGAAGCCAAAGAAATGAGAGCAAAATATTGTTCTTAAATTACCCCAAAACTCTTTTCAATTCTACTTCAATATTTTCAAAAATAGTATTCAAATTGTCGTTTTTACCGGATAATAAAAATACTTCTGTACTTGGCATTTGCTTGCTGTTCCACAACAATTGGATTTTATTTTCTGCTATTAGACTTTTCGCATTGCAATCCCAAACAACAGCTATTCCGGTATTTTTCGAAATTATTTCCAGCATTTCATATTCGGATGGAATGATATAATTGGGAATCATCGAGGGTCTTTTTTTGTTGAAAACATGCAACCAAAACAATTTGATATGCGGAATCTGCGCATTGTGACTGAACCATTTTTGGTCGTTTAACCAATGTTCAATTGCAGAGAAATTTTTAATTTTGATATTGGATTTTAATTCGGAAGCATCGATATTATTGGAACCTACAATCACTTGTTTAATTTCCCCAACCTTTTTCTGAATGGTGTCAAACGTGTCATATTTTTTGGTGACAACCGCAAAATCAAGTTTTTTAGAATCTACCAATTCAAAAAGCGTGTCGTTTTCATGAAAACTAAAATCGATAAATTCAAATTTTGAAACTAGGGCACTTCCCAAACTGTGCATCAAATGTTTCGAAATTCCAATTGAAATTAATCGGTTTGCATCAAACGCTTTGGCACGAAAACCGTTCTCCACATTTTCCAATCGGTCTAACGCCTCGATGATTAAATTATTAAGTAACTTAGCATATTCCGTTGGTTCCACACCTTTTGACTTTCTATTGAAAAGCTTATAGCCTACATGCGCTTCCAACATGGATATTTGCTGACTAACAGCAGGTTGACTAATAAACAATTCTTTGGCAGCCAAAGAAAAATTCCCGTTTTTATAAACTGATTTAAAGGTTCTGTACCATTCGAGATTGACCATGATATAAATATATTTATCACAAACATAATTTAAATTATTTTTACTAATAGCATATTCGTCCTAAATTTGTACAAACAAAATTAGAAATGAAGAAAATCGCATTATTTGCCATTATAGCATTAACCGTAAGTTGCCTTACAACAACTGCACAAAATAAAAAAAGTATGAAAAAGGTATTATTTGTTGTCACCAGTCACGATAAATTAGGTAACACGGGAGAAAAAACAGGATTTTGGACAGAAGAATTCGCAGCACCTTATTACGAATTATTAGATAAAGGAGTAACCATTGATGTTGCCACTCCGCTAGGTGGACAACCACCCATTGATCCAAAAAGTGAAAATCCATCTGCTGCAACTGAAGATACTAAAAGATTTGACAGCGATACCGAATTATTGGCAAAACTGAAAAATACGCACAAATTAGCCGATGTAAAAGAGTCTGATTATGATGCGGTTTTTTATCCAGGAGGTCACGGCCCGTTATGGGATTTAGCTACAGATAAAAATTCAAGCGCTTTGATTGAAGCATTTTACACTAATAACAAACCGGTCGCTTTTGTTTGTCATTCACCAGCGGTGTTGAAAAACGTAAAAGTAAATGGAGAATTTTTAGTAAAAGGTAAAAAAGTAACTGGATTTTCAAATACTGAGGAAGAAGCGGTGGGATTAACGAATGTAGTTCCATTTTTATTGGAAGATGCTTTGAAAGCTAATGGCGCAACGTATTCAAAAATAGGCGACTGGCAGCCTTATGCCGTGGAAGATGGTTTATTGATTACGGGTCAAAACCCGGCTTCGTCTAAATTAGTTGCAGAAAAATTATTAAACCAATTGAATTCAAAAAAATAAAAAACATGTTAAATTTCGAATTATACAATCCTACTAATTTAATTTTTGGAAAAGGACAAATTGAAAAACTTCCCACTTTAGTTCCACAAGGAGCAAAAATTCTTCTCGCGTATGGCGGTGGAAGCATTTTCAAAAATGGAATTTATGACCAAGTAATCAATACGCTAAAAGGTTTTGAAATCGTGGAATTTGGTGGAATTGAACCAAATCCACATTTTGAAACATTGATGAAAGCAGTTGCGGTTATCAAAGAACAAAAAATAGATTTCATACTCGCCGTAGGTGGTGGTTCCGTAATTGATGGGGTAAAATTCATTTCGGCTGCCGTACATTCTGACGGAAATCCAATTGATATTCTTCAAAAAAGAGTGTTGACTAAAGATTTATCTAAAATTGTTCCTTTTGGAACTATTCTAACGTTACCGGCAACCGGAAGTGAAATGAATTCCGGCGGAGTTGTTACTATTGAATCTACACAAGAAAAACTATCATTTGGCGGTAGCGCCTTGTTTCCTAAATTTTCTATTTGCGATCCAACCGTAATTGAATCTTTACCAAAAAGACAATTGCAAAACGGAGTTGTTGATGCGTATACCCATGTTTTAGAACAATATTTAACGTATCCGCACAAAGGGTATCTTCAAGATAGAATTGCCGAAAGTATTTTACAAACTTTGATTCAAGTTGGCCCTGAAGTGGTTGATAATCCTAAAGATTATGCTTTAGCTTCTAATTTTATGTGGAGTTGTACCATGGCTTTAAATGGATTAATCCAGAAAGGAGTTCCCTCGGATTGGGCAACGCACATGATTGGACATGAATTAACGGCTTTGTATGGAATCGATCATGCCAGAACATTGGCTGTTGTGGGTCCAAATTTATACCGAGTGATGTTTGAAACTAAAAAGGGAAAATTGGCACAATACGGAAAACGTATTTTCAACTTAACTGGAACTGAGGACGAAATCGCTAACGAAGCCATCAACAAAACCGTTGAATTTTTCCATACTATGGGAATGGAAACTAAATTATCCGATTATACTAAAGAGTTTGACAAAACGGCTGATTTTATTGTAAATCGTTTTGAAGAAAGAGGTTGGTTAGGATTGGGAGAAAAGCAAAATATCACTTTAGAAAAGGTAAAATCAATTGTTGAAATGAGTTATTAATTTAAATAACTAGATACTGATTGAAGCAGTTTAAATAAAAAGGCGTTCTCATTTTTAAATGGGGACGCCTTTTAAAATACTAAAACAAAACCAACTAATTCAATCTGCATTATATTTGTTAAATAATTAATTTATAAACATTTACAACGAAGATTACATATACATATTGTGTTAAAAAGTAAAAAAAGTAAAATTATTTTTTAACCTGTATAATTATTACATTTTTAAAACTCTGAAAATGCAAATTTCTTGTTCCAATTTTATTTGTATAATCACTACTTTTTTAAGTACTTTTGATTAAATTTAATAAAAAAATGGCCGAAAATATAAAATTTGCAGTGATTGGCGGGGGAAGTTGGGCAACAGCAATTGCAAAGATGCTCTGCGTAAATCTCTCAGAGATTTCTTGGTATATGCGTAATGAAGCTGCAATAGAACACATTAAAACCTACAAACACAATCCAAATTATTTAAGTTCTGTTGAATTTGACGTCAAAAAACTCAAACTCACGAGCGATATCAATGAAGCTGTGGCTTATGCTGATTATATCATCTTTGCAATTCCATCCGCTTTTTTAGATGCTGAATTGGAGAAACTGACCGTTTCATTGAAAGATAAAATCATTTTTTCGGCAATAAAAGGTATTGTTCCTGAAACAAGCTTAATTGTAGGCGAGCATTTCCATGTCAAATATGACATCCCTTATTATAATATAGGTGTAATTACCGGTCCTTGTCACGCAGAAGAAGTAGCCATGGAGCGATTATCCTATCTAACCATCGCCTGCGGAGATCCTGATAAAGCCAAAATCGTTGCTAAAAATTTATCTGGAAATTATATTAAAACGAAGATTACAGATGATATTATAGGTACCGAATATGCCGCCATGCTAAAAAACATTTATGCTATTGCAGCTGGAATGGCACACGGATTAGGTTATGGTGACAATTTCCAGTCGGTGTTGATGAGTAATGGCATTCGGGAGATGAAAAAATTCATCAAGAAGGTGCATAAAATGAAACGTAACATCAATGATTCCGCTTACTTAGGCGATTTATTGGTTACCGGTTATTCTGTATTCTCCAGAAATAGAATGTTTGGGAATATGATTGGTAAAGGCTACACCGTAAAATCAGCAATGATGGAAATGAGTATGGTTGCCGAAGGTTATTATGCTGCTAAAAGTGCTTATAAACTTAATCAGGTTTACGGAGCTAAAACTCCAATTATTGATGCGGTTTATGAGATTCTATACGAAGGAAAAGATGCTAAAACTATTTTTAAGGCACTGACGGATCAATTGGATTAATTCGGATAAGAGATTACAGATTTAAATAATCAACACATAATGTCATGAGCGAAAGATGGAAATATCAGATTAAAACCGGCGGAATTTGGGGTGTTTTTATGACCATCTTCATGATTTTATTTGAAATAAAAGAAGTTCCTTTTTTAGAACAGGTTTCCAAAACAAGCTTTTATATTCGTGCTGGTGCTTATATTGTTCTTGGAATTTTTGTTTTGGGTTATTTCACGTGGAAATCTAAAAATAAAAGACTCAACAAACAATAATTTATCTCACGATAACTCCATCAACGAATAAAATAGGCACTTCTTCTACAAAATCCTCATGAATGGAATGCGCTTTGAAAATGAATTTTTTGTCGTGCAATTTATCTCCGATAAAATAAGTCAACATAAATTCATTGTTAAGTGCCAGAACACTTTTTTCTATCATTTCTATTTTAATCACTGAAACTGGCGGCACTTCTACAAAAGCATGACGCAAAAGAGAGGTTTTTTTCATTTCTCCGTCTATGGTTCCAAAAGCTTTGGAAACGACCATTACGCTTTCTATAAGGTAGTCACTATCATTTATTAAATAGGCATACCATACTTTCTCCATGAAATCGTCACTCCATTCCTGAACTGCAGCAAGGAATACGTTTTCTACTTCGGGGATGATGATGTCTTTTTTCATGTCATTGCGAAGAATGAAGCAATCTCTTCATTCATTATTAATTATTATTTTAGTATTCAAAATTTAAGTTTCTTGCGAACCGAAATGCCCTAGCCCAGATGGAAACGGCATCCTTTTTCTGGGTTTTTTAGACAGAAAAAGATATAGTGTACAGCTGGAAATAGCTCCTAAAAGCACTAAAGTCCAAAATCGTTATGAGATGGAACCCGTTCCTCGCAATGACTATATACTTGATTTAAATTGCTCCAAGAAACGGACATCATTTTCGTAGAACATACGGATATCGCCGATCTGATACAACAACATGGCGATTCTTTCAATTCCCATTCCGAAGGCAAAACCGTTGTATTCGTCAGGATTGATGCCACAGTTTTTCAAAACGTTAGGATCAACCATTCCACAACCCATGATTTCTAACCAACCGGTTCCTTTGGTGATTCTGTAATCGGTTTCTGTTTTTAGACCCCAATAAATATCAACCTCAGCACTTGGCTCGGTAAACGGGAAATAAGACGGACGCAAACGGATTTTTGATTTTCCGAACATCTCTTTGGTGAAATATAAAAGTGTTTGTTTTAAGTCGGCAAAAGAAACGTCTTTGTCAATGTACAATCCTTCCACTTGATGAAAGATACAGTGCGAACGGGACGAAACAGCCTCATTACGGAAAACTCTTCCCGGAGAAATAGTACGAATTGGCGGTTTATTTTCCTCCATGTAACGCACCTGAACGGATGATGTGTGCGTGCGCAACAAAATATCAGGATTTGTTTGAATAAAAAACGTGTCTTGCATGTCACGCGCCGGATGGTATTCCGGTAAGTTTAATGCTGTGAAATTATGCCAGTCATCTTCGATTTCCGGACCTTCAGAAACGTTGAAACCAATGTTCGAAAAGATGTCTATAATTTGGTTTTTTACTAATGAAATAGGGTGACGAGAGCCAATAGTTATTGGTTCAGCCGAACGCGTCAAATCACCATAAAAGCCTTTGATTTCTTCTTTACTTTCTAAAGCTTCCTGTATGGTTTTTACTTTATCCTCAGCAGAAGTTTTAAGCAAATTGATTACTTGACCGAATTCTTTCTTTTGTTCGTTAGGAACATTTTTGAATTCAGCAAAAAGATCTTTCAAAAGCCCTTTACTTCCAAGAAATTTAATTCGGAATGCTTCTAAATCTGCTGTGTTTTGCGTTGAGAAAGCTTGTGCTTCACCAATATATTCTTTTATCTTGTCTATCATTTTCATCCAATAATTGAGAGTGCAAATTTAGGAAATTTGTTCCAAGTATACTCTTTAAAGTTTAAAGTTTCCGTTCTAAATTGTGACATTGTTCCCTTAGTCCAATAACAGAAACTAAAACATCATTTTTTTTAACCATATAAGAAATGTAAGAGCATTTAAGCCTGAGCTTATAAACTAACCGTTTTTATGAAAAAAACTTATATTTCCTTAATTCCTTAATATGGTTTAATCTATAAGTTCTCTTTCGATAAAATAATTCACAATGGCTTCTTTCATTAAAACCGATTGTTCTCCTGCTTTTAATGGCGGCAATTCCTCTTTTACTTTGTAATGTGGCCATCCTTCTTCATCAAAAAACTCAAATTCGTAGAAACCATATGGCTCTAATAACCTGCAAATCGCGATGTGCATCAGATTTAGTTTTTCGTCTTTCTTGTATTCGCTATGCACTTTTCCGAGTTCTTGTACTCCAATTAGATAAATGATAGCATCGAGATCTAAATCCTCTCCTTGGGAAAATTGATTGGAAAGTATATTTACAAGCTGTTCCCAGCGTTCTTTAAGTTGCGTGTCTCTTGACATTTTTATGAGTTATGAGTTATGAGTCATGAGTTATTAATTCATATACCATAAAATTATTTGGACAAAGATAAGAACTTGTTAATTGGCAATTGATACTGAACAATTCTTTTATATTTGCACTTTTATTTTTACTAATTAATTATCATGGGATTTTTAGATATTATTTTGGGTGTTTTTCTTGCTTTTGCTTTGTATAAAGGCATTAGAAATGGACTTTTTGTAGAATTAGCTTCTTTGGTTTCTTTGTTAGCCGGAATTTATTTTGCCATAAAATTCTCCTCTTTCATCAAGGGAATATTGGCAGGCTTTGTTCATTGGAGTCCCCAAACTATTCAAGTGATTGCTTTTGTTTTTACTTTTATTCTTATTGTGATCGGAATAACGCTTTTGGGAAAATTCCTTACTGGAATCGCAGATTTAGCCTTTTTAGGCTGGTTGAATAAATTAGGTGGTGGTTTCTTCCGGGTACTAAAAACAATTTTAATAATAAGTATTGTCTTTACAATTTTCGAAAAAATAAATTTCAATAATATTTTAGCCAAAAAAGAAACGCTGGACAAATCCCTATTTTACAATCCAATTCAAAAAACTGCAGGGTATATTTTTCCTTCGATAGCAAAATGGTACGATGGTTTGAAGAAGAAATAATCAGTGTTCAGTAAGTGGACACTCTGTTTTAAGTTTCGATTTTGTAAAGCGATTAGCCAATATTGTTTGCTAATTCATTTATTCCAATTTGAATACTGAACACTAATCCCGAAGCGTCGGGACTGAACACTGAATACTATTACTTCACTTCCCTAATCGCATTACTCTCAATCCAACCTTCAGTTCCATCGGTTAATTGCACTTTTTTCCATTTTCCAATGATTTCCTCTACATACACTTTAGTGCCTTCGTGCAGTACGAAAATTGCTGGACCTCCATTTCTAGGTTCGCTTTTTACATCTGCAATTTCTGCAAAAACAATAGCCGGTTTTTCAGTATCAAAATGACTTTTTTCGAAAATTGCCGACGAAACACTAATAAGAATTAGAAAAATAAGCACAAACATTCCAAAAAAGAAGATCCGTTTGGAAACCGTAATTTGTGAAAAATAATATCCAATAAAAAACAACAAGAATGTGGTTGCAAGACCTACTGAAATCCATGCCCAGGTATTGTAATGATAGATTCCCGTAAAGTCACGTACCAGTTTCCCAAAACCAACTTTAGGGATTACTTTAATTTCATCAATAGTTCTTTTTTGAGCAAATTTTAAGTTGTTACTGCTTTCGCTATCATTTGGATCAAGCGCCAATGCTTTTTCATAATTATAAATAGAAGGTGCTACTTTATTCAATTTATAATAAGCATTTCCCAAATTAAAATACAATTCTGAGGAATGCTTGTTGTCTTTCAAAACACTTTCATAAGCAGCAATCGCTTCATTGTATTTCCCTTTTCCGTAGTATTCATTCCCTTTTTCAAAGCCATTTTGGGCAAAGAAAACTTGGGTCGAAAGTAAGAGTATGTATAATATATTTTTCATTTCTATTTTTATTACCACGAAGGCACTGTTTTACTTTTTGCCGCGAAGGCTCAAAGGCTCAAGGTTTATTTTATATTTTCGAAATAAGATGTAAATTAAATAATTAATTCCAATCTACTTTGTGTTTTATCGTCTTTTTGGCCGTACGTTAAATCTGTTTTTCTAAGTCAGAGATTATAAACACCGCTTTATCAAAATCCTGTTGTATTGTAACACTTGAAGATGGTGCATATCGAGCAACTTCACAGTTTTCTGTAAGTGTAATAAAATCATTCACCGCTTCTGGATTTGCATTTCGGGACAACAAAAGTTGTTGAATATTATCTTTGCTCATTTCTGAAGTCTCAATATGCAATTTAGCTTTCAGGAAATTATGCATCGCTTTTTCAAGGGCAATGTAAAACAGTTCTTTGTTGTTGATTTGCTTTTTTGCTTCCGATAAATATTTCTTTGCCAATCTATTATTCATTCGGATTCTATTTCCGGTAATATCGCCATCAATAGCTTCTTTTTTCCTTTTGAATAATACAATCAAAGGCAATAATAGAAACGGGAAGAATAACAATCCGTAAAATAAATTAGACCCAAAGAAATCCTTCTTATTTATAGTCAAAAAATTGCTTTTTAACTTGATGAATTTGAATTGTTCAACATTTCCTATTTTGTTTTTATTCTCTCCTGAATTTGACGCTGTAGGACCATCCGAGGCTGTAGGACCATCGAGAACATTAATCATTATTTCTTTTGAACTTAGTGTTTTATAGGTTCCTGAACCCAAATCAAAATAAGAAAATTTTAATGGTTTTACAGGATATTCCCCTTTGTACTGTGGTATAATAGTATAACTATCAGAAATCTTCCCTGACATTCCCGAAAGTGGCGTATTCACTTGTTCACTATGAACTGCATCATACATTTCCAGTGCATTGGGCACCACCGGTTTTGGCAAGCTGAATAACTTCATATTTCCCTTTCCTGTCACACTTACAACCAAATCAAGACTTTCTCCGTTTTTCAAATCGGTTTTTGATGGCGTTACTTTAAAGCTAAAATTCCCAACAGCTCCAGAGAAATCTTCCGGTTTCCCTGCTTCAGGAAGTGGTTTAACGGTTATTGTTTTTGTTCCCGCAGAAACTCTTTTGTTTCCTTCTGTAACAACCACACGTCCAAACATATCCCTACGATTTGTTGGTAATTGCACATCTATATCTAATGACAAAGGCTCTATTGTTAACTTTCCGGATTTTTGCGGATATAAAACGGTTTTTCTTAATACCACATACCGGTATTTTTGCCCTTTAAACATACCTTCTTCAGCAACAAGCTGTTTGATGTCAATGTTCTGACTCCAGAAATCGTTGTACTTCGGTTTGTTTAACTCTCTCCAATTAGTAATTCCAATATTATAACTGAAATACAATTTATAAACCACCGTAATCGGCTCGTTTATGTACGGATTTGTTTTAGAAATATCAGCAACTAGATAAATATTATCATCTGCTGAAACACTTGTATCGTTAGGATCTCTTGGCTGTTCCGTTGCAGCGGTAACATTTATTTTTACAGGTGACGTTTTATAAATTTGTCCATTGTATTCTATGGCGGCCTGCTTGATAACTAATGTTCCTTTTTGATTTGGCAACAGAAAATAAGAATATACCTTCTCAAAGGAGCTTCTTCCATTTACCCATGATTGACTCACCTGTTGGCTGGGTCCCGCAATAATTCTAAACCCATCAAAAGAGGGCTGATTAAAGTTGTCCCCATCTACATTCATTATAAAATCGATACGAAGTCTTTCGTTTAAGCCTAGTATGGTCTTACTTACTCGCGCCTCAAATTGTACTTGAGCGCTAAGTGAGTTACACACCATTAAAACTAGTACTGCTATAAATTTTTTCATTTTCAAACTATCTAATTGAATTACCAATCTTTCTCCGTTTTCATTGGTTTTCCTTTTACTTTTTGGGCATTCACTTTATCCTGAACTTTCTTTTCTTCCTTATTTACCGCGTCCAAAAGATTTTCTAAACGTTCTTTAGAGATTCCTCCTGGTGCTGGTTTTGGTTCCCCTTTATCATTTGGTTTAGGACCTTTATTATCTTTATCCTTGTCGCCTTTATCGTCTTTCTTGTCTTTATCTTTGTCGTCCTTTTTATCTTTGTCGCCGTCTTTTTTCTTGTCGTCCTTTTTCTTGTCTTTATCCTTATCGCTTTTCTTGTCGTCTTTCTTTTTGTCATCCTTTGGCGGATTTTCTTTTAGCTTTTTCTTTGCCAAAGCATAATTATAACGGGTTTCTTCATCTGTAGGGTCATTTCGCAATGCATTTTTATAGGCTTCCACCGCTTGCGTATAATCCTTTTCTTTCATGAAAACATTTCCTAAATTATGAAAGGCTCGGTGTTTATCAGGTCTTGATTTGGCGTTTTTTAATGCTTTTGCGTAAGCAAATTTTGCCTCGGCAACTTGATTTTGCTTATAAATAGCATTTCCTAAATTGTACGGAGCAATCGTTTTATTCGGAAATTTTGAATCCGAAATTCTATAATTAGCTTCGGCATCCACAAATTTATTTTCAGCATATTCCTCATTTGCTTTAGGCAATATTCTGTCTTTCTGTTGGGCGTTTACAACAAAAGAAAGGAGTAATAAAAGATGTAAAATTAAGTTCTTCATTTTATTTTTTAAATGTAAGCGTCAAAAGTATTTTTTTGTTTTAGTTCCAATAAAGGAGCGTCTTCCAGAAACTTTACCCTTTATATTTTATTTATTCTCGTTAAATAAATTCAATTTGTTTACCCAACTTGTTTTTCTTTCTAAAAGAAAAATATCCAGAAATAAGAAAACAAAAGCAAAACCTAAAAACCATTGAAACTGCGATTGAAAATCAGCCATTTCTGTCGCTTCAAATTCTGTTTTTTGGATTTTATCCAAAGCATTTTTGATATATTCCAGCACTTCTTTGGTATTATTCCCGTTAATATAACCACCTTTAGTAGCTTTTGCAATAGCCGTTAAACTTTCTGGAACCAGTTTCGTTATTACCACCTCATTATTATTGTCTCTTTTAAAACTCTCTACAATGCCGTTTCTTTTCAATGGAATCGTACCTCCTTTTTCAGTTCCTATTCCTATTGTGATGATTTTTACACCTAATTTACTAGCTTCTTCTGCTGCTGCTTCTGCTCCTTCGGTATGGTCTTCACCATCGGAAATCATAATCAATAATTTACTCGTTTTTTTATCATCAAAATAAGTCGTTGATAGTTTGATTGCTTCATTGAATGATGTTCCCACAGAGGAAACCATATCCGTATTCATGCTTTGCAAATACATTTTTGCTACACTATAATCCGTCGTGATAGGCAATACCGGAAAAGCACTTCCGGCGTAAGCGACAATTCCTATTCTGTCACTCCCTAATTGATTGATAATTTGCGAAACAATTTGCTTGCTTTTGTCCAAACGATTGGGCGCTACATCCTCGGCCAGCATACTTTTGGACACATCTATTACAAAAACGATGTCAATTCCTTCTCGTTTTACGGTTTCCATTTTAGTTCCAATCTTTGGATTTACCAATCCAAGAATCAATCCAAGTAATGCCAGTAATAACAATACTAACTTCAAAACTGGTTTAAAAACAGAGCTTTCCGGGCTTAGTTTTTTCACCATTTCTAAATCACCAAATTCGTGTTGTTTTTTTCTTTTCCAATATAAATTAACCAGAAAAACCAACACCACAATGGGCAGTATAAAAAGAAGGTATAAATATTTTTTTTCGTCTAATTCCATTTCTAATTTTAGATTTCTGAATTTTGATCTTAGATTTTTACTCTAAATCTAAATTCTAAACTTGATGATTTCAATTCCAATATTCCAATTCCGACTCCCTTCCCTTCGGGGAGTCCCGATGCTTCGAGAGGACTGGGGATTCTAAATAAAGCTTTTAAAAACCGTATTACGTAATCCTATTTCAAGCAATAACAAAAACCCTGCAAACCAAATAAAAGGTCTGAATTTTTCATCATAATCATAGAATTTCAGTTCCTCAATTTCTGTGGTTTCCAGTTTATTGATTGAAGCGTAAATCTCGGCTAATTTACTATTGCTCGTGGCTCTAAAATATTTTCCATCCGTTTTTCTGGCGATATTTTTCATCAATTGTTCGTCAATCTCTACCTTCATCATTTGGAATAAAAACTGTCCGTTTGGTGCCACTGCATAAGGAAACATTGCCATTCCATTGGTTCCAATTCCTACAGTGTATACTTTAATTCCATATTGTTTGGCGATATCAGATGCTGTTTCCGGTTCGATGAATCCAGCATTATTTACTCCGTCTGTCAGAAGAATAATTACTTTACTCTTTGCCTTACTGTCTTTCAAACGGTTTACAGCGGTTGCTAATCCCATTCCTATTCCTGTTCCGTCTTGTAAAACAGTATCGTATTTTATACTGTTGATAGCATCCAGAATAACTGCTTTATCACTGGTTACAGGCGTTTTTGTATACGCCTCCGAAGCATAAACTACCAATCCAATCCTATCATTTGGTCGTTCTTCAACAAAATCGGCCGCTACTCTTTTCAGTGCTTCCATTCGGTTTGGTTTTAAATCTTTGGCAAGCATACTTCCGGAAACGTCTACTGCCATGACAATATCGATTCCTTTGGTAGTTTTGGTTTTGTTGCTTACATCAACCGTTCTTGGTCTTGCCATTGCAACAATCAAAGAACATAAAGCCAACACTCGAAACACATTCAATACTGGTTTCAGCTTTGTTAAATAAGAAGTTGTGCCTTTAAATCCCTGTAATGAACTTATTTTTAACGTCGCTGATTGTTGGTTTTTTTTCCAAAACAACCAAACAATTGCAACTGGAATCAACAGAAACAACCAAAAAAATTCTGGGTTTAAAAAAGTTATTTTGTCCATTATTTATTTGCTTGTTTTAATTCGACAGAGTTCAAAACTCTTTCTGATATTTCATTTGCATACGTATCCCCTTCTTCATGGAAGAGTAAAATTTGTTGCAATCCGCCTTCTTGACTAAACAACAATGCTTCATAATACATTTTAACGCTTGTTTTATTATCATCATCAATTTGCGAGAATGTTCCGTAGGCTTTCAATCCTTTAATTCCTTCTTTGGTTTCAAAATCCTCTTGCTTAACAATCATGTTTTGGGCTCCTTGAGCTTCAAATGATTGTAGCGCACCGTCCATTGATTTTGCCAAATCTATTTCTGTCTCCTGTTTGTATTTTAAAGTAGAAACCATCAGGTAAAAAGGATCTACAACACTTCCATATGCAAAAGATTGCATCTCTTTAATTAAAGCCATCCCATTTCTAGGCAGTGTTTTGGTCAAATCAACTCTTTTCAACACTTTTGGTGTTTCTATAATAATGCCTGGATTTCCGTAATCACTTTTCACCCATTCGCCCTCCAATAATTCTTTAGTAGGATGTCCAAAAATATTGTCTTTTACATAATCAAATCCTTTCAGAACGATGAAAAAAGTGGTTACTGCTACCACTAAAAAGACAACCGAAGCAACTGCAGTAACGATACGCTTATTCCTCTTTTTTTGTAATTGAATTTGTATCTGTTTTTGTCTTTGTGCCTCATTCAATAAAGTATCTTCTTCTACCGGAACTTCCACCGGAATGGAATTATCCAATGTCAGAATTGCTTTTTGAATCTTATTCCGGTCTTCGGTAATTTCAAAATCCAATGGTTTAGATTTTGCAAATTTTACTAAATCAGCTTGTTTCAATACACGTTCCAGATTTTCGATGGTTTCCTGTGAAAGTGTCATTTTCTTTTTGACAGAAGCCGCTCTAAGTCCCTGAATCAGTTCCGAAGTAGTACTTTCCATTGCTGGAATTTCAATCGCCTCTTCAATATAATTTCTGGCAATATCCGTCAATTCACTGTAATAGGCTTTGACTTCTCCTTTTTGCCAAAGTTCTTTTTTCTCCAAAGTATCCAGCAAACTAGTCGCTTTCTCTATTGGAGTTTTATAAATTTCTTCTTGTAATTTCTTTTGCTGACGTTTTTTAATAACCCAATAAATCAAAACTCCAATTCCAACAACCAAGGCGATAATCAAAAGATATTTCCACCAATCTCCTATTGAATTGTCCGCAGGAGCGATATCCTTAATATCGAACATTTTCTGTTTTAAAGTATCAACCTGAACATTCGCCACTTCAACCAAAAGCGAATCCGTCATATAAGGTTTACTGTCGATGAAAATCTTTATACTGGGAATAACATATCTACCGGAATCAAACTGGGTTAAACCGTATTTTTTAATTAATTCATAACGGCCGTCCGTTTTGATGGTATCAATAGGATAGGACTGAATTATCTCTAAAGCTCCAATGTTTTTCAGATTAGGGAAAATCACTTTAGAAGAGGTATCAACAGTCGTTTTGATCGATAGTTTAAATTCAGCTCCAATTTTATTTTTAATCGTGTCAATACTTGTAACTACTTGTTTTTGTTGCGCAAAAACAGCCGTAGAAAGCAGCAATAATAGTAGGTATAATTGTTTTTTCATCTTTTATTATTGAACCCTTTTGATTTTTGATTTCAGATTAACGATTTTTGATTTCAGATTTGTCCCCGAAACTTCTATTCGTTTTACATCAAAAATCTAAAATTATTTCAGATTTGTTTTAGCTGTTTTAATACTTGATACGAAAATAGAAATTAACTCATTGGCTTCTGTTTTTGCAATCGATAAATTATTTAAATCCGATATTAAATTTGATTTTTCAATAATTTTTAAACACACAAAGCTTTCTCTTAATTCTTTTAAACAAATGCCCATTTTATGAATAAAATCTTTAGTGCTTTCTGCGCTTTGTGCTTCTCCATAATTTAAAGCAGGCGAAGTTCCAGATCTAATTATTTGCCCTGCCAGATGATTTCCAGCATAGTTTTTTTCAAATTTACTTGCAACAATTATTATCGTTGCTGCAAAGTCTATTAATCTATTTTCTAATTCTTGTTTATTCACTTACTCACTTTATATTTTTATTTCTCCAATCTAAAATCAATTTTTCCACTTCAACAAAATCTGAAATCAAAAATCGTTAATCTTCAATCTGAAATCATTATCTCGATTTAAAATAGCTTAATAATTTCGTCACATAACTTTCATCAACTCTTGTATTTACTACACCCGAACCTGATTTACTGAATGTTTCTTTAAAATAGTTTACTTTATCATAATACTGTTTTTCATAATTCATTCGCACCGATTTTGAGCCAGTATTAATCAATTCTATTTCTCCTGTTTCGGCATCGAGCATAGAAACCATACCTAAATTTGGCATTTTTTCTTCCCGAATATCGTATACGCGGATCCCTGTTATATCGTGTTTCTTAGACGCTATTTTTAATGTTTGCTCGTAATCTTCCGACATGAAATCAGAAATTACAAACACAATGGCTTTCTTTTTTTGGGTTCCTGATAAAAACTTCAAGGCTTGGGCAACATCTGTTTTACGGCTTTTAGGCTGGAATTCTATCAATTCCCGAATGATTCGCAGTACGTGTGACCTACCTTTTTTTGGTGGAATATACAATTCGATTTCATCTGAAAACAAAATCAAACCTATTTTGTCGTTGTTTTGAGTAGCTGAGAAAGCCATCGTAGCAGCAATCTCGGTAACGATATCTTTTTTGAATTGGTTTTTCGAACCGAAACTTTCCGAACCTGAAATATCAACCATTAACATCATGGTCAATTCACGTTCTTCTTCAAAAACTTTAACGTGTGCTTCATTATAACGTGCGGTTACATTCCAATCAATAGCTCGAATATCATCTCCATATTGGTATTGGCGCACTTCACTGAACGTCATTCCACGTCCTTTGAAAGAAGTATGATACTCTCCCGAAAAGATGTGATCGCTCAATCTTCGGGTTTTAATTTCTATTTTTCGTACTTTTTTTAAGAGGTCTTTTGTTTCCATTTTTTTCTTGCCACAAAGGCACAAAGGCACAAAGGCACAAAGGCACAAAGTTTTAAATTGTTTTAAGTCTTCAACTTCGTTCAGAGTTACATATGATCACTAAATACTGAACACTGCCGTATCATTTAAGGTACTTCTACTTCGTTTACGATTTTGTTGATGATATCTACCGAAGTAATATTTTCTGCTTCTGCTTCGTAGGTAACTCCAATTCTGTGACGCAACACATCATGAACTACGGCACGAACATCTTCTGGAATTACATACCCGCGACGTTTGATAAAAGCGTAACATTTTGCGGCATTCGCCAAATTAATACTTCCACGTGGCGACGCTCCAAAACTAATTAATGGTTTCAAATCAGCCAATTTATATTTCTCCGGATAACGGGTAGCGAAAATGATATCAAGTATGTACTTTTCTATTTTTTCATCCATATATACTTCACGAACTGCTTCTTGAGCACGCAAAATTTGCTCTACTGAAACAACAGGATTTACCTTTTCATAACTTCCTTTTAGGTTTTGACGAATCACTAATCTTTCGTCTTCCATTTTTGGATAATCAATAACTGTTTTTAACATGAAACGATCGACCTGCGCTTCCGGCAATTGGTATGTACCTTCTTGCTCAATCGGATTTTGCGTAGCTAAAACTAAAAACGGTCTGTCTAGTTTGAAAGTAGTATCACCGATAGTCACTTGCTTTTCTTGCATCGCTTCCAACAATGCCGATTGTACTTTGGCAGGCGCACGGTTAATCTCATCGGCAAGGACGAAATTAGCGAAAATTGGCCCTTTTTTTATCGAAAATTCATTTTGCTTAATGTTGTAAATCATGGTTCCCACAACATCGGCAGGCAATAAGTCAGGCGTAAATTGTATTCTACTGAAAGATCCGTGTACCGCTTGTGAAAGTGTGTTAATCGCTAAAGTTTTTGCTAATCCCGGAACACCTTCCAACAAAATGTGTCCCTGACCCAAAAGTCCGATTAATAAACGCTCCACCATGTGCTTTTGACCTACGATAACCTTGTTCATTTCCATTGTGAGAAGGTCTATAAAAGCACTCTCTCTTTCAATTTTTTCATTGATTGCTCTGATGTCTAAAGTCGCTGTATTTTCTTCCATTTTATTATTTTTAAAACCGTGTATTTAATGCCTTCCTTTTGAGAGTGCAAATTGAATTTTTTTTTAGAAGTAAGATGTTAAAAAATGGTTAAAACTTCGACAAATGCCCTAATTTTAAGGATGAATTATGATAGAATTTACCTATTTTTAAGAACTTTGAAAAATATATTTTGAAATCGAAGAATTAAGCATTTCAATAAAAAATAAAAACCATGAATAAAACAAAATTATCACCTATTGTTGCAGGCGTCATGAATTGGGGAATTTGGGATAAAAATCTCAATACCAAAGAAATGGAAAACATGATTAATCTCTGTTTAGAAAATAAAATAACCACCTTTGATCATGCCGATATATATGGTGATTATACCACCGAATCCGATTTTGGAAAAGCTTTTGCTTCCAGTAAAATAGCCAGAGAAAAAATGCAACTGGTATCTAAATGTGGCATCCAAATGGTGACGGAAAACCGTATGAACACTATAAAACATTATGATTATTCCAAAGACTACATCATTTGGTCTGTTGAAAACTCCTTAAAAAATTTACACACTGACTATTTAGATGTATTCTTGCTTCACAGACCAAGTCCCCTGATGCAAGCCGATGAAATTGCCGAAGCCGTTTTGAAACTAAAATCGGACGGGAAAATTATTGATTTTGGACTTTCTAATTTTACCGCTTGGCAAACAGAATTGATTCGTCAGAAAACGGAAATCAGCTACAATCAAATACAATTTTCGGCTACCAACTTCGAACCGATGCTTGACGGAAGTTTTGATTACATGCAAATGAATCACATTCGTCCTATGTCATGGAATCCTTTGGGATGTGTTTTCAGAGAAGATATTCCCCAAACCCACCGATTAAAAAAATTATTGGCAACATTAGTTTCAAAATATCATTTGGGCTCCGACACCATTTTGCTCTCTTGGGTTTTACAACATCCTGCACAAGTTATTCCAATTGCCGGAACTGTAAATGTGGCAAGAATTCAAGCATTAATGAAAGCGGTTGAATTAAAATTAGAAAAAGAAGATTGGTTTGCTATCTGGTCAGAAAGTATGGGGAATAATGTACCATAATCAGGTTGAAGATTGTAAAGAAAAGAAAACAGATGATAGCAAAACAGAAAAAAAATTATGAGCAAAACAGCCTTAGTGACTGGTGCTACCAGCGGAATTGGCAAAGCAACAGCACAAATATTAGCCAAAAACAATTATAAAATTATTCTTTGTGGACGACGTGAAGACCGATTAATTGCTCTTGCAAAAGAGCTTTCTGAATTTACGGAAATTCATACTTTATCATTTGATGTTCGGGATAAAAAAGCCGTTTTTGAAAGCATCAATTCCTTGCCGGAAGCATTTTCTAAAATTGATGTTTTAATTAACAATGCTGGAAATGCGCACGGTTTGGATTCCATTCAAAATGGAAATTTAGAGGATTGGGATGCGATGATTGATATCAATGTAAAAGGACTCTTGTATGTTTCGAAAGCAATAATCCCGCAAATGATAGAACGAAAAGCAGGTCATATTATCAACATTGGTTCTATCGCCGGAAAAGAAGTGTATCTAAACGGGAATGTGTATTGTGCTTCAAAACATGCCGTTGACGCCCTAAACCAAGCTATGCGCATGGACTTAAATCCTTTTGGAATTCGCGTTGGTGCCATTCATCCGGGCGCGGTAGAAACCGAGTTTAGTGAAGTGCGTTTCAAAGGCGATACAGACAGAGCTGCCAATGTTTATAAAGGTTTTAAAGCCTTACAACCAGAAGACATTGCTGATATCATCCATTTTGTAGTTTCCAGACCTTATCATGTAAATATTGCCGACTTAATTGTATTCCCAACTGCACAAGCTTCTCCCTCTATTTTAAAAAGAGATATTTAAAATTGATTTTTAGATTGTTGGATTTTTAGATTATTTAGAGAGTCTAAGAATCCAACGGTCTAAGAAATCTAAAAATCTAATTGTATGATCAACAAACGCATTCTTATTAAAAACCTTCTCGCTCACAATGATGAAAGCAGTTTTTATGACAAAAAGCGGCAGTTGAATTTGCATACACGAGAGGGAAAATCCAAGTTTTTGAAACACATTTGCGCCTTATCTAATTCAAATCCCACGAACAATTCCTACATCGTCGTAGGCGTTGAAGATCAAGACAATACTATTGTTGGCGATGATTTCTTTGACGATAGCAGAATTCAGAATTTAGTGAATGCATATCTGGAAAATCCACCAAAAATCCAGTACGAAAATGTACCGTTCCCAAATTTGCCAAAGGATAAAGTGATAGGATTAGTGACCATCAAACCAAAAAACAACACTTCCTATTTCAAAAAAGGAATTCATACCATTCCTGTCAACAGCGTTTTCATAAGACGCGGCAGTAATACGATGCCGGTGGAAGGCGAAATCGAAAAAAATTACCAGAACACAGAAACCGTAATTGGAATCGAAAATAATTCTAGAAACAGCATCGAATACACACTTGATGGCGTGATAGATTTCATGAATTTTCGGCACAAAGACATGTCGCCAAAATATAAAGTGTTCAAGGAATTGTTTGTGATTTGTTGGGCAGGAATTGCCAAAAAATCCCGTGATAAAACGTATTTGTCCCGTGTAGATATTGAACTGATCAATGAACAAATCAAGCTATTTTATTCGGCTCAGGATGTTGTCGAAATCACTTCTGACGAAGATACTTTTACTATTATTGAGTATGTTCCTTTGGGTTTGAACGACAAAACGAGTTATTATCCTTTAGAAAAACAAACGATTCATTTTCATGACAATGGCTATTATAAAATTGAAAGAGAAATGCTTTTTCAACCGCCTGAATTCAACAAAAAAATGTTATTTCATATTTATAATGCCAACATTTCTTTGCTGAACAAACTAAAAAAAGGACTTTCATTAACCGAGCGGGAACACAAAGATTTAGAGAATTTACCCTCAACATTCATGATTTGTTACCTCAACGGTTTTGAAGAAGCCAAACAAAAACTGATTGATGCAAAAACACTGATAAAACCTTTCACCCAAGTGTATTTGTCGTTCAAAGAAGCGTTGCGGATTTTGAGGAAAATGAAATATGATGTGCAGTGAATACAATTATTTTATAGATTTTATTCAGTAAGAAAACCCATTATATACGTATTAATTTCTCTTTTTTGCCTTTTATTTCCTCTGTCATTCATATCATTGTGAATGGTATTGGTGAGTTTAATGATTTTTATTCCAAACTTTTCCTGCTCAGTAAGAGTAGGCAAAACTCCTTTATCAGCAGGCTGATCGCTGGAACGAAGCGAGTAGATTTTAGGTAGAGAAGTTCTGGGCAATTCCATTCTGCGGTTGTCTAACGAAATTGTTTTATCAACTAAATTTGGGTATTTATGGGTAAATAAAACCGTCATATCTCCTCCATTCGAATGCCCGATTAGAATTAAATGTTTATAATCTAAATCTGGATTTGTTATTTTCAGTTTTTTAATAACAAATAGGATATTCTCAACGCCTCTTTCCCAATTTGATCTCCGAACAACTTGAGGAATCCCTGTTAAAGGCAGCAAATCATCCGTAGGTAATTCATGCTGGATACTTACTACAAAATATCCTTTTGAAGCTAACTTTTTAGTCAAATAGGAATAGCCTTTATTGGCTCCAGGCTTATTTTCTGCATAACCGTGACTGACAACTACCACTTTTTGATTTGCAATTTTTTCGTTTGTCTTTGGCAAATAAAATGCAACAGGAATTAACCGTTTTCTCGAAGTGTCAACCCAAGTTGCACTGTCTAACTTAACCTCAAAATTTTGATTTACACTTTTAGCATTCGTTATATTTTTATTTGAAATACAACTGATTAGAAGAAATAAAAATAATATTTGCAGGTATATTTTCATGTTTATTTTGAAATTTTATCTTTTATAAAAAAAGATAAAATTTAAATCCATATTAGATGGTTTGGAAATTCTGAGGAAGATCAATAGAATGTGTAATAAAAATAAAATGAACTATTGATTGCTCATGATAGTATTACGACCACAAAGCCGCTAACCAAACTAGGAATTCATTTATCACTTGACATACAAAACTGGTCAATAGAAGCAACAAAGCGAGAACTGCATTCATCTTATACGTTTTTAAATTTTTTGTAAAAATAACCTAAAATATTTTATCAAACCATCACCAAAAACAGTGATTTTTTGTGGTGCTAAATTACTAATTTAAATTTAAATTATTGAAACCAACCTATTTAATTTCAAATAAATAGCTTGATTATCGCACCAAAACAATACCTGATTTATCAAAAGAGTTTCGTCAAAGAGTAATGATAAAACCAATAAATAAAATGCCTAACGAGTTTAAAAAATATTTTTAGGAAACCGCTCCCATTTCTTTCAGCCTCAATAACTCCTATTGGAACAAAAAAATATAAAAACAATACGGTTTTTCTGCTATTTTTGTAAAAGAACAATTTGAGATAACAAGAAATGAGAACACTCGTCATAGGCGATATACACGGTGGTTTGCATGCGCTACACCAAATTATGGAAAGAGCCAACGTAACTACAAAAGATACCTTAATCTTTCTGGGAGATTATGTTGATGGCTGGAGCCAATCCCCACAAGTAATCGATTATTTAATTGAATTGAACGATAAAAACAATTGTGTTTTTATTCGCGGCAATCACGATGAATTACTCTTGCACTGGCTTAATGACAGCAAAGACAATCTTTTATGGTACAAACATGGAGGCGAAGCAACGGTTATAGCGTATGAAAAGACTAATGCGGAGACCAAGAAAAAACATATTGAATTCCTGCAGTCTTTAGAAAATTTTTATCTTGATGAACAAAACCGTTTGTTTATTCACGCTGGTTTTACCAATATGAATGGCATAGATTTTGAATATTTCCCAAAACTTTTTTATTGGGACAGAACCTTGTGGGAAACTGCTTTGGCATTGGATAAAAACCTCAAATCTGATAATTTATTATATCCCAAACGACTCACATTATACAATGAAATTTACATTGGTCACACACCTGTTTCACGAATTGGTGAAACCACTCCGGTTCAAATGGCCTGTATTTGGAATATAGACACAGGCGCTGCTTTCAAAGGTCCTTTAACTATTATGGATGTTGATACAAAAGAATTCTGGCAGAGTGAACCTTTACCGACTTTATATCCAAGTGAAAAAGGTAGGAATTAGTTTATTTAAGTTACTTTTGCCGTAAAATAAAATTTTAAGATTATGAAAAAGATTATTACATTGTCATTAATACTTTCATTTGGCTTGATAAACGCACAAGCTTTTAAAGGAAAAGGTGATGCAAAGTTTAATGTTGGAGCTAATATTCAAAACGGAGGAACAGGAATTCAAGTATCTAGTGATTTTGGAATTGGCGAAAACTTATCTTACGGATTTGTTGGGTCTTATTTATTGGGCGTAAAAGAAGTTTTAGGTGAAAAACCAGAATTCAAAGATCGTTTTGATGCTAAATTTAGAATTAATGCAAATCTTGGAAACGTTCTAAAAGTAGATGAGAAATTAGATTTTTACCCAGGATTGAATTTAGGTCTTAGAAACTTTGGCGGACACGTTGGTATGCGCTATTTCTTTTCAGAAGGATTTGGTATTTATTCCGAAGCTGGTTTCCCAATTGCAAAATACAATAAAAATTCTGAAGTTTTTAATCATTTAAACAACCAATTTACGTTTAATATTGGTGCTTCGTTTAATATGTAGAATGGTTTAAGCACAAAGATTTCTCGTGAAGTTCACGAAGCAGTTTATAAAATAAAAAAAGGCAATTTGAAATATAACTTTCAAACTGCCTTTTTTAGTTTATTATTATTTGTTATCCTACAAATCAAATTTTATTCCTTGTGCCAATGGCAAACTCGTTGTGTAATTGATTGTATTGGTTTGTCTTCTCATGTAGATTTTCCAAGCATCAGAACCAGACTCACGTCCACCACCTGTTTCTTTTTCTCCGCCAAAAGCTCCACCGATCTCAGCACCTGAAGTTCCTATATTTACGTTTGCAATTCCACAATCAGAACCTGTAACGGATAAGAAAAGTTCTGCTTCACGCAAATTGTTCGTCATAATAGCAGATGACAATCCTTGCGCCACTCCGTTTTGAATAGCAATAGCATCTTCTACAGAACCCGAATATTTTAGTAAGTATAAAACTGGGGCAAAAGTTTCGTGTTGAACGATTTCAAAACTGTTATCAGCTTCTGCAATCGCTGGTTTTACATAACAGCCACTTTCGTATCCTTCACCCGAAAGAATGCCTCCTTCCACAAGGATTTTCCCGCCTTCGGCAACTACTTTTTCTAGTGCTTTGTTGTACATTTCCACAGCATGTTTGTCAATTACCGGACCAACATGATTGTTTTCGTCTAATGGATTTCCGATACGCAATTGCTTGTAAGCCGAAACAATAGCGTCTTTTACTTTATCGTAAATACTTTCGTGAATGATTAAACGACGAGTTGACGTACAGCGTTGTCCTGCCGTTCCCACTGCTCCAAAAACAGAGCCGATAACCGTCATTTTAATATCAGCATCAGGTGTCACAATTATTGCATTGTTTCCGCCTAATTCCAATAATGATTTTCCTAGACGACCCGCAACAGCTTGTGCCACGATTTTTCCCATACGAGTGGAACCTGTTGCAGAAATTAACGGTACACGTTTATCATTGGTCATCAGTTCACCTACTTTATAATCTCCGTTTATCAAACAAGAAATTCCTTCCGGAAGATTGTTTTCTTTGATTACTTCGGCAATTATGTTTTGACAGGCAATTCCGCAAAGTGGTGTTTTCTCTGAAGGTTTCCAAACGCAAACATCTCCGCAAATCCAAGCTAATGCTGTATTCCAAGCCCAAACCGCCACTGGAAAATTGAATGCCGAAATTATTCCAACAACCCCCATTGGGTGGTATTGCTCGTACATTCTATGTCCCGGACGTTCTGAATGCATGGTCAATCCGTGTAATTGTCTGGATAATCCAACTGCAAAATCACAGATATCAATCATTTCCTGAACTTCTCCATATCCTTCCTGCAATGATTTTCCCATTTCGTAGGAAACCAATTTGCCTAAAGCTTCTTTATTTTTACGTAATTTATCTCCAAACTGACGCACAATTTCACCACGTTGTGGCGCTGGCATCAATCTGAATGTTTTAAAAGCTTCGGTTGCAGTTTGCATTACTTTTTCATAGTCGGCGGCAGTTGAAGTTTTTACTGATGCTATTAATTGACCGTCAACTGGTGAATAACTTTCCAGAATTTCCCCATTTGAAAAATGGTTTATTCCTGTTGATGTTCCTTCATTTATGGCTTTTACACCCAATTGCGCCAATGCCTCTTTCATTCCGAATTGATCTGCTATTGTTATCATTGTAACTTTTTTATTAAAAATTGTTATATTTTTTTACAAATATATTGTTTTAACCTGAAATACTAAAGATTGCTGCTTTTATTTTGTTGCTTCCTATTGAAATTTCACACTTCATTTGTCCTAATAATCAAGCTAAAGACCGTTATAAATTATCCCTTGAATGAATTTCTCCTTCGTCAGAATGAAAAAGTGATCCGATGCGGTTTCTCTAGCCCCGATGGAAGTGGCATCCTTTTGTGGCTTTCTTTAAGCCATAAAAGATAGAACGTACAGCGGGAAATAGCTTCATATTATAAATATACTCTGGAGAAGATTTAGTGTAATTTATTTTTGGGCTACAAATCTTGCGTCGGTTTCCATGACGGTACCGCATTTTTCGCACGTTCTTAACTTTTCTGAATTATAGAATTGTTCAAAATGTGGCAGAAAGTCTTTTTCGATATTATGCAGTTCAAAATAAACTTCGTGTAATTTATGGTTGCAATTATCGCAAAACCACAATAAACCATCAGTATATCCTTTTCCTGCACGTTTTCTTTCGATTACCAAACCTATTGAACCTTCCGAACGCACTGGAGAATGTGGAACTTTTGCAGGATGAAGGTACATGTCGCCGCCATGGAGTTCCATTTCCTTACGCTCACCATCTTCCTGAATAATCACTTTTATGGAACCTTCGAGTTGGTAAAATAATTCTTCCGTTTCGTTATAATGATAGTCTTTTCGGGCGTTTGGACCCGCAACAATCATCACGATATAATCACCGGATTCTCTGTATAAATTTCTATTGCCAACTGGTGGTTTCAGTAGATGACGGTTTTCGTCTATCCATTTATTGAGGTTGAAAGGTTTTGCTATTGCCATTTTATCTAATTTTTAAATGTAAAGTTATGAAATTAAAAAATAGATGAAATCATTTAACCATATAAGAAATATAAGGTCATATAAATTGTAATAAATAATGATGTTGACTACTAATTTACATTTTCTTAAATGCCTTAAATGGTTAGAAAAAAAGTCAAACTATTATGTTGAATAAATAATCGCAAACTACCTTTTTTCCTTAATTAAATAAATATAAACTGGAAAATGATCGCTAAATCCTACTTCGACGGCGGAATGTCGCAATGGATATCCCTTGTACTGGCCAGTGGTTTGTATGAGAAATGATTTATTGTAAATTCCTGCTTTCCAATACCTGAAAGACGAATAATCCGTAACCAATAAGGATTGTGAAACCATGATTTGGTCGAAAATATCCCATGCATCCCGATGAGCAAGAGTTCCCATTCCATTTTTTGCCATCTCTTCGAACGGATTGTAAATTCCAAGAGGAGAAACATCGGTCTTTTTTGCTTTTGCGCCAAGCGCCACTTTAACACTTTTATTATAGGGCCCATCATTTAAATCACCAAGTGTAATGATTTTTGCATTTGGCTTTATTCTTTGCAGAGAATCTATTATTTTCTTGTTCAAAGTGCCTGCAGCTTCCCTAAACGGGCTTGATTTTTTCTCACCTCCTGATCGCGACGGCCAGTGATTGACGATGATATTAATCTCTTCACCATCCAGAAATCCAGTTACCAAAAGTTGATCCCTAGTATAAACCCGATAATTTTGTGTGCTAATTTGCATAACATCATCCGTTTTTTCTTCGGATTCTGTTTTTAAAATTGCTGTCGTTTTTGGGTTATTTCTATAAACATACAAGGGAATGCTAGTGTAACTTGTAGGTTGAAACTGCTTTTTTTGATACAATAAAGCCACGTCTATTCCTCTTTTATCAGGAGAATCAAAATGTATTATTCCGTAATCTTTATCAATAAGTTTGGGTTGCTTGATTAAATCTTCCAGAACACCTCTATTTTCAATTTCACAACCTCCAATAAATGTGGGAGCAACGGGATTTTCGGCAGAACCTATTTCGGATAAAACTTTTGCCAAGTTTTCCAGTTTCTTTTGGTATTTTTGAAAAGTCCAGCGCTGCAATCCTGTTGGTGTCCATTCTTCATCATTAGTTTTAAGGTCATTAATTGTATCGAAAAGATTTTCGAAATTATAGAATGCAACGGTATGAATCAGATATTTTTTTTGCTGGGCATTCGATTTTATTAGTGGAAAAAACAAAAACAATAAAGGAATCAGGCGGGTAATTCTCATAAGTACAAATTTATTTTTAGTCATAGCTTTATTCCCTAACTTTATCGTTTATTGTAAAAATAGTCATTTGAAGATGGAACTTAAAATTATTTTGTAATTGTCTATCTTTGTTTTAGTCTTCAAAGCCTTATTATTTGATTTATTTTAGAAAAAAGCAATAAACATGCATGCTACCCCATTTACTTTTATAAACAAAAATTTCGTTTTATATAAATTCCTATTTCTTATTTTTGTTTTACAATCTTTCAACTCTCAAGCCCACACACTAATGATTACACCACCTATTTTACAAAAAGGAGACACCATTGCCATTTTGGCAACAGCCAGAAAAAACATAGACGACAACCTTAAACCTGCTATAGATTTGTTACACAGTTGGGGATTGGAAGTCGTTATTGGAAAAAGTATTGGTTTAGATGATAATCAATTAGCGGGTACGGATGAACAACGTGCCGCTGATTTCCAGGAACAATTAGACAATCCAAATATTAAGGCAATCTGGTGCGTACGTGGTGGTTATGGCACGGTACGAATGGTTGACTTATTGGATTTTACCAACTTTAAACAAAATCCAAAATGGATTATTGGTTTTAGCGACGTCACTGTTTTGCACAATCATTTGAATACAATGGGTTTCAAATCCATTCATGGTATTATGCCCATCAGTATCCCAAAAGCAACACCTGAAGCCATTGAATCCTTACGAGTTGCCATGTTTGGCGAGCCATTAAAATATGCAATTCAGCCAAATGCAATGAACAAATTTGGTGACGCTTCTGGCGAATTAGTTGGCGGAAATTTATCCATTTTGTATAGTTTATTTGGTTCTAAATCGGCAATTGAGTGTGCTGATAAAATATTGTTTATCGAAGATTTAGACGAATATTTATATCATGTTGACCGTATGATGATGAACTTAAAACGCAATGGTTGCCTGGAAAGTATTAAGGGAATTATTGTCGGTTCGATGTCAAAAATGAAAGACAATGACATTCCTTGGGGAAAAAATGCCCTTGAAATTATAGAAGATGTCACTAAAAAATACAACATTCCTATTATTTATAATTTTCCGGCGGGACATATTCATGACAACAGAGCATTGATTCTGGGAAGTAAAGTAACTATGCATTTGAATGAGAACTGCAGTAGCGTTGTTTTTGAGTAAAAAAATGATTTTTGATTGCTGATTGTTGATTAACGAATTTTGATTGCAGATGTTCACGATCTGAATACTGCGACTGAACACTGAATATTTGATTGTTGATTAACGATTTTTAATTGCAGAAGTTTAAAAAACTGCGACTGAATACTGAATACTTTTTTATGGCTGAACACAACTTACTGGGAAAACTTGGAGAAGAAATAGCTGTGGAATACCTACAGAAAGAAGGTTATACTATAGTAGAAACCAATTGGACTTTCCAAAAAGCCGAAATTGATATTCTTGCCCAAAAAGAAAATACACTTGCTGTTGTTGAAGTAAAAACCCGTTCATCCTTAGAATTTGGTTTACCTCAAGATTTTGTAAAACCAAAAAAAATACAGCTTTTAGTAAAAGCCGTAGATGCTTACGTAAGTAAGAACGATTTAGACGTAGAAGTCCGTTTTGACATTATTGCCATCCACAAAGAAGGCAAATCTTTTGTAATTGAACACCTTATAGATGCTTTTTATCATTTTTAACAAAAAAAATCAATGTTATATTTGTAACAAATTGTTTTTTATCTATCTTTGCAGAGATTTTTGACACTCTAACTAAGTAAAAACTACGTAAAAACACCTAACCAATTATGAAAACTGTTTCATCCATTGTAGAAAATTACATCAAAACAAAGCCTTTTCTATTAAATGCTTTATCTCTTGGAATCATTAATTTGACTTCCTTATCACGGAATATAATGACTGAATTAGAATCAGAATTTGGTAAAGAAGTAAAACAAGGAGCAGTTGTTATGTCTCTAAAAAGACTTACTGAAGAGTTGGATTTTAGATTAAATCATAAAATCAATAAAGTAATAAAAAACATTGGAGAGATCACAGTTCGCTCTGAACTAACCGATTATACTTTTGCAGCATCAGATACCGTTTTAAATAAGCAAGCTGAATTAATTACCGATTTGAATGCTTTCCCAGATATTTTCTATACCTCATCAAGAGGAGTAAATGAAACTAATATCGTGGTGAGTAATACGATAAACCATTTGGTTGACAAACATTTTGCTAACGAAAAATTGATTCAAAAACTGGATAATCTGGCTTCGATAACCGTAAAATTACCTAAAGAAAATATCGTGGTTCCAGGTATTTACTATTTCATTTTTCAGCGTTTGGCTTGGGAAGGAATTATCATTAATGAAGTAATTTCGACTTCAAATGAATTCACCATTTTAGTAAGCGAAAATGAAGTAGATGTCGCTTTTAAAGTAATCAAGGATTTAAAGAATTAATATTTCTTATTCTATATTTTAAAGCTTCCAGCCTTGTGTAGACTGGAAGCTTTTTTATTACAAATTTTATTTTTGAGTTAAACGGAATTCCGTTTTTTATTCAAACCACACTACTTATCTACAAAGTTTTGCGCGTAAATTAAAATCCGTTTTTTACTTAAAGAAATCGATGCGAATAATATTTTTATATATTTGCTAATTCATCAGGCAATTAAGAGGCTAGAATTGAGAGTGTCTTATTATAATCCCAAAAAACAAAGGGTATCCAAATTAATGTCAGAAACAAAAAACTATAGCGAACAATTATTGGTTAGTGAACTCAAAAATCACAACGAAAAAGCATTTCGTTCCCTTTTTGATTTCTATTACCAAGATATTTATGGCTATAGCATAAGTATTCTGAAGTCAAAAGAATTAGCTGAAGAAAATGTTCAGGAAGTATTTTTAAAAGTTTGGTTGCATCGAGAAAACTTAAATTTAGAGCAATCCTTTAAATCCTATTTGTTCACCATTGCCAGAAATCAAGCCTTTAACTTTTTGAATAAAGCCGCCAATGATGTACTTCTAAAAGAAGAGATTTTCTACAAAAGTCAAAAATCTCATGACCAAGGTGATTATTCCATTCGAGAAGCTGATTGCAAAAGACTAAAAAAACAAGCCATAAAACAACTGCCTCCCAAACGCAAACTAATTTTCAAAATGTCGCGCAAACAAGGTAAAACCTACGAAGAAATCAGCCATGAATTAGGCATTTCTGTAAATACCGTGAAAAGCCAAATGAGCAAAGCACTGGAATCAATACGTCTTTTTTTTAAAGGTCATGATGGTATCTTATAAATCAAATTAAAAAATTAAGGCCTCAATCACTCTTTATGGGTGATTTTTTTTGGCTTTTTTTTTAAAAAAATTTTATTTCGTAAAAATCAAACAACATCAGTAATAACAAGGGTTTACAAATCTTATAACTATTTGTTTAAAATTATTTTATGTTAAAATTAAAAAAATTATAACGTTTGAGTAGTAGTCAAATCCACTTCAACTGTATTATATAGTACAGGATCAAAAAACCCAATTCGAAATGAATGAAAATTCAGAAATACAAAAATTACTTCATAAATTTATTTTAAACCAATGCAATTTGGAAGAAAGTAATGAAGTTGTTGACTATTACAGAAAAAACAAACTTACTACTGATTTCCCAACAGTTGAAGACATAAAAATACTAGTAGACGAAATTCCAGAAATGGATGAAGCGACTGCAGATAAAATATTTTCTAAAATATTAATTAGCGCAAAAGAAACGGAATCAACAGCAATTGAAACCAAAAAGTTTCCAATATTCAAATACATTTCTATTGCAGCATCGATTATTGTTTTGTTATCTATTGGATGGTCTTATCAACACGGTTTTTTCAAACAAAAAAATGATGCAATAATAAATAGCAATGAAATCACTTTGCAATTAGCAAACGGTGATGTTCAAATCATTTCAGCCGGCAATAAATCCCAAGTAACCGACTCCGAAGGAAATGTTGTAGCAAACCATAATGGAAATAAAATTGCCTACGATACTGAAACCCCTTTAGAAAAACTAGTTTACAATACCATTAAAATTCCATACGGAAAACGATTCGAATTGGAATTATCTGACGGAACAATTGTACACCTGAACTCAGGAACCACACTTAAATATCCAGTACGATTTATTGCTGGAGAAAACAGACAGGTTTTTCTGGACGGAGAAGCTTTTTTTGATGTGACAAAAGATAAAAAACACCCTTTTATAGTCAATGCAGATAATTTGAACATTCGTGTTTTGGGAACTCATTTTAATGTTTCCAGCTATCCCGAAGATAATTTAACTGATGTAGTTTTAGTAGAAGGTTCTGTAGGTTTATATACTGCAAATGAGAAATTTGACGCCAACAAAAACACCATTCTTAAACCGGGATACAAAGGTAGTTTTAATAGAAAAGACAATCATATTGAAACAAAACCTGTCATTACTGATGTTTATACTTCATGGATGGAAGGACGATTGATATTTAAGAACATGAGCTTTAACGACATAACCAAAAAACTGGAAAGACACTACAATGTTACAATTGTTAACCAAAACAAGAAATTGGCTAATGAGAAATTTTATGCCAGTTTTGGTGATGAACCAATAGAAAAAGTACTGAGTTACTTTAATGATGTTCACGGCATTAATTACACCATAAAAAACAATGAGATACTTATTAAATAACCCTTAAAAACCAATGAAAAATGACGAGTTAACTATTGAAGCATAAAAAAATCGGAAAGAGCTGCGAACAATTTCCGATTGAATAAGTGATTGAACCTAACTGATTAAATACAATCTATTTACAAAATTATGAAAAAAAAACCAAAGAATAGTGGGATACAATTCCCATTGTTCCAAAATAACCTAAAATTGAAACTAACTACTCTCCTTCTTTTGGTGGCCATGTTTAATATTCGAGCTAATACTTATGCACAAAAAACAAAAGTAAGTTTAGAATTAAACAACACAACCGTGGAAACGGTTATCGAAACCATTGAGCAAAAAACAGATTTTCGATTTATTTACAAAATGAATGATATTGATTTAAACCGTATTATTTCTATCCGTGTAAAGGACCAAACAATTGATGTAGTTTTAGAGAAACTATTCAAAGGAACTGGTACTGATTTTAAAGTTCGGGATACTCAAATTATTTTGAAAAAACCTCTTATTGAAAAAACAGATGAGAAATTTTATCTAAAAAAGACCATCAAAGGTAAAGTATCTGATGAAAATGGAATGCCCCTTCCTGGTGCATCCATCATTGAAGAAAAAACAAAAAAAGGAGTTATTACTGATGCTAACGGAAATTTTGAAATAACCGTTGAAGACAGTGATGCCATGCTTCTGATATCATATATAGGATATAAACAAAGAAGAGTTTCTGCAAATCAAGACAATAGCATTATTCAACTTTTCCCAGAAACAACTACTTTACAAGAAGTTGTATTGATAGGTTATGGATCTTCTACCAGAAAAGATGTTACAGGTGCAGTTTCTTCAATCGCTGCAAAAGACATGAATCAAGGTGCGGTTGTCAATCCACTACAATTAATTTCCGGTAAAATGGCCGGGGTAAATATTACCCAAACAGGTAGTGAGCCAGGTACGGCACCAAGTGTAAGAATTCGTGGAATATCTTCTTTAATTGGTGGGAATGATCCGTTAGTAGTTGTGGACGGAGTTCAAGGAAATATGGATTTATTAAACCAGATTCCTCCAAGTGAAATCGCCTCCATGGACATATTAAAAGATGCTTCTGCTACTGCCGTTTATGGTTCCAGAGGTGCTGCAGGTGTCATTATTGTTAGTACCAAGAAAAACAAAGCCGGAAAAACATCTGTGGAATATTCCAGCTCAATGGCTATCGATTATATTCCTAAAAAACTAGACATGCTAAATGCTAATCAATGGTGGCAACAAGCGCAATTAGTTGGAGTTCCTGCTTCGGCTAATCATGGCTCAGATACGGATTGGTATGGTATTCTTACTAAAAGTGGCGCTACGCAAACCCATACGTTATCTTTTGGTGGAGGAACAGATAAATTTAGTTATAGAGCTTCGATAAGTGCTATTTTACAAGATGGAGTTGTTATCAACACCAGTAATCAAAAATATATCGGTAGAATTCAAGCCACTCAATCGGCAATCGATGATAAATTAAAATTGACTTTCAATCTTAACAGTGGTATTACCAATGCAACTAATAGTATTGGAAGCATCGGAAGAGCCGCATTTACATCTAATTTAATTACAAATGCTTATGTAATGCGTCCTACGGATCCTGTTTACAATACTGATGGGAGTTATTTTACAGATCCAAATGTTTTTCAATACCTAAATCCTTATGCTGCAGCACAAACTGTTACTAATCAAGGAAAATATGACAATTTATTTGGAAGCCTTAAAGCCGATTTAGATTTATACAAAGGTTTAACAGCAGGTTGGTTTGGAAGTTGGAGAAAAACGAATAGCACAAATGGATATTATCTTCCTGCCGAATCGACTAATGCGTATGCAATTGACCAAAAAGGATACGCTAACATTAGTAACAACAGCCAAAATGAAAGATTAATGAATATTAGTCTTTCGTATAAAAAAGTATTTGGAGACCACAGCATCAACGCTTTGGCTTTATACGAATGGCAAAACCAAACCTATCAAGGTCATTTTGCACAAGCCAAAGGTTTTATCAATGACATCGCTACTTATAATGCGTTACAATTAGGTGATTTGTCCAAAGTACAACCAGGAGATATTAGTTCTTACAAAAACGACAGAACCTTAGTTTCATTTTTAGGACGTATAAATTACTCGTTTTTAAATCGATATTTATTTACGGCCAGTATCAGAAGAGATGGTTCCTCAGTATTTGGTGTAAATAATAAATGGGGAGATTTCCCGTCTGCTTCGGTAGCATGGCAAATAGACAAAGAGCCTTTTATGGCTAACCAAACTATTTTCAGCGAATTAAAATTACGTGGAGGATATGGTGTTACGGGTAATCAGCAAGGATTATTTCCTCAAAATTCTATTTCGTTAGTAGGTGGATCTGGAGTAACTTATTTTGGAGGTCAACAAATTACCAATTTCAATGTGACTCAAAATGCTAATGCAGATTTACGTTGGGAAACAAAAAAACAAACCAATATCGGAGTAGATTTTGCTCTTTTAAATAACAGAATAAGAGGAACTGTTGATGTTTTTACGGCAACTACTGATAATCTTTTATTTGATTATACTGTTCCACAACCTCCATTTCCTTTCAATACAATAAAAGCAAACGTAGGAAGTCTATTAAATAAAGGACTGGAAGTTGCCTTAGGCTATGATTTGATAAAAACAGAAAACTCAACACTTACACTTGCCGGAAATGTATCTTTATTGAGAAACAAAGTATTAAACTTAAGCGGCAGTATCAACGGAGTTCCGTTAAATACTGATAATGTTTCTTGGGGACCAAGTTCATTTTTGATAGCGGGACAACCTATTGGGACTTTCAACATCTTACATCATACCGGAAAAGACAATGCAAATTCTGAAACTGTACTTGATGTTGACGGAAATGGAATCATCGATCAAGGAAATACAAGCCCGGATCGTTTGATAAAAGGTTCTGCTTTACCAACTTATACGTATGCATTTAACCCCACTTTCCAATATAAAAACTTAGATGCCTCTATGCTATGGAGAGGATCAGGAGGAAACAAAATATACAATGGCTTGCGATCAAGCTTAAGTTATTTAGAAAATATCGGTAAAGCAAATATTCTAGACAGTGCCATTCCATTAGGATTATTCACTTCTAAATATGGTTCTGATTTATGGCTTGAAGATGGTTCTTTTCTACGATTAGAAAATGTAACTGTTGGCTACAATTTTCATTTTGAAAAGATCAAATATATTGAATCTGTTCGCCTTTCTCTTACCGGAAATAATTTACTGTTGATTACACCCTACTCAGGAATTGATCCCGAATTAAATATGAGTGGTAGTAATGGCTTTGGGGGCGATAATGGTATTTATCCCCGTACCCGAAGTTTTGCCTTTGGTTTGAATGTAAAATTTAAATAGTAAAAGAAAAATGAAAATCAAAAATATATTGCTAATAGGAAGCTTAAGTTTCTTATTACTTGTTGGTTGTACCAATGTTGATGAAAAAGTATATGATAAATATACAGCAGACGACTTTTATGGATCTGCGCAAGGAGCTGATGTTGCATTGGCAAGTGTTTATGCCCAAGTTGGCGGGAATTGGGATGGTGTAGGATATGCTGGAGCTGACAGAGGTTGGTATGACTTAAACTGCTTTAGTTCGGATGAACAGGTTATTCCTCATAGAACAACCGGTGACTGGGAATTGGATTTTGCTCGTTTATACAAACACGATTGGTTGCCAACAGATTCTTTTATAAACAACACTTGGAGATGGTTGTACAAATCTATTTTCAATGCCAATTTAGCCGTTAACCAATTAGAAAAATCAAATGCTGAACCTTCAAAAATTGCCGAAGCTAAAGTATTGAGAGCCTTTTTCTACTATTTATTGATAGATGATTTTGGAGATGTTCCTTTCTACACGGATAATAACATAACTGTAGATCAAATTCCACAATCAAGCCGTAAGGAGGTTTATAATTTCATCGTAAAAGAGTTAACCGAAAATGTAGAAACTCTTTCGGCTACCAAAGGTGGAAACTATTACGGAAGATTCAACAAATGGGCAGGGTACACTTTATTGGCTAAAGTATATTTGAATGCCGGAGTATATACTGGTACTCCTGAATGGGAAAAATGTTTGGCCGCTTGTGATAAAGTGAGTGGTGGTGGATTCTCACTTCATTCCGGTGCAGCTAATGCGTCCAGTCCAATGGGAAACAAATATTATGAATTATTTGGCGATGTACTTCCGGATGATGAAACCATATTAGCCATGTTTGTTACTGCAAATGTAGTATCCCGTAATATTTTTACAGTTCGAAGTCTAAACGGACCAGACGCCAAAAACTTGTTTGGCTATAGCGGATGGAATGGTACTATTGTGCCTAAAGATTTCTTTTTGAAATACGATGACAATGATATTCGTAAAAAACAATTCCGTTATGGAGACCAAGGCGGAGGCGTAAATTATTCTATTGATGTAGCGTCATTAGACAATCCTGGTGCTGCACCACAAGCGGGTGTTCGTAATACTAAATTTTATCCTGTTACACCTATGGATGGTGGTGGAGCATCAAATGATTTTCCTATCTATCGTTATGCTGATGTATTATTAATGAAAGCAGAATGTAATGTTAGACTAGGTAATGCCGCTGCTGCAAAACCATTCATAGATCCTGTCAGACAACGTGCCGGACTTGGAATATTAGCTGCAAATCCAACATTAGACGATGTTTATAATGAGAGAGGATTTGAGTTAAATTGGGAAGGACACAGAAGACAAGATATGATTCGTTTTGATAAATTCTTATTAGCAAATGATTTCAGAGGTGTTTCTGCTAATTACAGAAAATTGTTCCCAATACCAACAGCAGCATTGGATGCAAACAAAGGAATAAAACAAAACACAGGTTACTAAACATAGAACTATTATGAAAAAATATATAAACAAGTTATTCGTAATTTGCGCGTTACTTTTCCTTGGTGTATCCTGTGAAAATGACGCCATACTTACCTCTTTAAAAGAAGTCAATTTTTCGGGTCCAATTGAGGCTTCGTCAAATGCTATCGTAATTTCTACAGAAAACGAAAATTTATCTGTGCTAACCCTATCATGGCCTGCGGTAACATTTCCTGTGAATGCACCCGTAACATATGCTTTGGAATTTGATATCCCAGCAGATGCCATTGGAGCTACAGCTTGGTCAAAAGCAGTTCGTGTTGAAGTTGGAGTAGATGTATTAAGCAAAGCTTTTTCAGGAAGTGATCTTAACAAAATGGCTATTAAATTAGGTCTTCCAGTTGATGTTGCAGGAAAAATAGTAGTTCGTGTAGAATCAACTTTGGACAGAAAAATATATTCAAATCCTATAGAATTAAGCGTAACCCCTTTTGCTAAAAAAGTGGTGTTTGGAGCAATCTATATGCCGGGAAGTTACCAAGGATGGGATGTAAATACTGCTGCTGAACTAAAAGCAATTGATAGCGGTATTTATCAGGGATATGTGACTTTTCCAGAAACACAAGGTTTAGGATTTAAATTCACCAATGAAAGAAGCTGGATTCAATATTACGGAGCTGATGCCAATGGAAATATAGTTAATGGTAGTGATCTCGATTTTCAAATTGAAAAAGCGGGTTCGTATCAAATGACTGTAAACCTAAACACTGCAAAATGGACAGCTACTCCTTTTTCTTGGGGTGTTGTTGGGGATGCAACTGACGGAGGTTGGGATAATTCTACCAATATGTCTTATGACCACCAACTAAAAATATGGAAATTTAAAGGAGCTTTAAAAGTTGGAAATGTAAAATTCAGACTTAACAACTCTTGGACAATAAATTATGGTCCAAAAAATAATGAAGAGGGGAAAGTATATCTGGACGACCCGGGTGCTCATTATATAAGTGAAGCCGGTACTTATGAAGTAACGTTTTCTATACAAGAAAAAGATGCAACAACCGGTCTTTATCCTGCCACTGCTATTTATACAGTCACAAAAATCTAATAAACAGAATACTCGTTTAGCATAAAAATGGTTTAGTTAGTAATTTTAAAAAGCATCCCTCTATTTTGAAAAAGGAGGAGGGATGCAACCATTTCTATGTTCATAACGGTTATTATTAAAAATCAAAAAAATGAAATTATATATCAACATCGTTTTTGTACTTATCTTTTCTTCGGTACTGGCTTCATGCAGTTCTTCGGATAATGAGTCAACTCCAGCTCCGGCTTATCCACAATTTGGAACACGGTTTGAAAAAATGCCTAAAAAAGAAGATGCCGTCATTTATCAAGTAAACATTCGTGCTTTTAGTCAGGTAGGAACTCTAAAAGGGGTTCAGGAAAAACTAACTTCTATTCAAGAACTTGGGGTTAATGTTATTTATTTAATGCCTATTTATCCTGTTGGAGTAGTTCAATCAGCAGGTGGATTGGGTTCTCCATATTCTGTTAAAGATTATAAAGTTGTAAATACAGATTTTGGTACTTTGGAAGATCTACGCGTTTTGGTAGAAGAAGCACACAAAAAAAACATGGCAGTTATATTGGACTGGGTTGCTAACCATACTTCATGGGATAACGCCTGGATTACCGCTCACCCGGATTGGTATCAAAAAGATGCTGGTGGAAATATTATTATTCCTCCAGGAACAAATTATAATGATGTCGCTCAGTTAGATTTTACAAATACTGAAATGCGAAGTGCGATGATTGATGCTATGTCCTATTGGGTATACAGCGCAAACATAGATGGTTTTAGATGTGATTATGCTGATTTTGTTCCTCAGAATTTCTGGTCAGAAGCAATCATCGCCTTAAGAAAAATCAAGAAAAATCAAAATATATTAATGCTTGCAGAAGGAACCAAAGTAAATCAATTTACTGCTGGTTTTGATTATACTTTTGGTTTTAACTTCTTCAGTACTTTGGAAAAAGTTTTCAAAGAAAATAAATCTGCTACTACTTTACAAGATTCGAATGCTACCGAATATGCTAATAATTATAATCCTGAAAATAGAATTGTTAGGTATACAACCAATCACGATGTCAACCTTTCTGATGGTACTCCGTTAGAGTTATTTGGTGGAAAAAAAGGTTCTATTGCAGCATTTGTAGTTGCAGCATACATGAATTCAGCACCTATGATCTATAACGGACAAGAAGTAGGATACAATAAAAGAATCGATTATTTTAACCGTACCCCTATTGACTGGAGTACTGCCGATTTAGATATGCTAGCCGAATATAAGAAGATTATTGCTTTTAGAAATTCTAGCAATGCGCTAAAAAAAGGGACTTATAAAGGATATAGTAGTGATGCCGTAAGTGCATTCACTATGGAAACAACTACTGAAAAAGTCTTTGTGCTATCAAACTTAACTTCCTCAACAGTCAATTATACTATTCCTGTTTCATTATCTAAATTGACTTGGAAAGATGGATTTACCGGTGCTGCAATAACAGCAACTACTCAAATAAGTTTATTGCCATTTCAATATAAAGTATTGAAAAACTAATGCTGAAAATTAGTTTTAGGTAACATTCGTTAGCCAAAACACTATTCTGTTTTTATTGCCGTAAAACACAAAGGCACAAAAGATTTAATTCATATCACTTTCTTGTTTTTAAGCAATTTGATAATTTATTTAAATTTTTTAAATGCTTCGAACCTATGTGTCTTTGTGCCTTTGCGTCAATTTATTAAGGATGGACTACAGTTCATTCCTGCAATGCTGTGAAAGTTCCGCAAGAACGATTCATACCTATTCCGCGCATTCAAAAAACGGTTAAAATCTAAATTAAAGCGCCACTATTAAACCAGAATAGCCTCTCTTTATTAATAAAAAAAATGAAAAATATGAACTTTAGACTTAAAAAAATACGTCTTCATACGTTATTTCTATTCATTTGTGCAAGCCCATTATGGATGCTCGCACAAGAAATCAATTCGCCGAATAAGAACCTTGTTCTAAAATTTGAATTGAGAGAAAATGGAGTGCCTTCTTACCAATTAACGTACAAGGGAAAACCGGTTATCAAACCCAGTACTTTAGGAATAGAAACAAAAGATGTAGCATCATTCATTGATGGCTTTTCTATTACAAACACAACCCAAACGGCTGTTGATGTTGATTGGGATCCCGTTATGGGCGAACAAAAAACGATTCGTAATAATTACAACGAACTGGTAGTTACTTTGGCGCAAGCCAAAAACAACAACCGCTACATCCGAATTCGGTTTCGTTTATTCAACGATGGATTGGGTTTTAGATACGAATTTCCAAAACAAAATGATTTGAATTATTTTGTAATCAAAGAAGAGCATACCGAATTTCAATTGGCAGGAGATCATAAAATTTTCTGGATTCCGGGAGATTATGACACGAATGAATATGCGTATACCACATCAAAGATTTCGGAAATTCCTTCCTTGATGAAAAAAGCTACCGTTGAAATCAATTCCCAATTTCCTATCAAAAATTTGGCGGTACAAACGCCATCCATGATGAAATCTTCAGATGGTTTATACATCAATATTCACGAAGCGGCATTGATTAATTATCCAGCCATGTCTTTAAACGTGGATGCAACGACTTTCAAAATGAGCAGCCATCTTACTCCGGATGCTGTCGGGAATAAAGGATACATGCAAACGGATGCTCAAACGCCTTGGAGAACTATTGTGGTAAGTGATAAGGCTACCGATATTTTAGCTTCAAAACTAATCTTAAACCTCAACGAGCCTACAAGTTACAGAGATGTTTCTTGGATAAAACCAGTGAAATACATCGGGATTTGGTGGGAATATTTCGTGGCTGGGAAAAGTACTTGGGCATACGGAAAAGAAAATAATGTAAAACTAAATCAGGATTTTACAAAACTTACGCCAAATGGAAAACACGGAGCGACAACGGAACATGCCAAAGAATACATTGATTTTGCTGCAAAAAATGGTTTTGATGCCATCCTTATCGAAGGTTGGAATGTAGGTTGGGAAGATTGGATTAACAATTGGAAAGAAGAAGTATTTGATTTCACAACTGCTTATCCTGATTTTGATGTAAAAGCAGTACATGAATACGCTGCCGCAAAAGGCGTAAAGATTATCATGCACCACGAAACTTCTGGAGCTGCAACAAACTACGAACGTCGTTTGGACCGTGCTTTTGAGTTTATGAATGCCAATGGATATGATGCTGTAAAAATAGGATATGTAGGGAAGATTATTCCGCGTGGTGAACACCATGACGGACAATGGATGGTTAATCATTACATACACGTGGCGGAGCGCGCTGCCGATTATAAAATCATGATAGACAGCCACGAAGCAGTACGTCCTACGGGATTAAACCGTACCTATCCAAACTGGGTTGCACAAGAATCAGCCCGAGGAACGGAGTTTGAAGCCATGGGAGGATTAGCTCCGGAACACACCACTATTTTACCATTTACCCGCTTGATGGGCGGACCAATGGATTATACACCCGGTATTTTTCAAACTGATCTTACCTATTACAAAACTGGTGGAAACCAACGTGTCAATACTACTTTGACAAAGCAACTAGCCTATTATGTGACGATGTACAGCCCGATGCAAATGGCAGCTGATATTCCGGATAATTACAATCGTTTTCCAGATGCTTTTCAGTTTATAAAAGATGTTGCGGTAGATTGGGACAATAGTTATATCCTAGAAGCTGAGCCGGGAGATTACATCACTATTGCCCGTAAAGCAAAAGGTAAAAACGAATGGTTCGTGGGTGGAATCACTGATGAAAATGCAAGAACAGCAACTATTGCTTTTGATTATCTTCCAAAAGGTAAAAAATACATAGCAACAGTTTATTCGGATGCTAAAGATGCCAGTTGGAACGAAAAACCACAAAATTATACGATTCAAAAAATCATAGTCACTTCAAAAAGTGTTTTGAAACAATCCATCGCTCCCGGTGGAGGTACTGCCATCAGTATCAAAGAAGGGAATGCTCCCGAAATGAAAGGTTTAAAAAAAATCTAATTTGAAGGATAAAACACAAACCATATTACAAATACACCTGTTTTGTAATATGGTTTATTAAACAGAATTACCAAAAAAATAAATACTAATACTAACTTAAAAACCAAAAAACTATGAAAAAGAAATTACTCTTTTTTATTATTTGTCTTTTGACAATTTCTTTTGCAAATGCAAAAAAGCCACCGCTTATTTCGGAAGAAAAACAGAATTCAGCTTTTCTAACGATCAGTATCTTTGGAGATGCAACTCCAGGAAGCTGGACAACAGATACTGATATGACCACTACTGATGGAACGACTTATACTCTTAACGGAGTTGCTTTGATTCCAGGAGCATTGAAATTTAGAGGAAACCACGAATGGACATTACCCTACAATTGGGGAGGCACTGCTTTTCCTTCAGGAACAGCAGTAGTTGATGCTAATCCTATAACTATACCAACTGCTGGTAATTATGACATTACTTTTAATAGCACTACCGGGGTTTATTCGTTTGCCGTTTCACCAGTAAGCTTTCAAGTAATAAGCATTTTTGGTGATGCCACTCCGGGAGCTTGGGTAACTGATACTGACATGACAACTACCGATGGGATAACCTACACGCTGAAAGGAGTTAACTTAGTTTCAGGAGCATTAAAATTTAGAGGGGATCATGCTTGGACTTTACCTTACAATTGGGGAGGAACAAGCTTTCCTTCAGGAACAGCGATAGTTGATGCTAGTCCTATAACTATAGTAACTGCAGGTAGGTATGACATTACTTTTAATAAAACGACTGGTGTTTATAGTTTTTCATTTCAAACCATAAGTATATTCGGAGACGCAACTCCGGGAGCTTGGGTAACCGATACTGACATGACTACCACTGACGGTACTATTTATACCCTTAATGGAGTTTCTCTGATTCCTGGTACTTTAAAATTCAGAGGGGATCACGCTTGGACATTACCTTACAATTGGGGAGGAACAGATTTTCCAGCAGGAACAGCAGTAGTTGATGCTAATCCTATACCTGTACCAACTGCTGGTATTTATAATATTACTTTTAATAAAACGACTGGAGCCTATTCAATTACGATTCCACCAGTAAACTATCAAGTGATAAGTATATTTGGAGACGCTACTCCGGGAGCTTGGGTAACCGATACTGACATGACAACTACTAACGGTACCATTTACACTCTTAATGGAGTTTCCTTAGTACAAGGAGCATTAAAATTTAGAGGGGATCACGCTTGGACATTACCTTACAATTGGGGAGGAACAAGCTTTCCTTCAGGAACAGCAGTAGTTGATGCTAACCCCATAGCTATACCAACTGCTGGTATTTATAATATTACTTTTAATAAAACGACTGGAGCTTATACATTTGCCACCCCGCAAATAGTATATGCTATAGTAGGTTTAATTGGTGATGCGACTCCTGGCGGATGGAATACGGATACTGACATGGCAACTATAGATGGCATTCACTACACAATTAACGGAGTTTCTCTGGTACAAGGTGCATTAAAATTTAGAGGGGATCATGCTTGGACATTACCTTACAACTGGGGAGGAACTGACTTTCCATCAGGAACAGCAGTTGTTGATGGAAATGGTATAACTATACCAAATGCCGGTATTTACAACATCACTTTTAATAAAATAACTGGAGTTTACAGTTTTACATTTCAAACCATAAGTATATTTGGAGATGCTACTCCGGGAGCTTGGGTAACTGATACGGATATGACGACTTCAAATGGTATTATTTATACACTTGACGGAGTTTCTTTAATACCAGGCGCATTAAAATTTAGAGGCGACCACGCTTGGACCTTACCTTACAATTGGGGAGGAACTGACTTCCCATCAGGAACAGCAGTTGTGGATGCTAATCCTATAACTGTTCCAACAGCCGGTGTTTATAACATTATTTTTAATAAAACGACCGCAGAATATAGTATTTTAATCCCTTCCGCACCAAGTAAATTAAACTATCTTAACCCTACTATTTTTGTTACAAATACAGCTATTACAAGCTTAGTTCCTTCAGTAGATGAAGGTTTAGGCAATCTTGTATATACTGTAAATCCTGCATTACCTGGAGGACTTCAATTGGACTCTGCTACTGGTATTATCAGTGGAACGCCAACAAGCATTCAATCTGCAACAGTATACACAGTATCTGCAACCAATAGCTATGGTTTTTCTTCAAAAACAATTAGTATTGAAATACAAGGAATACCAACAGCTTTAGCATATGCTGGAAACCTTAAGTTACCAATAAATATAGTAATGGAAGCGGTAGTACCTACTGTAACTTCAAATCCGGTATCGACTTTTAGCATCAATCCTTCTTTATCCACCGGAATGAGTTTTAACACCACCACTGGAGCAATAAGCGGAAGACCAACTGTAGAGACAACTGCAATCAACTATACTGTTACTGCTACGAATTCAATTGGTACTACAACCAAAAATTTCACAATCGAAGTCTATAATGAAGACCATGATTTTGATGGTGTTTTGGATGTAAATGATAACTGTCCTACAACGTATAATCAAGATCAGGCAGATATTGACCATGATGGTATTGGTGACGCATGTGATTTAGTTGAAATAAATGTAGCCGAAGGATTTTCTCCAAATGGAGATGGTAAAAATGACACTTGGTTTATAAATAATTTAATAAATCATCCTAATTCCTCCGTTCGCGTATTAAACAGCACAGGAGCAGAAGTCTATTTTTCTAAAGATTACCAAAATGATTGGAATGGAGAATATAAAAACACCGGTTCAATTGTAGCTGTAGGTTCTTATTTCTATCAAATTGATTTAGGTAATGATGGTTCTATTGACAAACAAGGTTGGATTTACATAGCTAAATAATTTATAAATAAAAAAGTAACATGAAAAAAACACATTATATATTGGCAGCCGCACTACTCTTAATTGGCAGTTCAGTTTTTGCCCAACAAGAAGGCTCATTCGCTTTTTACAAATACCACATGAATGTTATCAATCCCGCTTATGCAGGTGTTGATGAGCAAACTGTAATTACAAGTTCCCTTAGAAATCAGTGGAGCGGAATTGCAAATGCACCAAAAACTCAGGCAGTTTCTTTTGGAATGCCAATAGCAAATAATCTTGGGTTTGGTATCGCTGTGGTCAATTCTTCTACTTTTATAGAAAAGCAAACGGCTGTAGATATTAATTTATCTTATAAAGTAAAAATGACTCAAAGCACCGATTTGTATTTGGGTATCAACGCAGGTGGTACTAATTTTAATCTAAATACAGCTGGATTAGAACTGTATTCCGTTGAAGCAGACCCTGCTTTTGGTTCCATACACACCTTTAATTCCAACTTTGGTGCGGGTGCCTTATTAAAAAGCGAAAAATTCTATGTATCGCTTTCGGTTCCAAAATTATTAAATATCCAAAACGCAAAAAATGATAATGGATATGCAACAGTAGAAACCAACAAACCAAGAGTTTATCTAAGCGGTGGTTATGATTTTAATCTTAATCCAGCAGGTACATTAGTATTAAAACCTTCTTTGTTGGCTAGATATGTTACTGCTGCTCCATTCTCTGTTGATTTCAGCACCATGTTGCAAATACAGAATAATTTTGAAGTTGGTGCATTGTATCGAACAGATAAAGCCTATGCTGCAATGGCCAATTTTATTCTTAACAAGAAATTCATCATTGGATATGCTTATGAAATGAGTACTATATCAACGATGGCCAGTGCTAAAAATACAAATGAGATTTTATTACAATATAAGTTTTAATTATAATTTGAGTTTTGTTTTAAACACCTCTCGCGAGGTGTTTTTTTATGTTAACACGAATCATCTTGACGTTACCAAAAAAGTGATTATAAAATAATGATATAAAAACAATGACTTTAAAACTTAAAAGGGTGTATGAATTGATTTCATACACCCTTTTTTATTATCAATTAAAAAGTAAAGACACAATTATACCATTTATAAATTCAAAATGGTCCAACTTAAATGAACTTACATCTCTTATAAGATTTAAAAAATCACTTGAACGTTTAAACTTATAATTTAGGTATTACAAATTCGTCCCTCCCGAAACTTCTATGCGTTGTCCATTCACCCATTTAGCATCGTCTGTACACAAAAAGGCCACTACGCCTCCAATATCATCGGGCAAACCTACTCTTCCTAAAGCCGTTAACGAAGCAATCAATTGATTTAATTGTTCGTTATCACGAACTGCACCTCCACCAAAATCAGTTTCTATAGCACCCGGAGCCACTATATTGACTCTAATTTTTCTTTCTCCCAATTCCTTTGCCTGATATTTAGTCAATGTCTCCATCGCTCCTTTCATACTCGCATAGGTTGAATATCCCGGAAATGAAAAACGGGTCAATCCTGACGAAATATTTACAATTCCACCACCGTCATTCAGTACCTCCAAAGCTTTTTGAGTCAGAAAAAAGGGTCCTTTGAATTGAATATTAACCATATCATCAAATTGAGCTGTGGTAGTTGTCAAAAAACTTTCGTGAAGACCAACACCCGCATTGTTGATTAAAAAATCGATTTTATCGGCACCGAAAGTACTTTTTAAAATACTAGCTATATTTTGAAAAAACAAATCAAAACTACTCACATCGGCAACATTCAATTGAATGGCTGCTGCTTTTTGCCCCAGTTTTTCGATTTCGGTAACAACATCATCAGCTTCGGCTTTTTTACTGTTGTAGGTTAGCACTACATCAAGTCCTTTTTTGGCAAGATTCAAAGCCATGTCTTTTCCTAACCCACGGCTTCCGCCGGTTACTAATGCTATTTTATTTCTCTTTGATTCCATCTTAAATAGTTGTTTTAAATTAATACTACAAAATTAGTGTAGAAGTAACGCTAGCGAATTGTAAATATCAATCCAGAGTTTGCGAAATTCAAATCATTATTTTTAAACCATATAAGAGATGTAAGTTCATTTAAGGTTGACTGTTTTATGCGCTTAAATGTCTTGTTATTCAATAAGTAATTCTCAAAAGGCAAAATAAAAATCTGCTGAATCTGCAAAATCTGCGTGAAAACAATAAATTGGCACGCAGATTCTGAAGATTTAAAAAGATTCAATTTATTTAAACCCTAAAAGATAATGGCGTCAATGCCGTTTGCTTTTTGAAAAAATTAGAAAAATGAGCCAACTCTTCAAAACCGAGTGAATAAGCGATTTCAGTAATATTCCAATCGGTTTCTTTTAATAGAATCTTGGCTTCATGTATTAATCGGTCACTGATTAACTCAGTAGTCGTTTTACCCGTGTTCTCTTTTAAAACTTTATTCAAATGATTGACATGAACGGACAAACGAGCTGCAAAATCTTTAGCCGATTTCAATTCTAAACGTTGACGAGGTGACTCTATCGGGAATTGTCTTTCGAGTAATTCCGCAAATAAGGAAGAAACTCTGGCAGCCGAATTATGCTTAGAATATAAGGCTGTTATCGGTTGTAGTTTCTGTCCAAAATGAATTAACTCTGCCACATAATTCCGAATCAAATCGTATTTATACACATAATCAGAATTGATTTCTTTATGTATCTTTTTGAATATCAAATCAATTTCTATTGCATCCTCATCAGAGAGTTCAAAAACAGGATAGCCATCTGATTTAAAAATAGGAAGTTCGTCAAGCTCAATTCCGCTTTTATCTTTTGTTAAAAACTCGCTCGTAAAAACACAAAAATTTCCCGACTGTTGCGTGTCTTGTGGAACATAATGATAGGGAATTTTTGGCGTAGCAAATAAAAGAGCATTCTTTTCAATGTCAATTACTTTATCAGCATATTCTGCTCTGTTTTTTCCTCGTATCAAGCTTATTTTATAATACGCTCTCCTGTCGTAAGGCATAAAAGACTTATCCTTCAGTCTTTCATAAAGTTCTTTGATACTAAAAACATTGAAATGACCAATTTCTTTTTGGATACCCTTAGGCAATAATGCATTCGGTTCCGTAACAGAGTCTCCAGAGATTTCCTGGTAAAACTCGTCTATTGATTTTAGTTTCATTGAGAATGAATTTGTAAAAATCAAATATACAAATTAAAGCTAAAGCTTCCAGTCTTTAAAAGGTTAAACGCTTTTGCCAAAATACTTCATTACATACTCTGCCCGAAAGTCAGCAGATTGTTGTCAGGATCAAGTAAAGCGAATTCTTTTTGTCCCCAAGGTTTGATTTCCAAATGTCCATTTGGATGGATGCTTGTTTTTTTGTCCAATAATGATTGGTATAGTCTGTCAATATCGTCCGTTCTGATATAAACTTGTCCATAATTTTCTTTTGGATCAAGTTCTTTAAATTCAAAAAAATGAATTTGAATACTGTCTTTTTGCACCATAAGGTAGCCCTCAAAATCAGCATTGCCATATTCCTCAAAACCCAATTCGTTTAAATAGTAGTCTCGCGTAATCGCTTTATTACGCATCGGCAGTTTGGGATTAATGTCTGTAAACATATCTATTTCAATTTAATTTTTTCAATACAAGCCAAATTTAAAATAACTGTTCACTTTTAATCTCAATCACTATAAAATTGAACATTTATCCTCTATTTCCCCAACAACTCCATCAATTCCAATGCTGTTCTAGTATTCTTCACATTGTCAAAAGTCAACAAAAGCCTTAACCCTGCTGGCGTTTGTTTTTCTTTCATTTTACAAATAGAACTGTGTTTTTGAACAAACTGCAAGACACCCTGAAAACGATTCGATTGATAGTAATCCGATTGTTGATCCGATACAAAATACCCAATCATCTTGCCTTGTTTCATTACCAATTTCTCGATTCCAATACGGGTAGCAATCCATTTGATTCGAATACTATTCATTAACGCATTGGCTCGTGGCGGCATAGGACCAAAACGGTCTATTAATTTATTCTGAAAAATGATGAGTTCTTCTTCATTTTTCACTGCGCCTAATTCATTATATAAACTCAATCGTTCCGAAACATTATTGATGTATTCATCCGAAAATAACAACTCAAAATCAGTATCGATTTGCAGGTCTTTCACGTATTCTTTGGTTTCCAAATTGTTTTCCTCAGGATACAAATCCTTGAATTCATTTTCTTTCAATTCGTCAATGGCTTCGTTCATGATTTTTTGGTACGTATCAAAACCGATTTCGTTGATAAAACCACTTTGTTCGCCTCCCAATAAATCTCCGGCACCACGAATCTCTAAATCCTTCATGGCAATATTAAATCCACTTCCCAATTCGCTGAATTGTTCCAAAGCTTGAATTCGTTTTCTAGCATCATCCGTCATGGCAGAATATGGCGGACATATAAAATAACAAAACGCTTTCTTATTGCTACGCCCTACCCGACCGCGCATTTGATGTAAATCAGACAATCCAAAATTATTGGCATTATTGATAAAAATGGTATTGGCATTCGGAACGTCCAAACCGCTTTCGATAATGGTGGTTGCCACCAAAACATCAAATTCTCCATTCATGAAAGCCAACATCAATTCTTCCAGTTTTTTTCCTTCCATTTGTCCGTGCCCAATTCCAACTCTGGCATTTGGTACCAAACGCTGAATCATTCCTGCGACTTCCTTGATGTTTTCTATTCGATTATTGATAAAGAAAACCTGACCGTTTCGTTGAATTTCATACGAAATTGCATCCCGAATCAATTCTTCACTAAACCCAACTACATTTGTTTCAATAGGATAACGATTGGGCGGAGGGGTAGTAATTACAGATAAATCGCGCGCCGCCATTAATGAAAATTGCAATGTTCTCGGAATTGGCGTTGCTGTTAAAGTCAGCGTATCGACATTCGCGGCAATGGTTTTGAGTTTGTCTTTTACGTTGACACCAAATTTTTGTTCTTCATCCACAATCAATAATCCAAGGTCTTTGAAAACTACATTTTTATTGACCAATTGGTGTGTTCCAATGACAATGTCGAGTTTTCCTTCGGCTAATTGTTTTAAGGTTTCCGCTTTTTGTTTGGCCGTTCTGAAACGGTTTAAATAGCCAACAGAAACCGGCATGTCTTTCAATCGTTCCGTAAAAGTTCTATAATGTTGGTACGCCAAAATAGTTGTGGGAACCAAAATCGCAACTTGTTTGCTGTTATCGACTGCTTTAAAAGCAGCACGAATAGCAACTTCGGTTTTACCAAAACCCACATCCCCACAAACCAAGCGATCCATCGGGCGGTCACTTTCCATATCGGCTTTTACTTCTGCCGTTGATTTGGTTTGGTCCGGCGTATCTTCATAAATAAAGGAACTTTCCAGTTCATTTTGCAAATAACTATCGGGTGCAAACTGGAATCCTTTTTCCAATCGTCGCTTGGCATACAATTGAATCAAATTGAATGCAATATGTTTGACGCGCGCCTTGGTTTTTTGTTTTAAAATCTTCCAAGCATTCGAACCCAATTTGTAAATTTTGGGCGGTGTCCCGTCTTTTCCGTTGTATTTTGAAATTTTGTGCAGCGAATGAATACTCACATACACAATATCATTATCGGCATAAACGAGCTTGATAGCTTCCTGTGTTTTACCTTCGACTTGTATTTTTTGCAATCCTCCAAAACGTCCAATTCCGTGGTCAATATGCGTCACATAATCGCCTACAGAAAGTGTCGTGAGTTCTTTTAAAGTAATATTTTGTTTTTTCGAATACCCATTTTTAATGCTGAATTTATGATAGCGCTCAAAAATCTGATGATCCGTATAGCAGGTTATTTGGTTTTCTTCGTCAATAAATCCTTGGTACAAAGGCAAAACAATCGTGTTGTATTGCTTGCGAATATTCTCAGAATTGGCCTCGTCCAACGTTTCGAAAATATCATGAAATCGCTTGGCTTGGGCATCATTGGAACAAAATAAATAATTTTTGTAACCGTTGAAATGATTTTCATTCAGATTATTCAACAACAAATCAAATTGTTTGTTGAATGACGGTTGCGGCTGAATGTGATATTCGAATTTTTTAGTGGTTCTAAAAATAGGTTTCGAACTCAATTCAACAATTGAAAAATCTAAGGCTCTTTTTATAAACTCCGTTTGATTCAAGAACAATTGTTCCGGTGCAGCACGTTTTATTTCTTGGGATAATTTTGCAAAAGCTTCTTCAGCTTTGCCAAATTGTTTGTCTAATTCCGACAATAAATTCTCGGTATTCTGAATGAAAATTACCGTTTTCTCCGAAATATAATCCAAGAAACTTTCTCGGTTTTCCTGAAAAACTTTGTTTTCTACATTGGGGATTATGGTAATCTTTTTTTGCGTTTCAATAGACAATTGGGTCGCTACATCAAAACTACGGATACTCTCCACTTCGTCTCCAAAAAACTCAATTCGGTACGGATTATCATTCGAAAACGAAAACACATCCACAATTCCCCCACGAACCGAAAATTCTCCGGGTTCCGTAATGAAATCAACTCTTTTGAATTCGTATTCGAACAATACTTCATTGATAAAATCGATAGAAATTTTGTCTCCAACCGATACTTTCAACGTGTTTTTATCCAATTCTTTTCGGGTTACCACTTTCTCGAATAATGCTTCGGGATAGGTTACAATAACGGCTGGTTTTTTGCGGGAATTGATTCTGTTTAGTACTTCGGCGCGAAGCAAAACATTCGCATTATCCGTTTCTTCAATTTGGTACGGACGACGATACGAACCGGGATAAAACAGAACATCCTGGTCACCAATCATCTGTTCGAGGTCGTTCAAATAATAAGCGGCTTCTTCTTTATTGTTTAAAACAACCAAAAAAGGAAGTTCCGATTTCTTAAAAACAGAACGGATTACAAACGAAAGTGCAGAACCCAAAAGTCCCGACAGCTGTATTTTGACTTGGTTGTTTTCCAATAAACGAGCAACTATTTGCTGGGTTTTTGGCGAATTATCGTAGGTATTGTATAAGGCTTTTTTACTCAACGCGTGGCAGATTTGGGTCGATAATTGGTGTGTTAGGAATGGCTCTTGTGGTATCCATCATTTTCAATAAGTCAGATTCACCTTCTTCAACAGGAATCTTACTTTTCTCCACAATTTTGTCCATTTGTCTTTGTAGTGAAACCAATTCCAAGTTGATTTCGGAAACTAGCAATGTCACTTTTTTATCTGGAATATTATCTAAATGAATGAATAAATCCAACAATCGTACTTTAGTGATTACCGTTGAAATTCTGCTTTTTATCTGAGGTTTGTTAAACTGATACGGAATATTATCATTCAAAGCCATTACTTTTTTAGAAAGTGCTTTTGCTTTTTGTTGAAAAGCCCCGATAGTCTTTTTAGGTTTTTGGGCTAATTCAGCAAGAAACATGCGGAATTCATTCCAAGAAGCGATACTTGCTTCAGAAGCCTCCGTTATAGGCGTGTCATAAAAAACCCAGCCTTTCTCTATGTTTTTAAATATGATTTCTCTTTTTTTAATCTCTTTTTTATTTTCGGCTAACCGCTTTTGATTGTCATTTTGGCACGAAAACAAAATGAAAATCATAGAAAAGAAGACCGCTATTTTATATTTCATCTGTGGATATTTATTGTTTTTAATGGGTAGATGCAATTCGAAAATAGCATCCATCTTGTTAGTATGAAACTCCCGTTATGCTCATTTCATTTAAATTTTAACTAGAGTACAAAGTTACAAAGTAAATTCACAATTACGAATTACAGCATAGGAATAACAATCTAATATTCCCAAAGCTATTTTTATATTTTAAAAAACAAAAATTAAGAATTTTACCATCATTTTTAATGCTGTTTTAGTAAATTTATAACTTTTTATATCAAAATTGTGTTATTTACGAAAACGTTATCTTTGTATTTCAAAACAGACAAAAATGAGTACTAAAATATTAATTATAGGCGCTTGCGGCCAAATTGGAACAGAACTTACCCATAAGTTGCGAGAAATATATGGAACAGAAAACGTAATCGCTTCTGATATTCGAAAACTGAATAATGATGTGGTTAATTCCGGTCCTTTCGAAGTGGTAAATGCGCTGGATTTTAATCAGATTGAGCATCTTGTAGAGATTCACCAAATCGATGAAATCTATTTAATGGCGGCATTATTATCGGCAACGGCCGAGAAAAACCCTGCTTTTGCCTGGGATTTAAATATGAATTCGTTATTTCACGTTTTGAATTTGGCGAAAGCCAAAAAAATAAAAAAGATATTCTGGCCTTCCAGCATCGCTGTTTTTGGCCCAACAACACCCAAAGAAAATACACCACAATATACCATCATGGAACCTTCAACGGTTTATGGAATCAGTAAACAAGCGGGTGAAAGATGGTGTGAATACTACCACAATATTTTTGGCGTTGATGTGCGAAGCATACGTTATCCCGGTTTAATTAGCTGGTCTACGCCTCCTGGTGGCGGAACTACGGATTATGCCGTAGATATTTTTCATAAAGCATTTTCGGACAAAACCTACGAATGTTTTTTATCATCAGAAACTAAAATGCCCATGATGTATATGGATGATGCGATTGCTGCCACAATACAAATTATGCAAGCGCCAGTTGAACAAATTAAAATTCATTCTTCTTATAATCTAGCGGCAATGAGCTTTACGCCAACGGAGATTGCTACCGAAATCAAAAAACACATTCCTGAATTTACCGTTACCTACAAACCTGACTTTCGTCAAAAAATAGCCGATAGCTGGCCGGCGAGTATTGATGATTTACAAGCCCGAAAAGATTGGAACTGGAAACATAAATTTGATCTGGAAACCATGACAGTCGATATGTTGGAACATTTAAAATAGTTCCTTAAAAATACAAACCAAAAAAGTCTAGTTTTGAACTAGACTTTTTTGGTTACAAAATATTACTTCAATTGATACGTATTGTTCTCTGGTTTTAGATCGGCCATTAATCCGCTTGGATCAATGGTGATTTTTTTGATGGAAGCTTTCGATTTCGAAATACTAAATTCAAAAGTTGGATACGCCCAGGCCCAATCATTCAGAATCGTTCTTTTTAATGAAGGATCCGGATTTTCTTTTTCAAAACTCATCATGCGCAACGGAATGTAGAAACTTTCTTTACTTCCATCGTTATATTCAACAGTCAGATCAATCGGCATTGGCATTCTTCCAATTCTTTCTAAAGTAACAGTTGTTTTATCAGCATTTTCCTTTACATCCTTGATACCATAATCAATAGTATTTGTAGTTTCTGTCCAATCGGTCAAATACCAATCTAAATTTGCTCCTGAAATACGTTCAGCAGTTCTTTTGATATCATTTGGCGTAGGATGTTTGAATTTGAAATCCTGGTAGTATTTCTTCAAGGTTTTCATTAAATTTTCCTTTCCTATCAAATACATTAATTGTGTCAGGAAAAGTTCTCCTTTACTGTAAGAAGTGATGCTGTACACTCTATTCTCATCAAAACGATCCGCATGTGTGGTTTGAGGCAATTCTTTTCCTGAATTCGCCATTGAGGAATACCCTTTATAAGCCCCTGAAAATGGGTTTTCCATTTTCTTATCTGCAATTTCATTCAGTCCAAAATCTTCAAGGAAAGAAGTGAATCCTTCGTCCATCCATCCATGTTTTGATTCATTGGAAGCCAAAACATGTTGAAACCAAGAATGTGCCATTTCGTGAGCGGTAACCCCTAGCAAACCTTCGAAATCGCCTTGACCCAAAATCAAGGTACACATGGCATATTCCATTCCGCCATCACCACCTTGAATCACAGAATATTGTTTGTATGGATAATCTCCAACCGTTTTGTTGTAAATCTCCATCAACTGAACCGTTTTAGGTTGTAGGTTTTTCCAGTTTTCAATATATTTTGGATTGTTTTTATACAAGAAATGCAAATCAACATTATTAGGTCCTTTCACCACATCGTGAATGTAATTCTTATCAGCAGCCCAAGTAAAATCATGAACCATTGGCGCTGTAAAACGCCAAGTCAGGTTTTTTGTTTTCTTTGGAACAGACACAACAACTCCTTGGTCTTGATATCCGTGACCAATTTCGTTTTTGTTTTGCAAATAACCGGTACCGCCTAAAACATAATTTTTATCAATAGTAATATTCACGTCAAAATTTCCCCAAACACCGTGAAATTCTCTGGCGATGTACGGGTCAGCATGCCAACCTTCAAAATCGAATTCGGCAATTTTTGGATACCATTGCGCCATCGATAATTCGACACCTTCGGCATTATTTCTTCCGGAACGACGAATCTGAATTGGAACCTGTCCATCAAAATCTAATGTGAATGTAGTTTTAGTATTTGGTGCTATTGGCTTTGCCAAAATCACTTCAAGAATAGTTCCAACCTCTTTTGCATTAGCAACTACTCCGTCTTGTTTAAAATTAGAAATTCGCAAATACCCAATTTCATTTGGTTTCAAATTTTTAATGCGGCTTTCTTTGACTTCTTTATCACCAAGTTTTATTTTCGTGACCATTCTTCCGTCTGGATCTTTGATACTTTGGATTCTGGCATCCATCTCGCTTCCGGGCTGAAAGGCATTATTAAATAAATGGTAATACACTTTCTTTAAAGTATCCGGAGAATTATTGGTGTAAACTAATTCTTGTTTCCCTTTGTATTGGTAGGTTTTCACATCCATGGAAACATCCATTTTGTAATCGACATGTTGTTGCCAATAAGTGGAACTTTGGGCAAATAGAGACCCAAAATTAAGTGCAACAAAAGATAGTAAAAGGAATTTTTTCATACGAGGATAAAATTTGTTTTTTAATGGAATATAGAATTGTAATTATTTGTATGGATTCATATTTTTGAATCTTGGTGATTTCAATATTTCTTTAATACAAAAGGAAGAACAAGCGCTCTCCCTTTAGATTAACAATTATTGAATTTATTTTTTTGACATTATTTCAGCTAGAATCAAGGCATTGTAAGCATTAACCATTTTTCCTGATTTTGAAGTCTCAGCATTTAATTTTTCATCTTGAGTTTCTCCCAATTCTATCGTTGCTGGTAGCGGTGTTCCTGAGTCCATCATAATTTGTTTGACTTGTGCTGCCGATAATTTTGGATAATACGAACGAATCAATGCCGCAACACCAGCCGCATTTGGTGAAGCCATCGATGTTCCTTGTTCGTATTTGTATTTATTATTTGGCACTGATGCGTAAATTTCCATTCCCGGAGCATAAACGTCAACATTAATTTTTCCATAATTCGAAAAAGGCGCTACTACCGACTCTCCATATGCATTATTCAAGGCTCCAACAGTAAGAACATTATTTGCGAACTCTATTTTGTTGTCTTCCGAATCATTTGGGAAACTGATGTTTTTTTCTAAATCAATATCATTCCCCTCATTTCCTGATGCGTGTACAAACAAAACATCTTTCTTTTCAGCATATTTTATAGCATCAAAAACCCATTGCTTGTGTGGCGAATAGTTTTTTCCAAAACTTCCGTTGATTACTTTAGCACCATTATCAACGGCATAGCGAATCGCCAAAGCAATATCTTTATCGTATTCGTCACCATTAGGAACGGCTCTTATAGCCATAATCTCGACATTATTTGCAACTCCATCACCACCAATATTGTTATTTCTCACTTGAGCAATAATTCCGGCAACATGGGTTCCATGCAATGCCTCTTCTTTATCCGGTCCATAAACAATATTGTTTCCGTATTTGGTATCTGTTATATCATCAGGATTATCACCAACAACTTTTCTGCCATTAAAATCTTTGTTCAAATTATAATTCAATTGGTCGTAAATATACTTTCTGTATTCTTCAATACCAGCACTAAATGTAGGACCTGACTGTCCAATAACGCGAGTCATAATCATTTTGCTTCTATTCAAAATTTCATCCGTACTAACAATTGCATTCAGCTCTTCAAGCGAATAATCGCTTTTATTTAAGTGTGTTTGTATTATTTTATTAGTATTTAACAGAAAATCTACTTGTTGTTTCCCTTCTAAAGCCTCGTTGTACTTTTTTTCATAAGCTGCTTTAGCATTTTTATAGGTTATTGATCCATCATCTGCTTTTTTCAGAATACGGGTCATCTCTAAATTTTCGAATCCTGAATCGCCAAGAAAATTCCAACCGTGCATATCATCAGCAAACCCATTTTTATCATCATCAATTCCGTTACCGGCAATTTCTTTTGGATTGGTCCAAATCACTGATTTTAAATCTTCATGATCAATATCAACTCCTGAATCTACAATTCCCACGATAACTTTTGCTCCTTTTTTATTTTTTAATAATTCGGAATACGCTTTATCAACGCTCATTCCAGGAATCGTATCTTTTACTAAATCTAAATGACTCCAACGTTGTAAATCTGCATCGCTTATAGGAGCAACTTTCTTAATAATTAATGGACTCGTTACAGCAATAGGCGCAATACTTTTGGGAACTTGTTTCTGAGCGCTACATCCCACTAATGCAAAAAAAGCAACGGCAGAATAATAGATTGGTTTAATAGTGTTCATTTATAAATTTTTAAAATTAAATGCGGGGCCTAAATTATGTCTTTTTACAAGAGAATATAAATGGATTAACACTCTGTTAAGATTTGGTCGAAAATTAAAATAATGAATTCTTATATCTGTTAAAATATAAATGGAAGGACAATTTGCCCCTCCATTTATAAATAAATTGGAACTGTTATTTTTTAGACATTTTTTCAGCCATCAATAAAGCATTGTAAGCATTCACTATTTTTCCAGATTTAGATAAGGTGGTAAAAGAGCGAGTGTCATTACTTTTTCCAGCAACAATAACCTCTGCTGTAATCGCCACTCCTGAATCCATCAAAATGTGTTTTACCTGTTGAGCAGATAATTTTGGATAATACGAACGTATTAATGCAGCAACTCCGGCAGCGTTTGGTGCAGCCATAGATGTTCCTTGTAAGTATTTATAAGAATCATTTGGCGTAGTGGCATAAATTTTAACTCCTGGAGCAAAAACGTCTACATTAATTTTTCCAATATTAGAAAAACGAGCTACCACTTTATTTCCGTATTCAAAATTCAAAGCGCCAATTGTGATTAAATTATCAGCAAACTCTGTTACTTTATCTTCAGAATCGTTAGGAAAATTCTCTGCAAAATCAATGTCTTTAGCATCATTTCCAGCTGCATGAACAATCAACACGTCTTTTTGCTCTGCATATTTAATCGCGTCATAAACCCATTGTTTGTGTGGTGAAAAGCTTTTTCCAAAACTTCCGTTGATTACTTTAGCACCATTATCCACTGCATAACGAATTCCAAGTGCAATATCTTTATCATATTCATCACCGTCTGGTACGGCGCGAACCGTTAGAATTTCAACATTGTTTGCCACACCGTCACCACCTTTTGTGTTGTTTCTAGTTTGAGCAACAATTCCGGCAACGTGAGTTCCATGAAGAATTCCATCCTTGTCCGGGCCCATAACATTGTTGTTTCCGTATTTGGCATCTGTTATATCTTCCGGATTATCCCCAACAATTTTTCTGTAATCGGTTTTTAAATTTTCTCCACTTAAAGCTGTAGTAAAACCATTAAGTTGTTTTTTAACAGCTACTTTCAAATCTGCAATAGGCATACCATAAGAAAACATTTGTTCCATAGCGGCCTTACTCTTTTGAATTTCCGGTTCTTGTAAAACAAGTGCTTTCACCTCTTCAATCGTATAAATCGATTTTCCAAAATGTCTCACTAGAATTGCATCACTCTCATTGAGCGTTAGTAACATTTGTTCCGAACGCATTTTTCCAGCTACTGCATCAGCTATCTTTTTATCACTTATAACTTTAGCGTCTTGATACGTTTTTTCGTCTACAAGGTTTTTATTTTTTATAATTCGCTCATATTCATAATGTTCCTTGGTAATATCTCCTAAGAAATTCCAACCGTGAATATCATCAACATATCCATTTTTATCATCATCAATTCCATTTCCTGCTATTTCTTTTTTATTGGTCCAAACAACCGATTTTAAATCTTCATGTTCGATATCCACTCCAGAATCTACAATCCCAACAATTACAGTCACCCCTTTTTTACCTTTCAATAATTCGGAATACGCTTTATCAACACTCATTCCAGGAATAGTGTCTTTTACTATATCTAAATGACTCCAGCGTTTTAAATCACTTTCATTTATTGGTGCATTTTTTTTAATATTTAACGGTGCGCTTACGGCAACTAACGCCGAAGTATTTGAAACTTGTTTTGAAGCGCCGCATCCTGCCAGAGCTAAAATGGCAAAAGCAGATAGATAAATTGGTTTGATACTATTCATTAATTGTTATATTAAGTTTTAAATATTTGTCTAAAATAAATTATTTTGTTACAAAAATATTTAGGATTAACACTATTTTAATATTTGCTCACAAGTAAAAACCTCCTTCAATCGAACACCTTTTCGATTTTTTTGTACGGTTATTATTTCATTATGCGCATCGTGTTCCAAAAACAAATAATAATAATTATCATCTGTCGCATTGATGAATTTTTCTTTTTCATTTAAAATTAACCGAGGCAGCGTATCGTAATTCATAATATGCGACACTAATACCATAACCTTGTATTACTAAAATCTCTGGCAACCAATTGACAAATACAATTAATTTTAAAAATCAGAATAAATTATTACACCTATAAATCATTAAAAAAGTAATATTAATCGTAATATTGTGTAATAAAAAAACTACATCTTTATTTATGAAAATAAAACTACTCCTTTTGCTATTTTTAATAAATATATCATCTTACGCTCAAAACCCAAATGTTCCTACAAATGGTTTGCTTGCTTATTATCCTTTTACTGGCAATGCAAATGATGTTAGCGGAAATGGATGTAATGGAACTGTCACAGATGTTGCTCTAACATCTGATAGATTCGGAATTAATAATTGTGCTTACTCTTTCAATGGCACAAGTAGTAACATTGAGGCAAATGTAATTAACTACCCTCTTAAAGGCGGATCACGGACAATTACAGGATGGTTCAAAGCTGACTCCCCTAGTATATCTCAAGAATCTGATTTTTGCCTTTTAAATTATGGAAATATATCTGACCCAAATTATTGGTTTAAAATTAGTTTATATCGTAAAGGGTATTTAGATATACAGTTTGATTCTAAAACTTTTTCATCCCAGGAAAATTATTTTAATAATAATTGGACATTTTTCGCATTGACCTTTGATGATGCCAGCAACACATATTCATTATATATAAATAACGTATATAAGATGGGTGGTTCTGCCGATTTATATACAAATGGTTTTGGCAATCTTTTTAGAATTGGAAGAAATAAATTAGATAACTATTTCGAAGGAACAATAGACGACATCGGGATTTGGAATCGTGTGCTGACTCAGGACGAGATAACCGGTTTATTCAATTCAGCTACAGTTACTGCAACAATTTCTACAAACACCCCTACAACTTTTTGTACAGGAGGCAGTGTTCAGTTAACAAGTATAATATCTCCTTCGGGGCCTTATGACTATGCATGGATGAGAGATGGGGTTATAATGCCGAATCAAACTTCTGCAAACTATACAGCAGTTTTAAGTGGAAATTACTCACTAAAGGCCACCAATGTAAATGATAGCACCATGATAGTTCGCTCGAATGTTGTGAATGTTACTGTAAATGAAACGCCTCCTCCAACTGCTGTTGAACAGACTTTCAACACTGCTACAGTTGCTAACTTGCAAGTTACCGGACTTAATATTAAATGGTATAGTAATACCACAGGAGGAACCCCTTTGGCTTTATCGACTGTACTACAAACAGCTAAATATTATGTTTCTCAAACAATTAATGGATGTGAAAGCGCAAGAACAACTGTCGATGTGATTATCACACAAGTTCCTACAGGCTATACATTAATTCCTGATGTGAATTTTGAGAAAAGATTAATTTACTTAAAAATTGACTCTGGCACTCCAGATGGAAAAGTGTTGACTTCCAATATATCTTCGTTGACTTCTTTCCAAGCCTCCTCCAATTCAATTACTGATTTTACTGGCATTCAAGATTTTGTATCTTTAAAAACATTAGATTGCACTGGGAATTATTTAACCCGTTTAGATATCTCTAAAAATAAAGCTTTAACTAATTTAAGATGCGGTTTCAATAGATTAGTGAGCCTCGATATTACTGGTCATACTTCTTTAACAAGATTAGAATGTGGTGGAAATGGATTAACCAGTTTAAATATTTCGAAAAACGTTGCCCTAACAAGTTTAAGTTGTAGCGAAAATAAAATTGACAGTTTAGATGTTTCTAAAAATGTAGCTCTGACTTTTTTAAATTGTAGCAAAAATCAATTAACAACCCTTGATGTTTTAAAAAATATTTCTTTAACAACGCTAGATTGTTCAGAGAATCAATTATCAACACTAGATGTTTCCAAAAATGTTGCTTTAAAACAATTTTATTGTGACTCAAATAAATTAACAAATTTAGATGTTTCGAAAAATATTGCTTTAAACTATTTATTTTGTACTTCAAATCAATTAACAAGCTTAGATGTTTCGAAAAATGTTGCTTTAACCCAAATATATTGTCATACAAACCAATTAACAAGCTTAGATTTTTCGAAAAATGTTACTTTGACAAGCTTATTTTGTTCAAACAACAAATTAATAAACCTTAATTTAAAAAGCGGAAAGAATGTGATGTTGGATTTTGCCGGTTACAACTTATCTTTGATAAACAATCCAAACTTAAGCTGTATTCAGGTCGATGACAAAGCCTATTCCGATACCTATTGGATTAAATTTAAAGACACTTCAGCTAGTTATAATACAGACTGTACTCCTTATACACTTATGTCTGATGTTAATTTTGAAAACAAATTAATTGCACTTGGCATAGACTCAGGATTTGCTGATGGAAAACTGCCAACTTCAAGCATTGCTTCGCTGACTTATTTAGATCTTTCTAATAGTAATATTACGGACATGACGGGGATTAAAGATTTTGTTGCATTGACCTATCTAGATTGTAATAGCAATAATATACAAACTATTGATCTTAGCAATAACAAACTATTAACCAAATTAGCATTATATGACAACCATTTATCAAGTTTGGATATTACAAAAAACACCGAACTAGTAAATTTTGAATGTTCCAATAATCAAATCTCTTCAATTGATTTATCTCAAAACACTAAATTATTTCATTTAGGAATAGGAAATAACCAATTATCAAATTTAGATGTATCCGCAAACATTGCTTTACAAAGTCTATATTGTCACGACAATAATTTAACTTCTTTAGACTTAAAAAACCAAACCGAGTTATTGACTTTAGATTGTGGTTTTAATAAAATTTCCACATTTGATCTATCAACAAACACTATCCTTGAAGGGTTATATTGTTATAATATGGAATTAACAGCTTTAGACCTTAGCCAAAACAAATTTTTAAAAACTTTAAACTGTATAGCAAACCAATTAACTACATTGGATATTTCACAAAATAAAGAACTAAACCTATTGTTTATTGAGTTTAATCCGATAACAACTTTAAATTTACAAAACGGAAATAATACGAACTTTATCATACCTACTTCCACTGGTAAAACAACTGCAACCGGTTTATATTGCAGTTTTATAAACAATAAAAACCTTTCGTGTATAAAAGTTGACAATGTTGCTTTTTCAAATCAAAATTGGAGCAAAATTAAAGATGCTACCGCTATCTACTCTTCAACCTGCACTCTAGGCATCCAAAATTCTGTTTTTGATAAAATTGCAATCTATCCAAACCCAACCAAAGTCGTATTGCACATCAATAATGTTATTCTTGAAAAAGTAACTGTTTATGATGCTTTAGGGAAGTTAATAAAAACAACAAGCTTTACATCCGGTTCTAATGACAATACCATCAATTTAACTGGTGTGCCAAAAGGAATTTATTATGTAAATTTACAAAGCCAAGGAATAACGACTACACGAAAAATAGCGGTAGAATAACTCTAAATTTTTAAAACTAAAAACCACATTTTCATTAATCTGAAAATGTGATTTTTTAATATCTTAATTTGAGTATTTAAAGAATCTCATCACACGTAAATCGCTCTTTCAACCGAACACCTTTTTCTGTTTTTTCGACCGTTATAATTTCATTATGGGCATCGTGTTCCAAAAACAAATAATGATTATTCTCAGCAGCAGTATTTAGAAATTTCGCCTTTTCCGGCATGGTTAACAAAGGTCTGGTATCATATCCCATAACATACGGAATAGGAACGTGTCCGGCTGTTGCCAATAAATCAGCACAAAAAATAATTGTCTTATCCTGATATTGAATGTACGGAATCATTTGCTTTTCGGTATGTCCATCGGCAAAGAAAATACCAAAACCCAGTTCCGATTTTTCAAGAAAATCTCCTTCCGGTCTTTGGATGAAATTGAGCTGACCGCTTTCCTGCATCGGCAAAATATTTTCAGACAAAAAAGATGCTTTTTCTCTGGGATTAGGTTTTGTTGCCCATTCCCAATGGCTGTCATTACTCCAGAATTTTGCATTTTTAAAAGCCGGTTCGTAGCCCGTTTTGTCCTTATTCCATTGCACGCTTCCACCACAATGGTCAAAGTGCAAATGCGTCATAAAAACATCGGTAATATCATCACGATGAAAACCAAATTTAGCTAAGGATTTATCCATGGAATGCGTTCCCCAGAGCGAATAATATCCAAAAAATTTCTCTGATTGTTTGTTTCCCATTCCGGTATCAATCAAAATCAATCGGTTGCCATCTTCAATCAATAAACAGCGTGCCGCAATATCAATCAGGTTATTTTCATCGGCAGGATTTGTTTTGTTCCAAATAGTTTTGGGTACCACACCAAACATTGCACCGCCATCCAGTTTAAAATTGCCTGTTTCTATAGGATATAATTTCATGTTTTTTCTTTTTTTCGAGAGGAACCAAAGTTAAGGAATTCAAACGCTTTTACTCGTTTCAAATAGGTTTTTTCTATTTTTGCATTGGCTATAAAAATGGTATCAATTATGGAAAAAGATTTTTATACACTATCTTTGTCCTTAATTTAGACAAAATCAATATAAGCTATGATAAAAGTTTCTGACACTGCAAGAAAAAAAATCATCGATCTAATGAAAGATGATGGTTTTGATGCTGCAATCGACTACGTAAGAGTTGGTGTAAAAAGCGGCGGATGTTCTGGATTGTCTTATGATTTAAAATTTGATAAAACAAAAAGCGACGACGATAAAATTTTTGTAGACAACGATATCACTATCGCTGTAGAAAAAAAATCTTTTCTATACTTAGCCGGAACAATATTAGAATTTTCAGGAGGAATAAATGGTAAAGGATTTGTTTTCAACAACCCAAATGCCAATAGAACTTGTGGATGTGGAGAATCATTTTCTCTGTAAAACATTAAATAAAAAAATATGTCAAAATATACCGAAGACGACTTAAAAATCGAACTCGAAAACAAAGAATACGAATACGGATTTTATACCGAATTAGAATCAGAAACGTTTCCTATTGGTTTAAATGAAGATATCGTTAGGGCTATTTCACACAAAAAAGGAGAACCTCAATGGATGACTGATTGGCGTCTTGAGGCTTTTCGTGCTTGGGAGCAAATGATAGAGCCAGAATGGGCTAATGTACAGTATACCAAACCTGATTTTCAGGCCATTTCCTATTATTCTGCTCCAAAAGCGGTAGATCCTAATAAAACATTGGACGATGTAGATCCTGAACTTTTAGAAATGTATAAAAAGTTAGGTATCTCTGTTGATGAGCAAAAAATGATGAATAATGTAGCCATGGATATTGTAGTTGATTCGGTTTCAGTAGCGACAACATTCAAAAAAACATTAGGAGAAAAAGGAATTATCTTTATGAGTATTTCTGAAGCCATCAAAGAGCATCCAGAATTAGTTCGTAAATATTTAGGAACGGTTGTGCCACAAAAAGATAATTTTTATGCTGCGCTAAATTCGGCAGTTTTCTCTGATGGTTCTTTCTGTTATATTCCAAAAGGCGTTCGTTGCCCAATGGAACTTTCGACATATTTTAGAATCAATCAGGCAGGAACAGGACAATTCGAGCGCACATTATTAGTTGCAGACGAAGGCAGTTATGTTTCTTACTTAGAAGGCTGTACTGCTCCAAGTCGTGATGAAAATCAATTGCACGCTGCAGTAGTAGAATTAATCGCATTAGACGATGCCGAAATAAAATATTCAACCGTACAAAACTGGTATCCTGGAAACAAAGAAGGTAAAGGTGGGGTTTTCAATTTTGTGACCAAAAGAGGAATCTGCGAGAAAAACGCAAAAATTTCTTGGACTCAAGTTGAAACTGGTTCAGCTATAACTTGGAAATATCCTTCCGTTATTTTAAAAGGAGACAATTCAACAGGAGAATTTTATTCGATTGCTGTAACCAATAATTTCCAACAAGCCGATACAGGAACCAAAATGATCCATTTAGGTAAAAACACTAAATCGACTATCATTTCTAAAGGAATTTCTGCCGGAAGATCACAAAACAGTTACCGTGGTTTAGTGCAAATTAGCGCTAGAGCGGATAATGCCCGAAACTTTTCACAATGTGACTCGTTATTAATGGGGAACAATTGTGGAGCACATACTTTCCCTTATATCGAAAGTAAAAACCCATCGGCAAAAATAGAACATGAGGCTACGACAAGTAAAATTGGCGAAGACCAAGTTTTCTATTGCAACCAACGTGGAATTCCAACAGAAAAAGCTATTGCCTTAATCGTAAACGGATTCAGTAAAGAGGTTTTGAATAAGTTACCTATGGAATTTGCAGTAGAAGCACAAAAATTATTAGAAATTTCGTTAGAAGGTTCTGTAGGATAAAATTGGTTTAAATTTAAATAGCTATGGATATTATTTTAAAAAATGTAAAGAAAAAAGATTTTCCAGTGTTAAAATCATTGGCAAAATCGCTTGGATTTGAAATTATTGAAAAAATTGAAAAGCCATATAACCCCGAGTTTGTCAAAGAAATTTTGGAAGCAGAACAAAGTATAAAAGAGGGGAAAGGAATTAAAATGACTCTTGATGAGCTAAAGGATTTATGCAAATAGTATTTACACCTAAAGCGAAAAAGGATTTAGATTTTTGGATTAAATCCGGAAATAAAAATATTTTAAATAAAATTACAGATTTAATCGAAGACATTCAACTACATCCTTTTGAAGGAATAGGAAAACCGGAACAATTGAAATACCAACTTTCCGGAAAATGGTCAAGAAGAATAAATCAAGAACATCGCATCATATATAAAGTCACAGAAGAAAATACAATTGAAATATTAGACATTTTATCATTAAAAGGTCATTACGAATAAACAAAGAAACAAATGTTATCAATAAAAAATTTACACGCCTCAATAGGTGACAAAGAAATATTAAAAGGGATTAACCTTGAAGTAAAAGCGGGAGAAATTCACGCGATAATGGGACCAAACGGTGCTGGAAAAAGTACACTTGCTTCCATCATTGCAGGAAACGAAAACTACGAAGTAACCGAAGGCGAAATCTCTTTAGACGGAGAAGACCTTTCTGAATTGGCACCAGAAGAAAGAGCGCACAAAGGCGTATTCTTATCGTTCCAATATCCAGTGGAGATTCCGGGAGTTTCAGTAACGAATTTCATCAGAACAGCTATTAACGAAACTCGTAAAGCGAAAGGTCTGGAAGAAATGCCTTCTAACGAAATGCTGAAAGTGATTCGTGAGAAATCAGAGTTATTAGAAATTGACAGAAAATTTCTTTCTCGTTCTCTAAACGAAGGTTTTTCTGGTGGGGAGAAAAAACGTAACGAAATTTTCCAAATGGCAATGTTGGAACCAAAATTGGCTATTCTTGATGAAACCGATTCTGGACTTGACATTGATGCCTTACGTATTGTTGCTAATGGTGTCAACAAACTAAAAAGCGACAAAAATGCAATCGTAGTTATTACGCACTACCAAAGATTATTGGACTATATCGTTCCTGATTTTGTTCACGTGCTATACAACGGAAAAATTGTAAAATCCGGCGGAAAAGAATTAGCGCACGAACTGGAAGAAAAAGGATACGACTGGATTAAACAAGAACAAGAAGCGTAAAATTAGTTTGCAGTTTACAGTTTGCAGTTTGCAAAACTCCAACTTACAACTACCAACTTATAACTACCAAAAATGGAATTAAAAGAAAAATTACTATCGTCTTTTATGGCTTTCGAAGAGCGTGTCGATGTTCACTCCGAACTTCATGATGTGAGAACTTCAGCCATAAAAAACTTTGAAAATAAAGGTTTCCCAACCAAAAAAGACGAAGCTTGGAAATACACTTCGCTAAATGCCATCTTAAAAAATGACTTTACCGTTTTTCCAAAGAAAGAAAATGCAATTGAATTTAACCAAGTAAAAAAATACTTTTTACACGAAATAGACACTTATAAAGTAGTGTTTATTGATGGCATTTTCAGTTCACATTTATCGTCAACAACACACGACGGAATTGATGTTTGTTTGATGTCATCGGCACTGAACAAACCAAAATACAAAATGATCATTGACACCTTTTTTAATAAAATAGCGAGTAAAGATGAAAGTTTGACTTCTTTGAATACGGCTTTTGCCAATGAAGGAGCGTATATCCATATTCCAAAAAGCAAAGTGGCTGACAAGCCTATTGAGATTATGTATTTCTCAACAGGCAACGAAGCGGCGCTTTTGGTTCAGCCGAGAAACTTAGTGATTGTGGGTGAAAATTCACATGTTCAAATTATCGAACGCCACCAAAGTTTAACCGAAAATCCAGTGTTAACGAATTCCGTTACCGAGATTTTTGCCCAAAAACGTGCTATCGTAGATTATTACAAAATTCAAAACGATGCGCTTGAAGCGAATTTAATCGATAATACGTTTGTTTCTCAACAGAAAGAAAGTCACGTTTCTGTACACACCTTCTCTTTTGGAGGAAACTTAACGAGAAACAACTTGAATTTTTACCACTTTGGGGAACGATTGACAAGCACCTTAAACGGGATTACAATCATTGGTGAAAAACAACACGTAGATCATTATACTTTGGTGAAGCATTCGACTCCAAATTGCGAAAGTTTCCAGGATTATAAAGGAATCTATTCCGATCGTTCTACAGGAGTTTTCAACGGAAAAGTGTACGTGGAGAAAGACGCTCAAAAAACGAATGCATTCCAAAAAAGCAACAACATATTATTGAGCGACAAAGCAACAATAAATGCAAAACCACAATTGGAAATTTTTGCTGATGATGTAAAATGTTCTCACGGTTGCACGGTTGGACAATTGGATGAAACAGCCATGTTTTACATGCAAGCACGTGGAATCCCTAAAAAAGAAGCAAAAGCGTTATTGATGTATGCATTCTCGAATGCAGTTATCGAAAACATCAAAATACCGGAACTTAAAAAACGAATTACCACGATTATCGCCAACAAACTCGGCGTGAAATTAGGATTTGATTTGTAGTTAATACTAATTACAAGTTATCATAGCAACCCTGTCAGAGTTTTAAACTCTGACAGGGTTTTTTAATACGATTATCTCTCCAAACTCCCCACAATCCCTTTCAACATTCCGTTAAAATCAAAATTAGATTCTTCTTTCAAACCCATTCTTACAATCACTAAATCAAGTGATGGAATAATCGCTACCATTTGTCCTTGAAAACCGCTACAGTAATACATATCTCTTGGAACATCGGGAAAATGTCCGCCTGCATTGAGCCAAAAATGTCCGCCATATCTTCCGTTGGAAGTATTCGTAGGAGTTGCAGTGTATTTCGCCCAACTTTCGTTGAAAATCTGTTCTCCGTTCCAGTTGCCTTTGTGCAAATACAACAACCCAAATTTTGACCAATCGCGTGTTGTTGCCCAACCGTAAGACGAACCTACATAATTTCCCGCCATATCCGTTTCTACGACCATCGAGTTCATTCCTATTTTGTCAATTAGTGCGGAATACCAAAAATCCAAATACTCCTGATGCGTTTTGAACTGCTTCCGCAAAATCCCGGAAAGTAAATTAGTAGTTCCCGAAGAATAATTCCACCGCATATTGGGTTTAATTTCCGCCGGTTTCTCTAGTTGCACCCGAGTCATATCTTCGGCCTGAAAAAGCATTTTAGTAGCATCACAAATAGTCTGGTAATCCTCTACCCATTGTAAACCGGAATTCATGTGAAGCAAATCGCTTGTTGTAATCAATTTCCGTTTGTCATTTGCCCATTCCGGAATTGGAGCAGGATCATCAATATCAAAATTTCTTTGTTTCTCCAAAATTCCAAACATGGTGCTAGTAATACTTTTAGTCATGGACCACCCTAATAGTTTACTGTTTTTATCAAAACCCGAGTCATATTTTTCGGCAATGATTTTGTCTTTATAAATCACTAAAACGGAGCGGGTTCTTTTTTTGATTTGCTTCGCCTGTTCGCCTTTTAGGCTCGAGTCGTTCTTTGTATCAAAAGCATTAGCGACAGCCGCATTCAATTTAGTATAATCAATGGTACTAAAAACGGTATCTTTTGGTTCCATATTTCCATACGGAAAAGACAAATTGTTATTCAATTTTTTTCTTTTTGGAACTTCATACGGTTTTGTGACATCGAAATCATCGTTGATTAAAGTCGCGCCCAAACCTTCGCGGTAAATTGCTTTTCGTTCTTTCAAACCATAAACTGAAGCAGCAGCAAACTTTCCGGCTTCTTCAATTTTGTTTTTGGCCAAATCAATCATGTCGATATCATTGTCGCCTTTCTCAATCATTTCCTGCGAACGATTATCAATAAAATGTCCCGAAGCGATACTTTTGGCTGAAAAGCCAGAAATTAAATCCAGTTTTGGATAAGTGGTGAAGCCAAAATAAGAAACACCAATAAGAGAAACGAAACCAAATAATCTGAAAAATTTTTTCATAGAGAATTAATTTGAAGCAATTTAATAAAAAAGAAGCATACATTTTTTGAACTGTTACCACATTGATTATTATTAACAAGTGTTTGCCGAAAATTAATTTCAATTTCATTACTTTTGTATTTAGAAAAATTCTAAATAATGAAACCCCAATAACAAATTGGGTTATCTAAAAAAATGTTGCTTATTGGCGTTCTATCTGACCAATAAAAAACAATAAAAACAAGCAGATTAAATGTTAGATATCAATAAAATTAGATCCGACTTCCCTATTCTTTCACAAAAGGTAAACGGAAAACCATTGGTTTATTTCGACAACGGAGCCACTTCGCAAAAACCACAAGTTGTGATTGATGCAATTTCAAAATATTATCAGGAAATTAACGCTAATATTCACCGTGGCGTTCATACATTGAGCCAACTGGCAACCGATGCTTATGAGATTTCACGTGGTAAACTTCAAAATCATATCAATGCAAAATTTGCTCATGAAGTGCTTTTCACTTCGGGAACAACGCATGGAATTAATTTAGTTGCCAATGGATTTGCTTCTATTTTGAAACCAGGCGATGAAGTTTTAGTTTCGGCATTGGAACACCACAGCAATATTGTGCCTTGGCAAATGTTATGCGAGAAAACGGGAGCGACTTTGCGCGTAATTCCAATGAATGAAGATGGCGAATTAATAATGTCCGAATATGACACATTACTTTCGGATAAAACTAAAATCGTTACCGTAAATCATATTTCGAATGCTCTTGGAACTGTAAATCCAATCAAATACATGATTGACAAAGCGCATGAAGTTGGCGCGGCGATTTTGATTGACGGAGCGCAGGCAGTTCCTCATTTAAAACCTGATGTTCAGGAATTAGATTGTGATTTTTATGCTTTTTCAGGACATAAAATGTGTGGTCCAACAGGAACCGGAATTTTATACGGAAAAGAAGCGTGGTTGAATAAATTACCGCCCTATCAAGGTGGTGGCGAAATGATTAAGGAAGTGACTTTCGAGAAAACTACTTATGCTGAATTACCACATAAATTTGAAGCCGGAACACCAAATATTGCCGGAGGAATTGTTCTGGGAACTGCGGTTGATTATATGAATGAAGTTGGTTTTGAAAACATTCAACAACAAGAAAAAGAATTGTTGGAGCACGCAACTTCACGTTTATTGGAAATTGAAGGTTTGAAAATTTTTGGTACTTCCAAAGAAAAAACTTCTGTAATTTCGTTTAATATTGAAGGCATTCATCCGTACGACATTGGTACGATAATTGACAAATTAGGAATAGCTGTAAGAACCGGTCACCATTGCACCCAACCTATCATGACTTTCTTTTGTATTCCGGGAACGATAAGAGCTTCATTTGCTTTTTATAATACCAAAGGAGAAATTGATGTTATGGTTGAAGCTATTAAAAAAGCGCAACTCATGTTGTCTTAAAAATTTAAAAATATGAAAATACTATCTTTATTATTCCTGACCATTTTTCTTGGAAAAAGTTGCGACAGTGCCAAAGCACAAGATATTGAAACTGCTGTAATTGAATATGAAGCCAATACCAGAGGTTTTTATCAAAAAATTACTGTGAAGAATCAGATGGTTACTATTTCTAAGGACAGAGATGGTTATGACAAGCCTGCGCCTAAAAAAATATCGGATGCAGACTGGAAAGAGCTAGTAGAATGTTTTAAAACACTGGAATTGGATAGTTTAGCAACATTAAAAGCACCTACTGAAAAACGTTTTTATGACGGTGCAGCCATTGCCCATTTGAAAATTACCTACAAAGACAAACCCTATGAAACGACTAGTTTTGATCATGGTTTTCCACCGAAACAAATTAAGAAATTCGTAAATAAAATAAATTCATTTGCTAAAAAAGAATAATGAAAATTAAAGACATACAAGAAGAAATCGTTGATGAGTTTTCTATGTTTGACGACTGGATGGAGCGTTATGAATACATCATCGAATTAGGAAAAAAACTTCCTATGATAAAAGAAGAATTCAAAACAGAAAACAATCTGATCAAAGGCTGCCAGTCTAAAGTGTGGTTGCAAGGGGAACAAACCGATGGCAAAATTGTTTTCACTGCCGATAGTGATGCCATTTTGACAAAAGGAATTATTGCGATATTAATTCGTACTTTTTCGAATCAAAAAGCCTCTGATATTCTGGACGCCGACATGGATTTTATTGATGAAATAGGTTTAAAAGAGCATTTATCGCCAACTCGCGCCAATGGATTAGTATCCATGATAAAAAATATTAAAATGTATGCTTTGGCATTCAACACGCAAAATTGATTAGAAACCTTTTAGATTTTTTTTAAACATATAAGTTATTTAAGGTCATTTAAGAAGACAGTAAGTAACTTAAAAAGTTTATACTATTTATAAGTGCCTGACATAATCTCAAATAAATTTTTGTTGCTTTTTAAAATTAATTTTACATATGGTTACAAAAAAATACTTGAAAGATTTAGTTTACCGAGTTAATGGAGCTGCAATAGAAGTGCATAAACATTTAGGGCCTGGACTTTTAGAAAGTATTTATCATAAATGTATGATTAAGGAATTATCTTTGAGAGGAATTAATTTTCAATCTGAATTAACAATTCCAATTGAATACAAAGGTTTAGAATTAGAATCTGATTTAAGATGTGATTTATTTATTGAAAAATGTTTGGTATTGGAAATTAAAGCCAATGACAAGGTTTTACCAATTCACGTTGCAAAATTAATGTCTTATATGAATCTTTTGGAAGCGCCAATTGGATTAATGATAAATTATAATGTTGTAAATATTTACAGTGAAGGACAAAAAACCTACGTTAACGAATTATACAGAAGATTAGAGGAAGAATAAAAAACCTTTAATGAACTTATATTTCTTATATGGTTTAAAAAAATATTAAAATGTATGCTTAGGCATTCAACAGGCAGAATTGATTTAAACCTTTTAGATTTTTTTAAAGCATATAAGTTATTTAAGAAAATATAAGAGCTCTTTTTCAAGATGTATTTATTGAATATTGAATGATGATTAACGAATTCTGAAGTGCATTTCGCAACTTTAAACCTTAAACTTTAAACTAAAAATAATGGAAGAAACAATTATAGACACTGCCGAATTAGGAGAATCAATCGTAAAAATATTAAAGACTATTTACGATCCGGAGATTCCTGTAGACATTTACGAATTAGGACTAATTTATGACGTAATGGTCAATACGGATTATGAAGTGAAAATCCTAATGACACTTACCTCTCCAAACTGTCCTGTTGCAGAAAGCTTACCAAGAGAAGTGGAAGAAAAAGTAAAATCGATTACCAATGTAAAAGATGCTGAAGTAGAAATCACTTTTGATCCGCCTTGGAGCAAAGATTTAATGAGTGAAGAAGCTAAATTAGAATTGGGAATGCTTTAGCAAAAAGTGTTCAGTGGTCAGTTTTTTAGTATTCAGTTAGTACCTGAACACTAAAAAACGGAACACTGAACACTGAATATTTAAAAAATGGAAGAAATAATAAATAAAGTTGCGAATAGTGTTTTGGAAGTTTTCGATCTCGAAGATTATTATCCAAAAGGGATTCGTGCGCAAATAGATATTTCACAATGGCTTTTGGAAGGTTTTTTATTGAAAGAAAAAGACTTTAGAGAGCAGCTGAAAAATCACGATTGGTCACAATATCAAGATCAATATGTCGCTATTAACTGCAGTACCGATGCGATTGTTCCTGCTTGGGCTTCGATTTTGGTTGCGATTCAATTAGCACCATTTGCAAAGAAAATCATCAACGGAACTTTAGAAGATTTAGACGCTTCTCTTTATGAAGAATTGTTGCCTAAAATTGACTATTCCGTTTATAAAAATAAGCCCATTATTATTAAAGGTTGCTCCAGAAAACCGGTTCCAATGCGGGCTTATGTATTAGCAGCGCATTACCTACAGCCTTTTGCACGAAGTATTATGTATGGCGAAGCATGTTCTGCCGTTCCATTATACAAAGCACATAAAAAAGAGTAGTATACGTTTATTTTATAGTTTAAAACTAAAATTTAAAATATAAGGTCATGAAAAAAACAGTGTTTTCTTTAGTGTTATTTTTGTTAGTAATTTCTATTAATGCGCAAGAAGAAACCGTAACAGACACGATAAAACTTTGGACAAAAAAAGGGAATATTTCTTTACTTTTTAACCAATCTGCTTACAACAAACAGTGGCTGGGCGGAGGAACTTCAAACATTGCTGGGAATTTTGGACTTAATTACGATTTCAATTATAAAAAAGGGGATGTAGTTTGGGACAATAAATTCATTGCAGCGTATGGTTTAACCAAAATAAAAGGAGATGAAAAAATAGCCAAGACCGATGATCGTTTGGAACTGAACTCCCTTTGGGGCAAGAAAGCAAAAGGGGAATGGTACTACTCTATATTTTTCAATTTCAAAACACAGATGGACGCTGGTTATGATAAAAATGACGTTAGACTTTCGCATTTCTTTTCTCCGGCCTATTTTCAATTTGGACCTGGAATGTGGTGGAAAAAAAGCAATAATTTAAGTGTCAATTTTTCTCCGGCGACTGCAAAACTAATTTTGGTCCACGGTCATTTTACTGAATTTGGACCTTCTTTCGGTGTTTTACAAGGAGACACTTCAAGATTTGAATTTGGAGCCAGTATTTCGGGTTACTATAAAATAAATTTAATGACAAATGTTTCTATTGAGAACAGGCTAAATTTATATTCTAATTATTTAGAAAATCCACAAAACGTTGATGTAGATTACCAAATGAATGTGCTCCTGAAAATCAATAAATACTTGTCAGCAAATATAGCCGTACAAGCAATTTACGATGACAATTCGATTCAAGCCGTTCAGGTGAGAGAAGTATTTGGTTTAGGGGTTAATTACGGTTTTTAAGAAAATAATTTTTATAAAAAAGGACCTTTAGAAATTTCTAAAGGTCCTTTTTATTTTTATTCTTGTCTAGTCCTGAAATACTCCGGTTTTAGCGATTCACTGTTAGGCATTCGTTTTTTTCTGATTATATTTTTCCATTATATTTTGGGTCAAAATCCACCATCCATTCAATACCGAATTTGTCTCTAAACATCCCAAAATAGGAACCCCAAGGACTGTCACTAATAGGCACTTCAATATTTCCGCCTACTGAAAGTCCGCTAAATAACTTGTCAGCTTCTTCACGACTTTCTGCGCTAATAGATATTTTAGATCTGTTTTCATTTTCATTTACTTTACCCATACTTTCTGGAACGTCATTGGCCATTAAAATATTTTTGCCAATAGGTAAAGCAATGTGCATTATTTTATTCGCATCATTTTCTGCTACTGGATATTCAGTCCCGAAGTTTCGGGATGATATATCTTTGAAACGCATAATCTTTGCGAATTCTCCACCAAATACTGATTTGTAAAAATTGAATGCTTCTTCGGCATTTCCGTTGAAGTTAATGTAAGGATTGATAAGTGCCATAATTATAATTTTTTAAGTTGTTGTTTTTATTTCTTATTCCAAATGGCTGAGTGCAGGGTATCGCAATACAATGAGTAGCTCTATTTTAGCGATCCGCGTTGCAAACGCTATAATTTGTCTCTTAATTTAAGTAGGTTTTTTTCTTGCTGTCAACGTTATTGTGCCAAAGTGAAAACATTTAAGTTAGGATTTTCTTTGTCCGTTTCTAATGATTTTACAAAATTGAATTTTAACAGAAGATTGGTTGAATTCTGATTCGCATAATGTGTAAAGGCGAGTATTTTTTTAAACTTTAAAGTATGAAACACGTAGTCAATTACTACTTGAGCCGCTTCTTTCATTATTCCTTGTCCTTGAAATTTAGTCATTAATTCATACCCAATTTCACAACTATTATTTTCGCTTGAAAAGTCAAATAAGCAAATTGTCCCTAAAAGTGTTTTTGTGTCTGTCAAGGTAATCGCCCAATAATAAGTATCGCTTTTTTCAATGTTATAATTAACCTTGTTGATAAAATTTATTGCATCTTCGTTTGTCTTGCATAGTTGTCTGTTAAGGAACTTGTTAATTTTTGGGTCAGAACGCAAAGCTAAAACATCTTGCTGGTCGTCAATTGATAATTGTCTGAGAGTTAATCTTTCAGTTGTCAAAATTGGGAAAGTCGCTGAATTCATGTCTGTCATTCATTTATATTGTCTGGTCTTGGGTTGTCGTATCTCTGCTGGTGCTCGTTTGCAACGAGTACCTACTTACTAGTATGAACAAAATAAAGCGTTTGCAACGCGGCTATTATAAACAGATTACCATAAAGGTTCGGCATTTACATTACAAAAAACAGTATTGTCTTCTTCATAATTCCTATAGCTACTGTTTACATAATCTCTTTCATGAAAAACGATTTCGGCTTCAACCGGATTATAATGTATGTAGTTTACACGCTGCTCTATTTTTTCTAAAGTATCCAATATAACAGGATGAAAACCATCTTGCCATACTTTATAATTTTTAGCCCTTCCTGATTTTTGAGCTTCAAAACTAAATTTCCGTAACAGCCATTCTCGCCTGCTCTCAGGATGTTCTTTAATCGCTTCTATCAGTTTTTTTGAAGTGAATTTTTTAAAATCCCGAATAACATCTTGCAATTCACCATCAAATGCTGTTACAATTAAATGAATGTGACTAGTCATATATACATAAGCATGCACACTCAATCCTTTTTCCTTAATACAATAATTTAAGGATTCATCTAAAATAGTACAATAATTAGGTCGTACAAATAAATCTACCCAATCTACAATTGTTATAGTAATAAAAGTAGGCACTGTACTATCAATGACTTTGTATTTCTCAGACATTTCTTTTCAAATATATTGATTTTAGTAACTCTAATATAAAATAGTAGCTACTTGTTTAAAGACACTCCTGTTTAAGCGATCCGCGTTGCAAACGCTATAATTTGTCTTTCAATTTAAGTAGGTACTCGTTGCAAACGAGCACCAGAGAATGTGGACAAACGAGTGCCAGTTGGGGATAGATTTCGCATTGTGTTTTGAATTTAGGTTGGACTTTATTTATTGGTGTTTCCACGTTCCAACTATAAGCCATAAATTCTATGTTTTTGACTTCATTTTCTTTTGATGAACAGCCAATTAAAATAAATGCTAATATCCAAATTAGTCTTTTCATCCAGTTCGGTTTTATTATTACTGCCAACGTGTTTGTATAAGATTAGTTGCGTGTTTAAACACCTAATTTAGCAAATATGAACCGAATAGAAAATCCGCTAGGATTTTTGTAATTAGGCCTGCACTAGCAATTAATTTTATATGGTGTTGTAGCACGCTATATTTACACAATAACAATTAAACTAATTAGTAGTATCGTTATTAGTAGGCTCAATAATGTATTTGATAATTTTTTATTCTTTCACTACCGGCTTTGCCGTGAAAGGTTTAATACCAAAAGAAGGATAAACTTCACTTGGATAGTAAAAAGTACCACCGCGAGATACCATTGAAATTGTTTTGATGGCTTTGATGTCTTCTACCGGATTTCCGGGAATTAAGAAGAAATCGGCTAGTTTACCGGGTCCAATACTTCCAAGATTCTCATCCCCTAAATATTGAGCCATATCATAGGTAGCCAGCTTCACTAGCTCAGCAGATGTGTAACCCAATTGTTGGTAGAGTTCCAATTCACGGTGATAAAAGAATGCACCACCCAAATCGGTTCCTGGCACAATAAAGATTCCTTTATTCTTCATCAACTTCAAAGTCTCCACAATTTTGTCAAAACCCTTCTTATAAGATTGGTCGTCTTCAGGAGTAGCGATATCTGACAATGCTATCTTAAATCCACGTTGGGTGTTGGGTGGCATATGAGTTATATAATCTTTTGTTCCTTCCCTAACTTCACCATTTCTAGCTTTCATTAAGACTTCATGGATGGCTAATGTGGGATCGATAGCAGTTTTATTCTTAATAAATAAATTTAAGGTTTCCTGCACCTCGGGACTATTAAGATCCAGTGTTGGAAATCTTTTTAGTGCCGTAAGACGAAGTAGGGTACGCGTATCTTCCCCCGGTTCTAGCACCCAACCCAACATCGTTTGATTGATATGGGTCATTTCGTTAAAACCCGCTCGTAACATGGCATTGGCGTTGGAAAATGCGGGTACATGACCGCATACAAACATTCCATACCCATGAGCTCTTTTTACTATGGCTAGTGCCCAATCTCCATTCATGGAATTGTATAGTTTTATCCCATAATAACCTTTATTGTGATAAGTATCTACGGCAGCCAGGGCTTCTTCTTCACTTGAAACTAGAATTCCATTATTTGCACTGTATTTACTTTTTCCTTCTATAAATCCCAATCGATGAACTCTTGGTCCGGCCAAAACGCCTGAATTAATCTTTTTAACTAAATCGTCCAATACTTCATTGTCATTTCCCATATCCCGGAAGGAAGTAACTCCGGCCAATACATTCAACAAGGCACCTTCATCTCCAGTATGGGCATGCATTTCATACATCCCGGCTACCAGGGTACCGCCTGCCCCATCGATGATTACTTCATTTTTAACTCTGGTGTTAGGGACATCAATACTTACGATACGCTCGCCATCTACCAACACCGATGAAAGCGGAGTGAGCGCTAAAGTTTTGGGGTCGAAAATTTTCACATTAACAATGCGTACCTTTTTTCCATAGTTGTGGGCATATTTCTTTTGTAACGATTCAAATCGTTCAGTAGAATATTTTTCAGCATAAGCTCTAAGTTCTTTTTCTTTTGCTTCAAATCCCTTACGTACAGTAACAGACCGAGGGCTAATCACAGCAAACAAACGTTGATTACTGTCGGCAATAATATAGGAAGGATTTAAATCGGCTCCAGATGTTGCATAAGTGGTAAGGTTGAGAGTAATAGAATCAACAGTAATGCTGATTTTTCCCATCTCTGTAAGTTTCAGTCTTCCTGCCGGAAGCACATCTGCTGAATAATCGGGTGATTTTAAAAGGCTACGGGCCGTAAGAATTGCCGAATAAGGACTTCCAGATTGATTTACATACCACAAAACATTATCTACCTTAGCGCTGTCACTACCGGTAGCATCAGTCCATGAGGCAACGGTTCCTTTCAATGTATAATGTTCATCCACGCTATTGCCAAACGTCGTGTTCCCTGTAATATCCCATTGAACCGGAAAACCATCTCTATTTAAAACGATTGTTTCCTTTATGGTAGGTCCTCTACCATTGTTTTTATAATCATAATCAATTTGAATAGTATCGCCTACGGTATGAGTTTTAAGATGTCCTACAGTCGTACTGCCAAATATAACAGAATAGGTTTCATCGCCTTGATAATTGACCAAAGAGGATACTTTAGGAGTTTCTTGCTTGAATGAATTGAACAACAATAAGACAATGGGAAAGTAGAGAAATTTTATTTTCATAGGTAGTTGAGATTTAATAATTTAGAAAGTAATTAATTTATACCTTTTGTTACAATTTATTGCTAACTACTGCCAAAAAAATAAATTTTTTATGGTTTATAGTAAGAAACCCTCTTTTATAAATTACGATGCTTGGTGTGAATTACTGCCAACGTCAGTCTGTGAAAAAACCTCCGTTTTTATTTTACCAAATATAACAAAAAAGTTGTACTAAAGCAGGATTTTTCGTATTTTTAAGAATGCAACATATCCTAGGAATTTCCCGCCATCAGATGCGTATTTCGAGTTTAGAAGACGCCATAAGTCCCGACAACCAGGTTCGTTTTATAGATGCTTTTGTATCGTTTATAGATTTATCTAAGCTTGGTTTTTCATTTCCAACCCTCAAAAAAGAAGGTCGTCCGAGTTATAACAGCCAAGTGTTTTTGAAAATCTATTTATACGGTTATCTCAACGGAATAAGAAGCTCTCGAAAATTAGAAAAAGAATGTTTTAGAAATATAGAAATGCAATGGCTATTGGAAGACATTCGTCCTAATTACCACAGTATTTCTGACTTTAGAAAGAACAATCCTGTAGCATTGAAGGGCTTATTCAAACTCTTTGTTAGCTTTCTGAAAGATGCCGATTTAATAGGTTGTGAAACCATTGCTATTGATGGAACTAAAAGCCGGGCGCACAATAGTAAGAAAGCCAATTTTAATCAAAAGAAAATAGACCAACACTTAGAATATATTGAAACCAAAACCCAAGAATACTTGGATGCTTTGGAGGAAAATGATGCAAAAGAAAATCAACCTAAAATCAAAAATATCCAGCAAAAAATCGAACGCCTAAAGCAAAACAAACTTCGTTATGAGTTGCTGGAAGAAAAGCTAAAAGCAAGCGGCGAGCCTCAAATAAGCATTACCGATAGTGACTCCAGAGCATTATTAGTGCAAGGGCAAGTGGTTGAAATTTCATTTAACATCCAAGCTGCAGTGGATGCCAAACACAATCTCGTGGTAGCCACGCACACTATCAACCGCAACGACCGCAACGCCTTGTCGGGCATTGCTATCGAAGCCAAGGAGAATTTAGAGATAGAAACTTACACGGCCTTGGTGGATAAAGGCTATCATAATGGCAAACAAATAGAAATTTGCAAACAAGCCAAGATCATTACAATTGTAGCGCAGCCAGAACAAGGAAAAAATAAGGAAAACGGGACAACCAAGGATTATTTTGTTTCTAAGTTCCAATACAATCAAACCACCGATACTTATACTTGTCCACAGGGCGAAACACTTAAAACCACTGGCCACTGGCACAAGAAAACCACGGACAGAGACAGTTATGAGTTCAAGAGATACCGAACTCCCAAATGTAGAGAATGTCCTGTAAAACATTTATGTACCAGTAGGAGTTCCATATAATCCCCCCAAGCTAAATCGTCATAAACTTGCTGGGAGAGTGTCATCATATTTTTTAATCAATCATACCATCCCAATATCCTGGTCCCATTTTCCATTTTTCGTTAGTTTTTTTCATAAGCACCGTAAGACGATTAATTGTGTTTCCAAATCGACCACTACTTGAATTAAAACTTATAAAAGCATTGTTTTTGTCAATTATTATTGGTCTAGTAATAAATAAGATTAGTTTTTCTGGCATATCAATATTTGTTCCTGTTCTGGTATTATTTCTTAAAGCTTCATTTTTCATAATAGTAACGTTATAGTTTTTTACGTCAGTATTTTTCCAATGATATTCCTTTTCATATTTGTATTTTTCCTTAAATTCCTTTATTTGAATACTATCAAGAATCCAACCAAGTCTTTCATTGTCATCTTGAGTTGCAATATTGTATCTATGCCATTCTTTATATGCCAATTCATAAGCGTCAAGAGTCCAAATTCTATTTTTTGCTTCCTCAAGTAAAACCATTTCAAGATTTTTATAACTTTTGTAACTATCTGATGCTAATTCAACTTGTAAAAAATCATTTACAATATTGCCTTCTTCTTCAGACAATATGTCAAGAACTGTATTTAATTTTTCTTGTGGGATAGACACCATGTTCTTCTTTTCAATTTTTTTGGTCGAACACGAAAACAACAAAATACCTAATAAAAAGAGCGAAATATTTTTCATAATTTATATTAATTACAAGGTTGTCCAATTTGATTTTGTTCGTTTGGAGTACAAAGCCGTGAGACTTTGCCAGCAAACCTCGTAGAGCAGGATAATTTACCAAGTAGAATTAGGATCATAATAATACGAATCTATTTCCCATTTTCCTTCCTTATTTTTTTTCAGTAAAGCGGTAAATCTGTCCATTGTTTTCCACCCTAGATTAGCATTAAAAGTTATAAATGCATTTTTATCATTAATTAGTAATGGCGTTGACAAATTAAGAATTAAGGTTTCTGAAAACTTAGTATAATTGTTTTCTTTAATACTTTTTGTTAACTCACTATGTTCTATAATTGAAACGGTAATAGTGGTAAAATCAGAAACGTTCCAATGATGTGTTTTAGTAATTAAAGTGTCCTTTATGTTTTTTATTTGGACTTCGTTAAGAATCCAATCATTATTAGTAGAGTTTTTTATGGGTAAATTTCTATCTGTATAACAATATTCATAGATCAGTAATGAAGATAATTTGCTGATTCCTTCTTTGATAAAGCAAAGCCGATAATTTTTGTATGGTTTGTAACGATCTTTTTCGAGTTCTATCTCTAAAAAATCATTAATAATCTCACTTTCTGTTTTTGTAATACCCATTCCCTTAGCAGTTGGGGATATTGTTTCAAAGCCATCTTTATTGTTTTTTTTAACTGAGCAAGATAAAGCTAAAAAAACTATACCAATAATCAATACTTTTTTCATATCATGATTAATTACAAGGTTGTCCCATTGGGCTTTGTAAATTTGCTGTACCTTGACCCACAGGGCTGCCAGTTTGTTCACAAGCATATCTGTTTATTATTCTTTCTCTATTAGGGTTTCCAACAGGTAATAAAGTGTCAAAAATCGGAGTTCCATATAATCCCCCCCAAGCTAAATCGTCATAAACTTGCTGGGAGAGTCCTGGTTGAAATTCTTTGAGTGCAGCAGCTATAGCACTTACATAACTATTGGCTATTTCTTCATGGTGTAAATTCGGGCCAATTGGAAAGTGATTTGTTACTGCTGCGTTAAACAAAATAGGAAGTTCATTAAAAGAATTGGTTGCTCCCATATTGTAATCATCAATCACACTAAAAAAGTAGGTGTGTGCCATTTCGTGTAATAAAAAAGCAGCGATAAATAATTTTGTTTTGTCTGGATAATCTGGATTTACATACACCGTATAATTATATTTTGTTCCAAGTGTCGTCCTAATTGTGTTAGCAGGGTCAACTATTTCTTGTAGTTGACCATTAATCACAACGCTATTATGTGCAGTTTTAATAGTCGTATTGTAAACAGAATCATCCGCACCAAGTTTGGCAAACACATTTGCAAAATCGCATATCGTTGCATTTTTTATTTGTTGAAATACCCCTTTACCACAAGGATCTAAATAAGTATCATCAATTTTGTTTTCAATTAATAAAGGTATTATTGAAGTAAAAGTAGTTGGATTTTGCGACATTCGTGTTATACATTGTTTGATAAAGCTCTCACTATTAGAAGAAAAATTATTTTGTGCTAAATAATTAAAAATATCAATATCAGTTCCAGCTGGTTGTTCATTAATCCAAAAAAAGTTAAAATGATCTAAAACATACTTAACCCTCGCATTTGTTGGGTCATCAAAATTATGTGCGTCTAAATAATTGAAAATTATTTGTTGAGCGTCAGGTGATAAAGAAAACACACCTTCTGGTGTATCAAAGTTTAAACTATTAATAAAAGTCATACCTGGAGTAATTACTAGTGTTGTAAATACACCACTAGGACTCATAGTTGTATTCGTATTTACAAATGTTCCATTACCCCATCCTGTTTCTGATATAGTTATGTAACTACTATTATTTTCAATAATTGTAGTATAATCATCTGCACAATACTGTTCAGATGTAATTGTTTCTTCATTGCATGTATATGAGTTTTCATGAGTTCTAGTGCAATCACCAGAATATATAGTATAGATAGTTAAACAAAACTCGGTAGTTCTTGCATTTATGATTGGTTCATAAACTACTTTATGTTTTAATATATCTTTTTTATTTAATTTTTTATAATCCTCTTCATTAAAATCATATTTAACTCTAAATACATCATATTCTCCATTTACATTCTCAGTAAATAATACATTTTCTATTTTTTTATTTACATCTTTATTATAAATTTGAAATGTATATGATTTATGACCGTCTACGGATATTATTTCTCTACCATTTGTGTCATCAAAATAGAAATTGTTTATTTGATTATACCTTTTTTTAGAAAGTATATTTTCATTTTTTAAATTAAGATTATCAACAGCTTTAAATAATTTTTCATTGTCTTTTTTTGATAATTCCCTTAAAGATACTGTATTTGTATTTAATTCTTTTTTTTGTTGAATTGCGTCTTCATACAAATCTTTTTCGCAGCTTAAAAATGTTAACATTAAGATTAGTGAAAGAAACCGAGCTAAGAATTTAATTTTTAAATTCATATTAAATTGTTTTTTACCTTTTCATTTCGCATTTGCTGGGCAGTAAAGGATTTGTTAGCTCCCGTTATTCAGATTATTTTTCTTTTTTCCGGTGTTTCTATTTACCCAATTATGGAAATAAGGTTTTCTGTAACTTGCATATATGTGTGATCAAAAGAAAAATCATTTATTTAACGAATATAACAAATAAAATACTACAAAAATTATTTTCAATACAAACAATTAATCGCTATTGAACCTCCAGAACCCGCATGAAGGATGGCAGCGGAAATCCTCCCGATTTTTCTTCGGGAGATTACAGCGTCCCGAATCCTCGGGATCCTGACGCAGCTGTAACGCAGAGGAAGCTGGGGCATGCCCAAAAAAAATCCCTCTTGAAAATGTCAAAGGGATTGTAAGCTTTATATCTTGGACAAATTAATCGATTTCTTTGTCTTCTTTCTCCACAGCATCTTTATAATCGGGATATAAAAACTTATTGTACGGAAAACGGGTGATGTGAATTTGTCTTACGGCTTCATAAACGCGTTCTCTGAATTCCTCGAAATTTTCTTTGTTTGTTGCCGAAATAAATAAGGCATTTTGCTCGCCTACTCGGCTCATCCAAGTCGATTTCCATTCTTCCAAAGTGAAATGTCTCGGTGTTTTTTCGGTCATTAAATCATCGGCATCAATAGTCAGCGGTTTGTAGGCATCAATTTTATTGAAAACCATAATTACCGGTTTGTCATTCGCTTTGATATCCAATAAAGTTTGATTTACCGATGCGATATGATCTTCAAATTCAGGATGCGAAATATCAACTACGTGCAATAACAAATCGGCTTCACGAACCTCATCCAGCGTGCTTTTAAAAGAATCAACCAATTGTGTCGGCAATTTTCGAATAAATCCTACGGTATCCGAAAGTAAGAAAGGCAAGTTTTTGATAACTACTTTTCGAACGGTAGTGTCTAAAGTTGCAAAAAGTTTATTCTCTACAAAAACATCACTTTTCCCAACAGCATTCATCAAGGTTGATTTCCCCACATTAGTATATCCAACCAAAGCTACACGAACCATTGCGCCACGATTACCGCGTTGCACACCCATTTGCTTGTCGATGGTTTTTATTTTTTCTTTCAATAAGGCGATTCGGTCACGAACAATACGTCTGTCTGTTTCAATCTCGGTTTCCCCGGGTCCACGCATTCCAATTCCTCCTTTTTGACGCTCTAAATGCGTCCACATTCCGGAAAGTCTTGGTAATAAATATTGGCATTGAGCCAACTCTACTTGCGTTCTGGCATACGAAGTTTCGGCACGTTGCGCAAAAATATCCAGAATAAGGTGCGTTCTGTCCAGGATTTTACATTCCGTAATAATTTTAGATATATTTTTTTGCTGCGAAGGCGATAATTCATCATCAAATACTAAAGTTGAAATATCATTTTCTTTTACAAAAAGATGAATCTCTTCAATTTTTCCAGTTCCAACAAAAGTCTTGGGATTTGGGCGTTCCATTTTTTGCGAAAAACGTTTCACAACTTCACCACCTGCGGTAAAAGTCAAAAACTCCAATTCGTCAAGATATTCGTTAAGTTTCTCTTCACTTTGGTTTTGAGTTACTATACCAACTATAGCCGTTTTTTCGAAATTTATTACTTCTTTTTCTAACATGTCTTTGAATAAGCTACAAATTTAATGATTTGTCAGGGACTTATCTAGTTATGGGTTTATAAAAAATTAGAAGCCGTGAATAATGATAGTTTCTTGCGAAAGCACTATGACAAATGGAAACATCAAAACTTAATTTTGAGAGGACAATACCAGCATAATCATTGTTTTTATCATAACTTTGTTTTTAGAAAAAAAGAGTAAACGTAAGAAAACTACTTTTGACTTATCAATCCAAAATACAGGCTACAATGTCTAATAAATCGTCCAGGTTTAGCGCAGATAGAGAAAGGAGTACCCATTGTGAACCGTACTTTTGACCAATGACACGTTTTAATTTTTATCTTTTCCTTTCTACTGTTGAAACGTTTATGATGAATTTACTTCAAATCAATTAATCCTTTCAAAGAACAAATACAGGATGACAAACCAGATGGAATGACGGGCCGTGATTAAAAAAAAATTAAAATAGAAATGACAAAAATTAGCATTCTGGGTTGTGGTTGGTTGGGTTTACCTTTGGCGAAAGCCTTGTTAGAAAATGGCTTTTCCGTGAATGGATCGACTACTACGTTGGAAAAATTGTCTTTATTCGAGAATTTAGGGATCAACCCTTTTTTGATTGCACTTTCAGCGTATAAAACGGATGGAAATATAAGTAATTTTCTAGAAAATTCTGAAGTTTTGATACTTGATGTCCCGCCTAAACTTCGTGGCACTGAAAAAGAAAACTTTGTTTCAAAAATCAGAAATATAATTCCATTTATCGAAAAATCATCTCTCAACAAAGTGCTTTTTATAAGTTCAACTTCCATTTACGGCAACAGTCATAGCAACGTTTCAGAAGAAACCGTACCGCATCCGGATACTGAAGGAGGCAAACAATTACTGGAAACGGAACAGCTTTTACAAAGCAATGAAAATTTTAAAACCACTGTGCTTCGTTTCGGGGGATTAATTGGCGAAGACCGACATCCCGTGAAATTTTTAGCGGGTCGCGAGAATCTGGATAATCCGGATGCTCCTATAAATTTAATTCATCAGGAAGATTGCATTGGCATAATTCTAAAAATCATTGAAAACAATTCTTGGAATGAAACTTTCAATGCAGTTACTCCTTTTCATCCTTCCCGCTCCACTTATTACACCCAAAAAGCTATGGATTTGAATTTAGCGTTGCCAAAATTTAATCATGAAAATGCTTCTATTGGAAAAACGATTTTGAGTGATAAAATAGAGGCTATTTTAAATTATACTTTTACCAAACTAAATTTATAAAGTGAGAACTAAAATTAAAAATGCGGTTTCGTCTAAAGTTAATGCCATTGGATTACCCATATTGGCTTTATGCTGGGTCAGTTTTTTTTGGGGCACCACTTGGATTGCTTCAAAAGAAGGTGTGAAACATATGCCGGCTTTACAACTTGCTGCCATTAGACAATTCATTGGCGGGTTTCTGTATATCTCCTTTTTCTTATTCAAAAAAACTCCTTGGCCAAAAGGAAAACAATGGAAAACAATACTAATTCTGAGCATCCTTAATTTTGTTTTAAGCAACGGATTAAGCACTTGGGGTGTAAAATACATCAGTAGCGGTTTAGGAGCTATCATTGGGGCTATTGTTCCATTATGGATTGTGATAATTAGTTTTTTTAGGGGAGAACGACTGGCAAGATTAGCTATAATTGGTTTAATCGTAAGTTTTGGCGGCGTATGTGTTATCTTCTACGACCATTTAAATGATTTTCTGATTCCTGATTTTAGATTTGGAATTTTAATTTCGATAATTTCTACTCTAACCTGGGCATTTGGATCTTTATATACTAAGAAAAAAGCCGCTAGTTTTAATCCCTATTTTAGTTTAGGATTACAAATGTTTCTCTCCAGTATTTTACTTTTTGCTTATACAGGAGCTACTGGCACGTCAGTATCGTTAAGTTCTATTCCAGCCATTTCCTGGTGGTCAATTGCCTATTTAGTTGTTTTTGGCTCTGTTCTTACTTTCATTGCCTTTATTTATGCGCTGCAACATTTGCCAGCACAAATAAGTAGTGTTTATGCATACATAAATCCAATTATTGCCGTAATTTTAGGTGCCGTAATTTTTGGAGAAACGCTTAATGCTTCCATTGCAATAGGCGGTGGAGTAACCTTATTTGGATTATATATGGTGAATTATTCGTTGCGAAAAGGACGGAAATGATATAATATTAACCTAATAAAATTAAAAACTATGAAGCTAAAAATTATTTTTTTAATGACAACCGTTCTTACTCTACTTGCCGTTCACGGACAACAAAAGAAAGGTACTATAGTTCCAAATGAAAATTTGATTACGGAAAATATTGCAGAAATACCCAAAGAATTAGCCCGTGAAGTTAAAAAATATTCAGAATCAAGAAGTGCTTCTTTGGCCCAAATTCATCCTACAAGAAATGATATTATTATTAATACCCGGTTTGGTTCAACTTCACAATTACACCGCATAACCCAACCTATGGGAGCCAGAACTCAAGTTACTTTTTTTGACGAACCTGTAATTGGTGCCACTTACGAACCTACAAAAGGGGAATACTTAATTTATTCTAAAGACATTGGAGGGAATGAATTTGGTCAATTATTCAAACTCGATTTAAAAACACTCCAATCTACGCTATTAACAGATGGGGGAAGATCCCAAAATGGAGGTGTAACTTGGCGAAAAGACGGAAAAGGATTCTATTTTTCCTCGACTAAGAGAAATGGCGGAGACAGAGATATTTACTACATGGATCCTAATAATCCTAAGTCTGAAAAATTAATTCTTCAGGTAAAAGGTGGCGGATGGGGAATACAGGATATTTCATCCGATAATAAAAAACTATTGATTGGCGAATATATTTCTATAAACGAATCATATATATGGTTATTAGATATTGAAACCGGGAAATTAACCGAAGTTACAGATAGAAATATAAAAAGTGTAACACAAACTGGTGCTGGTTTTTCAAATATTAATAATGAGATTTGGTTCATAACGGATAAGGATAACGAATTTCAGCGACTGGCCACAATGAATTTAGACACCAAAAAAGTAACTTATTACACCTCTAATATCCCGTGGAATATAGAGAATTATAATTTATCCGAAGATAAAAAAACAATTGTTTTTGTTAGTAATGAAGCTGGATTAAACAAAATGTATTTGATGAATGCCGACATTAAATCATACAAAGAGGTTAAAAATCTTCCTATAGGATTAATTGGCGGTGCTAGTTTTACAAAGGACAATCAGAATATTTTCTTCACCCAATCTACTGCCCAATCAGCATCAGATGTTTATAAACTAATCCTTAAAACTGGAGTTATTCAACGTTGGACAGAAAGCGAGTTGGGCGAAATGCAACAATCGGACATGTCTGTTCCTAAATTCATTGAATGGAAAAGTTTCGATGATTTAAAAATTTCTGGTTTTTACTATCCCGCTTCTCCAAAATTCAAAGGGAAAAGACCTGTCATAATTATGATTCATGGCGGTCCTGAAGCACAATCTTTAGCTTCATTCTTAGGCTCAAATAATTTTTACACCAGTGAAATGGGCGTTTCTTTGCTGTATCCCAACGTAAGAGGCTCTTCTGGTTTTGGGAAAACTTTTTTAGCTAAAGATAACGGTTTTCTGAGAGAGGACTCTGTAAAGGATATTGGTGCTTTATTGGATTGGATTGCGCAACAACCTGAATTGGATAAAGACAGGGTTATGATTATGGGAGGAAGTTATGGTGGTTATATGACCTTAGCAACAGCCTTTCATTATGCGGATAAGATAAAATGTTCCGTTGATATTGTAGGTATTTCAAATTTTAATACCTTTTTGAAAAACACCGAAGAATACAGACGAGATTTAAGAAGAGCAGAATATGGTGATGAAAGAGAGCCGAAAATGGCTGCTTTTTTTGAAAAAATGGCTCCTCTAAACAATATTGATAAGATTAAAAAACCATTGTTTATCATTCAAGGTACTAATGATCCTAGAGTTCCTGTAACCGAAGCAACTCAGATGCGAGATAAACTAAAAGCTCAGGGCAACACGGTTTGGTATCTTGAAGCAAAAGATGAAGGACATGGATTTAAAAAGAAACCAAATATTGATTTTCAACGCTTGGCTGTAATTCGATTTATGCAGGAATATTTAGTAAAATTACAACCATAAGAATCGCTAGGTTACACAGCCTCTTTTATTATTCTGCCGTCAAATAAACTACCTCGGGGCAGAGCCCACTAGGTATTGGAAAAGTTAAACACAAATTTACACAAACAAAAAATCTGTGAAAATCTGTGAAATCTGTGGCTAAAAAAGAAAACGAAGCAGAGCTTCGAGGAATTAAACCTAAAGAGATTAAATAAAACAGATTTACTGCATAATAATTACTTTCACCAATCGTATTTTTAATTTTGCGACTCTAAATTATGATTTTAATTGAGAAGCCGTTTTTCAGCTGCTTTTTTTTATCATATAACAACAATTCCAAACAAAAAATTCACTAACTTTAGTACTCTAAATCAGAAAAATTGCATGGTGGTATGGACGGCGAAATCCATAAAACACTGAGGTGAAAGTCGGGTTGCCGTTCATAGAAAAGAACGTGATTTTATCGCACGTATGAAACAACAAAAAGTCGCGAGATGGAGTATAACTTTAGATACTTGGCACTTGCCAGATACATCCGATAATAAAATTCTTTTCAAGATAGAAGAAGGAAGTACTAAACTTTCATCTATAGAAGGTAAGGACACAAATAGAAAAATTTAAACACTGGTTACTATCCTAACGTTATAATTGCAGCACAACAAAAACTTATACTAAGGCATTAAAGCCATTTTTTAGTTTTCTACAATGAAAAGACAGTTTCCTAAATCACCGAGGATGTGATTCTTAACAATACTAACTTCATCCTTAAAAACAATTTATCGTCATTCTATCAAAACCAAATTGCAAATGCGATAAAACTATTTTCAAGACCGTTGAATTCAAAAAAATAGAGATTAAACAAAGCCAGTGGTTATTTAAAAGGTAACAGAAGGAAATATTTTATAGTGTTAATTGAAATTACTTAGTCATAACTGAAAAAAGAAATTATGAAAAAGTTTTTATTTATTATATTGATTCTCACAGCAAATATAGTATTTGCACAACGAATAGTAACTGGGGCAATAACCGATAAAACAAACAATCCTATTGAAAATGTAAAAGTTAGCGTGAAAAATACCGAGCAAAAGACTTTTACGGATGCGGCAGGAAAGTATTCACTTGAAGTACCAGTAGCATATGGAACACTTGAATTTACTAAAGAAAATTTTAAAGCCCAGATGGTTGAAATTACCAGTGATGTGCTAAATTTAGACATGACATTGATTGCTGATACTGATTTGATTGAACTCAGTTTAGATGAACTAATGAATATTGAAGTTATAACTGCTTCGAAAAAATCAGAAAATCGAAAAATTGCACCAGCAACAATTTATGTTGTCACTGAAAAAGATATTATTGAAAACGGCTACACTGATTTAACAAATCTATTGGAAAACGTTCCGGGTGTGGTAGCTATAAGAACCGACCATTTTACTTTTGGCGGACAACGTGGTTTTTTAAGTAATTTTTCGCAAACGATACTGTTGGTAAACGGACGAGAAATGCAGAATTTATTTGCTTCCGAAACATTTATTGCAACACAATTTGCAACGCATAACATAAAACAGGTTGAAATTCTGCAAGGTCCGGCTTCAGCTCTTTATGGTGCAAATGCTTTAGTTGGCGTTATTAATATCATCACAAAAAACGACTCCCCTGATTTTAATGGAATAGAGTATCATGCTGGAATTGGAACACAAGGAACTCAATCTCAAAGCTTCGTTTTTGGAAAAAATTTAAAAGATTTTCGTATTAGTGGGAGTTTTCGATATTTCCGTAGCAATCTTTGGGATTATAAAGATTTTATAAAAGACACCATAAATTTTAGACAAGGAGTTCCTTCTAAAGCGTTTCCCGTAAACCAAGAATTTAAACAGAGCAGCTGGTCACTTCCATATGCTGCGAAAATTTCTTACAAAGACTTTTATGTGGGAATAGAGGGTTATGAGCTTAAAGGCAGTAAAGGCCTTGAAAATATTTCGTTAGATTACACTAATCAGAGTGATTACCGTCAATTAGCCTTGTATTATGCCGGTATGGAAAAAGAAATTAATGCCAAACTTAAAATTAATACAGAACTTCAATTTTATAAAGAAAGATTCTGGGGGGTAAACTACACTTTTGACAACGCTATTTATGACACTCTTGTGAAAAACGGGCATAATCCTGACTCACCTCTTACTGATCATGAAATTAAAGACAATTTTATGATGGCCTATTCACAGCAATCGAGTTCCGGTTCAAAACGATATAAAGGAAATATACAGTTAAATTATGTTCCAAGTCAAACTTTATCTATTATCGGAGGTTATACTTTTGACATGTTTGATTTGTTAGGTTTAGCTCGTTCTACAGATAGATTAAATTTTAGTTTTGATGAAACACGCTCTATCGAAAATAGAATGCGCAAACCATTTTTTCGTCAGTATAAAAATTCACTGTTTTTACAATTGCAAAAAACACTTTTTGATAAACTATATATCACATTGGGAGGACGATTTGATTATCACAATATCTATAAATCCATTCTTACCTTTCGCAGTGGTTTGGTTTATACACCCTTTCAAAAAACTTCGATACGATTTCTTTTTGGGCAAGCTTTCCGTGAGCCTAATATTTTTGAACTTGGTGCCTCATCGGTAAATAATGTGGTTAATGAACTTGATCCGGCACGTATGAATACTTTTGAGGTTGGAATTAACCAATCGTTTACAAGTAATTTATTAGCAAATATTGTTGCCTACAAAAATATAGCAACAAATTTTATTGAACCTACCGAAACGGGAGGGTTCATAAATTCAGATAATGTAATAAATGTCTTTGGTATTGAAAGCCAATTATTTTATAAAACAGGAAAAATTAAAACTGAAATTGGTTATTCTTATGTCAAAAAAGATGCTGACGATTATGCTGGTGTCAGTACCGTAAATCTTGGCGTTTATCCCCATAGAATAACTGGAGGTTTGACTTTTAATGCAACTGATAACTTTACAATCAATTCAAGAATCAATTATTATTCTCAGATTCAAGCAAAACATGGTAATAAGGATGTTACACAAATAATTACCATTCCAGCTTTTGCTAAGGTTGATTTGACATTTTCTTATGTAAAAATAAAAGTGTACGATGCCGAAATTACTACACAATTACTAGTTACAAATGTATTTGATTCCCAATTTTATCAACCCAATATAAGAATAGGTGGTCCAAAACAATTTTTACAGCATGGAAGACAACTATTTTGCAATTTAATAGTTAAATTTTAAAAATGATAAAGGAATGATACAACCGCTACTATCAGTTTAGACGGCAGCAAGTTTTCTCTATTATAGCCAATTTCGAAAAAACGAAAAAGAATTCAATAATATTTGTCTTAAAAATACAGCTGTTTTTAATTTTTTTGATGTTGAAATTTGATAAAAGGCGGAATCAAGTTATAAATGCAAGATGACCATTTTTTTACCAACAAATTATCAATTATCAACTAAAAAAAGAAATCATGAAAAAGTCTTTACTTATTATATTGGTTCTCACAGCAAATATAATATTTGCACAACGAATAGTAAATGGGGTAATAACCACCAAAACAAACAACCCTATTGAAAGTGTAGAAATTAGTGTGAAAAATACAGACCTAAAAACTTTTACAGATGCGGCAGGAAGGTATTCCATTGAAGTGCCGGTAACTTCTGGAATACTTGAATTTGCAAAAGAAAAATTCAAAGTTCAGGTGGTTGAAATCACCAGTGATTTGGTAAATTTAAACATCACATTGATAGCTGGAGTTGACTTATTTGAACTCAGTCTGGAAGAACTGATGAATATTGAAGTTATAACTGCTTCGAAAAAATCAGAAAATCAGAAAATTGCACCTGCAACAATTTATGTAGTCACTGAAAAAGATATTATTGAAAACGGCTACGCTGATTTAACCAGTTTATTGGAAAACGTTCCGGGTGTGGTAGCTATAAGAACCGACCATTTTACTTTTGGCGGACAACGTGGTTTTTTAAGTAATTTTTCACAAACGCTACTATTGGTAAACGGAAGAGAAATGCAAAATTTAATAGCTTCCGAAACATTTATTGCAACGCAATTTGCAACACATAACATAAAACAGGTTGAAATTCTGCAAGGCCCAGCTTCTGCTCTTTATGGCGCAAATGCTTTGGTTGGTGTTATTAATATCATCACAAAGAATGATTCCACTGATTTTAATGCAACAGAGTATCATGCTGGAATTGGAACGCAACAAACTCAATCTCATAGTATCGTTTTTGGAAAAAATTTAAATGATTTTCGTATTAGTGGAAGTTTTAGATATTTCCGCAGCAATCTTTGGGATTATAAAGATTTTATAAAAGATACTCTAAATTTCAGACAAGGAGTCCCTGCTAAAGCATTTCCCGTAAACCAACAATTTGAACAGCGCAGTTGGTCGCTTCCATATGCTGCGAAAATTTCTTACAAAGGATTTTATGTGGGTATAGAGGGATACGAACTTAGAGGCAGTAGAGGACTTGAAAATATAACGTTAGATTATAAAAGTCAATACGATTACCGTCAATTAGCCTTATATTATGCCGGAATGGACAAAGAAATTAGTAGCAAACTTAAAATTAATGCAGAACTTCAATTTTATAAAGAAAAATTCTGGGGATTAAACACTTCTTTTAACAAAGCTATTTATGATACTCTTGTAAAAAACGGACATGATCCGGACTTACCACTGACGGATCAAGAAATTCAAGAAAATTTCATGGATATCTATTCACAGCAATCGAGTTCAGGTTCAAAACGATATAAAGGTAATGTACAATTAAATTATGTTCCAAGCCAAACGGTATCTATTATCGGTGGCTATACTTTTGATATGTTTGATTTATTGGGCATAGCACTTTCTAAAAATCGATTAAATCCTGATTTTAACGAAACTCGTTCTATTGATAATAGCATGCGCAAACCCTTTTTCCGTCAGTATAAAAACTCACTGTTTTTACAATTGCAAAAAACACTTTTTGATAAATTTTATCTCACACTGGGCGGAAGATTTGATTATCACAATATATACAAATCCATTTTCACCTTTCGAAGCGGTTTGGTTTATACCCCATTTCAAAAAACTTCAATAAAATTTCTTTTTGGGCAGGCTTTTCGTGAACCTACTATTTTTGAACTTGGTAATTTATCGATAAACAATAAGACTGTTACAATTGATCCAGTACGTATGAACACTTTTGAGATTGGAATCAATCAATCGTTTACCAGTAATTTAGTAATGAATATTGTTGCCTACAAAAACACAGCAACAAATTTTATTGAACCGGCTGCAACGACAAGTTTCATAAATTCAGATAAAGTAATCAATGTCTTTGGCATTGAAAGTCAATTATTTTATAAAATAGGAAAAATTAAAACTGAAATTGGCTATTCTTATGTTCTAAAAGATGCTGACGATTACGCTGGAGAGCGTACTGCAAATCTTGGTGTTTATAAACATCGAATAACCGGAGGTTTGACTTATAATGCAACCGACAAGTTTTCAATAAATTCAAGAATCAATTATTATTCTCAAATTCAAGCAAAACATGGGAATAAAGAGATTTTACAAGTAATTACCATTCCCCCTTATACCAAGATTGATTTGACATTTTCTTATGTAAAAATAAAAGTGTATGATGCAGAAATTACCACACAATTATCAATTACAAATCTGTTTAATTCCACATTTTATCAACCCGACATTAGATTAGGTGGTCCAAAACAATTTTTACAACATGGAAGACAATTGTTTTGTAATTTGATTTTCAAATTTTAATAGGATCTGTGAATGTAGCAATCGGCAACATCAGTTTGGCTGCCAGCAAATCTTGTATTGCAGACTATTTCGAAAAAAAACCACTATTATTTGTCTTAAAAATACAGCTGTTTTTAATTTTTTTGCTATTCAAATTTGATAAAATTAAAAGAGATTCTTTTTTAAAATTACCTTTTTGTATTTTTGCTTCAAATTACTATTATGAAATCTATTTTTTATAAATACCGAAAGTTCTTTGGTGTTTTATTAGTCTTTTCTATCCTAACAATTTACTTGTTTTATGTGGCCCTTAAACCCAGTAAATCACTTCCTATTTTTAATCCTTCAGATGTAAACCCGGAATTAGTAGACAGTACCGTTCAATACATCAGTAAATACCATACCATTGCTGATTTTTCGTTTGTAAACCAAAACGGAAAAACCATCACCCAGAAAGATTATGAAGGCAAGATATATGTTGCTGATTTTTTCTTTACAACCTGTGGTTCTATTTGTCCAAAAATGACAACTAATTTAGCCGAAATTCAAAAAGCGATTATCAATAACCCAAAAGTAATGTTGCTTTCCCATACCGTTTTCCCGGAAATAGACAGCATTCCAGTTTTGAAAGCGTATGCTCTAAAAAACGGAGTTGTTGACAGCAAATGGAACCTGGTTACCGGTGATAAAAAAGCCATTTATACGATGGCAAGAAAATCCTATTTAGCTGTAAAATTAGGGAGACCAGAACAGTTGTATGATATGGTTCACACCGAGAATTTTGTTTTGGTTGACACTAAAAGACGGGTTCGTGGTTTTTATGACGGAACTAAAAAAGAAGACATGAAACGTTTGATAGAAGATATTAATTTTTTGTGTACCGAATAAAAAAATTAAAAAATTGGATTCCAGCGGTTTCCTTTCTTTATCAGTCTAATAAAGAGTCTCCATTTCCTGGCTTTTATTTATCCCAAAAAGGTACAAAAATGATAATTATCATTTGTTTTGGCATTATAATATGTACTTTTGCAATCTTAATTCAATCTAAATAAGTCTTGCGAACAACGATACAATCCCTCAAAAAAGGCGAAAAAGCCATTATCAAAGATTTTGATATTGATATCGTTCCTTTAAAACTATTAGAAATGGGTTGTTTACCCGGGAACATGGTCGAATTACTTCAAATTGCTCCTTTTGGAGATCCTTTATATTTAAACATCAATAATGGTTCCCATGTTGCTATTCGCGTGGAAACAGCGAGAGAAATCGAAGTTGAAATAATCAAAACCAACTTATGGTAAGCAATCGAAACATTAATGTCGCTTTAATAGGAAATCCTAATGTAGGGAAAACTTCGGTTTTCAATCAATTGACAGGTTTAAACCAACAAGTCGGCAATTACCCCGGAATTACGGTTGAGAAAAAGATTGGATTTTGCAAATTACCCAATAATGTCAAAGCTAATATTCTGGATTTACCAGGAACCTACAGTCTGAACGCCAGTTCGATTGACGAAAATGTGGTTATTGAATTATTGCTGAACAAAAACGATAAATTATATCCGGACGTGGCACTTGTAGTCACTGATGTTGAAAATCTAAAACGAAATTTACTTCTTTTTACACAAATAAAAGATTTAGAAATTCCTACTATCTTAGTCATAAATATGGCTGATAGAATGGAATACAAGGGAATAACACTTGACATTCCGTATCTTGAAGAACACCTAAAAACTAAGATTGCGCTGATAAGTTCCCGAAAAGGTTTTGGAATTGATGAATTAAAAAAATTAATTGTCACCTACAAAACGATTTCCAGTGAACCGTGTTTGAATGCGTCCAGTATTGATCCTGAATATTTCAATACGTTGCGCAAAACATTCCCCAACCAATTGTTGTATAAATTGTGGTTGGTAATTACTCAGGATGTAAACTTCTTGAATTTAGATCGTAATGAAATCCGAAGTTCATTGACTAAATCGCATTCGGATTTAAAGCGTTTGCAACAAAAAGAAACCATAAAACGCTATCAGTTTATCAATGATGTATTGAAGGTAGGATTGAAAGTAGACGAAACTGTCGCTAAAGATTTCCGAAGCAAACTGGATCGTGTCCTGACGCATAAAGTGTGGGGTTATGTAATTTTCTTTTTAATCTTATTCGTCATTTTTCAATCTATTTTCGAATGGTCTAAAATTCCAATGGATTTTATCGATAGCACTTTTGCTTCGTTGAGTTCGCTAGCTGCTGACCATTTACCCCCAGGAGTTTTAACTAATTTAATTTCGCAGGGAATTATTCCCGGAATTGGCGGAATTTTGATATTTATACCACAAATTGCCTTCTTGTTTATGTTTATTTCCATTCTCGAAGAAAGTGGTTACATGAGCCGAGTAGTTTTCCTGATGGATAAAATCATGCGAAAATTTGGTCTGTCCGGAAAAAGCGTTGTACCGCTTATTTCAGGAACAGCGTGCGCGATTCCTGCGATTATGGCAACCAGAAATATAGAGAATTGGAAAGAAAGACTCATCACCATACTGGTAACTCCTTTTACAACTTGTTCAGCAAGATTACCTGTTTACGCCATCATTATTGCACTGGTGATTCCAGATACTCGCGTTTTTGGAATTTTAAATATGCAAGGAATGACCTTGATGTTGTTGTATCTTTTGGGTTTTGGAATGGCGATTTTCTCAGCTTACATTTTAAATAAAATCTTGAAAATAAAAGGAAAAACATATTTCGTAGTAGAAATGCCCAATTATAAATTACCGCTTTTCAAAAACGTGGGAATTAATGTAATCGAAAAAACAAAGGCATTTATTTTTGGTGCAGGAAAAATCATATTAGCAATTTCCATCGTTTTATGGTTTTTGGCTTCCTACGGACCTGGAGAAAAATTTAATAATGCCGAAACTATTGTTACTGAAAACACAAAGGGAAATCCATTATCAGAAGCAGAGTTTGAAAATGCTGTAGCATCACAAAAACTAGAAAATTCATATATCGGATTAATGGGAAAAACTATTGAACCTGCCATTTCTCCTTTGGGTTACGACTGGAAAATAGGTATTGCTATTATCAGTTCGTTTGCTGCCAGAGAGGTTTTTGTGGGAACATTAGCCACCATTTACAGTGTAGGAGGAAGCGATAATGAAGTTACCATCAAAAACAAAATGGCTGCTGAAATCAACCCTATCACAGGAGAAAAAATATTCAATTTTGCCTCAGGCATTTCTTTATTACTGTTTTATGCTTTTGCCATGCAATGCGCCAGTACACTTGCCGTTACAAAAAAAGAAACCAATTCTTGGAAATGGCCCGCTGGACAATTAATATTCATGTCTGGTTTTGCCTATGCTGTGGCTTTGATTGCGTATCAAATCCTGAAATAAGTCTCTTTGGCCAATTTGGAATAATGGTCTAGCTGTAGAAACTTTGATATTAGTTTAACTCAAAAAGCAATCGGTATCGATTGCTTTTTCTTATTTTTACATATGGATATTCAAGAAATTTTAGCTTTTATTGCACTTGCAATTGCACTTGCCTTTTTAATCCGAAAATTCTTTTTCAAAAGAAAAAAATCAGATAAGAATTGCGGTAGTGATTATGATTGTGGTTGTCATTAAAACTTTGTTTAAATCCATTCGTTTTTAAACCTTATGAATGAAGAACCAATTAGAATTATTTTTTTCCTTTCTAATAAATGCGATAATTAGACTACTTTAAAAGCCCAATCGGGTTAAACTTTCCTTAAAAAAACAGTCTTTTATTTTAAATTAATTAATTTAAAATAACTAAATTTACATAGTACAAAAGCGCATCATTAGACTTAAAATCAGACGTTTCCATTTTTTAAATCTCAAAAAAAACAGCCTCCGATTTGAACTTGAATCTAAAGTGCCTTCCCGACATAATTTCAAGACTTTTAGCTTTACTCCTACACAAGCAATTGGAATTATAGAACTATTATGAGCTAGTAATCGGTATACGATTGAGCAATCATAATTTTTAGGAAAATATACGCTAAACAAATTATAGGAAAAACTACAAGAAACCCAACATAAATACCAATCTCGTTACAAAAAAAGGAAACTATCCTTTTTAATTTCATAATATCACTTCATTGTCCATTTTTTTACTAAAATTTTGTACTAAGTGGTTCAATGAGTTCTTTTTACAATTATGATGTTGCAATTGATTTCAAATCAAAAAAACCGATATCAAGTAATTATGAAAAAACTTATTTTATTATTATTTATGCTAAACGTCGCGTTACTATTTGCTCAAAAAGAAATTTCTGGTTTTGTAATAGATAACTCCGGGGTTGCTTTGTCAGGCGTTAACATCACTGAAAAAGGGACAAACAACAGTGTTTCTACAGATATCAATGGAGCATACCAGATTACTATTAAAGAAGGAGCTACTTTAGTCTTTAGTTACTTTAATTTCCCTAAACAAGAATATAACACAACTGATCCTATTCTAAATGTTGTTTTATCTGAAGAAAGAGGACAAGGCCTTGGTGAAGTTGTAGTTACCGGAACAAGAGCTACGCCCAGAAGTAACACCACAACTACACTTCCTATAGATATATTGTCATCTGAAGATCTGACTTCAACCGGACAAGCAACTTTTGACAAAGTATTACAGTACAAAATCCCCTCTTTTAACACCGTTCAAACTCCTGTAAATGATGCTACCTCATTACTTGATCCATACGAAATTAGAAATATGGGACCTAGCAGAACCTTGCTGCTTATCAACGGAAAAAGGAAAAATTTAAGTTCTTTGCTTTATGTTCAAACATCTCCGGGTCAAGGCGAAACCGGTGCTGATATTTCTGCAATACCAATTGACGCTGTAGAAAGAGTAGAAATTCTGCGGGATGGTGCATCCGCTCAATATGGTTCTGATGCAATAGCCGGAGTGATAAATATTATCTTAAAAAAGAGAACTAATAATGGTTCATTAACTTTAAAAACAGGCATTACCGCTGAAGGTGATGGCGAAATGTTTGGCCTGAGTTTAAATAATGGATCTACTGCAAGCGACAAAGGTTTTGTAAATTATACTTTAGATTTTTCAAAAATAAACTTGACGAACAGACCCGGAAAAGTGGATGCAGAAGGAGATTTTAATGATTTTATTTTGATATCTCCTACTAAACCATCCAGTTATGTAAACGATGACAATACTCTTAATGGTATCAATATAACCGGAATGACTGATGTGCAAATCAATACCATTTTTGAAGAATACAAAGGTTCCTCCGACTATAATGCCAAATTAACCACCATAAATCAAGGAAATATAACGGGAAGAGAAGCCGTCGATGCTTTTTTAAAGGAAAAACCGGACGCCGGAAACATTAATGGTTCTCCTGAAACAGCAGCGGTAAAATTCTTAGTAAACGGTGGATTGGATTTATCTAATGAAACACAGTTGTACTATAATGCTGCTTATATATACAAAAAAGTAAACTCATTTGCGAACTACAGAACCCCCTATTGGAGATCAATAAAAAATCCCTTTGAAAATAGTACTATCCCAAATTGGAGTAACTCATCTGTTTATCCTAACTATTTAAAAGATTTCTTTGGCGATGGCACTGTCATTTCTTACAAAGGCTATCTTCCAACATTTACTGGAGATTTGAACGATTACAATGCTACCTTGGGTTATAAAGTTATAAAGAATGGTTGGAATACCGATGCCAGCATCACTGCCGGTGGTAATACGCAAACCTATACCGTAGAAAACTCTCAAAACAGATCACCCATAAAAGATTCTAACGGGGCTAATATCTACCAAGAGAACAGCCCAATATCTTTCAAACCCGGGGGAGCTTCGTTTAATCATATCGTTGGTAATTTAGATATTTCTAAAGTATTATCTGATAAAATAAGTATTGGTTTTGGTTCTGAGGTTAGAACAGAAACTTTTATAATTACCGAAGGAGATAAAGCATCTTGGGATGGAGAAGGTGCCGATTCCTTTTCCGGAAACAGACCTGAAAATTCTGGTAAATGGAATCGTTATAATTTAGGTGGATACTTCGACCTGGCTTATGATTTCACTAAAAATTTCTTAGTAACCGGTACAGTTCGTTATGAAAATTATAGCGATTTTGGATCAGCTACGGTTTGGAAATTAAGTTATAGATATAAATTTTCTGATGATAAAATTTCCCTAAGGGGATCTATTTCCTCTGGATTTAGAGCGCCAACTTTACACCAAATTTATACTCAAAAATCCCAGAATTCCTTCGTAGCAGGGCAGGGAATACAAATTAATGGGTTAATTAATAATGTTTCGGCACAGGCTCGTATTTTAGGCATCCCAAAATTAGGCCCTGAAAAATCAACTAATATGACTGTAGGAATAGGAGCTAAACCTTTTAAAAAATTCAATTTCACTATAGATTATTATAACATTAAAGTAAAAGACAGAATCATCTTAGGAAATAATGTAACTACACAATTTGGCAGCGTTGCCTGGTTTGAAAATTCATTCGATTCGAGAACTACAGGCTTAGATGTAGTCATGAATTACAGTACTATACTGGTAGGAATTGGAGAATTGGGATTCAATTTATCAGGAAACATAACTTTTGAAAATAAAAGAATTTCACCCGTTGCAAGTGATAATTTTGGAGCAACACTTCATGCTTTAATGTTTACATCAAGACCTGAAACAAAATGGATTTTGGGAGCAAATTACAAAATTAAAAAAATTGATTTATCACTTAACAACACCTATTTTGGAAAAGCTACTTTCAAACAAGAAGGTTTAGATTCAAATTTAAGAACTGAGTTTTTACCAAAAATAGTTACTGATTTAGGAATTAATTATTCGGCAACAGATAAATTAACATTAGCACTTAATGTGAATAACGTATTAAATGTATTACCTGAATGGAAATTTAAAGCCGAAAACGCAACCGGAACTGCGATTTTGAATGATCCAGCTCAAATAAAATCACAATTTAACTTGATTACATTCAATGGTCGCTATTCTCAAATGACCTATGAAGGATATCACTTCAGCCAATTAGGAACCTTATTTAGTTTATCATTAATCTATAAATTTTAAAATTAGAATTTTTTCAAATCAGGACAAAACTTAGTTAAAAAAATTAAAGGTATGAAAACTAAAAATCGCATATTTTTCTTGGGAGTAATCATCATGCTACTGGGAGGAAATTCAATAGTAGCTCAGAAGAAAATCCAGATAGAAGAGTATCAATTAAAAGCTGCTTTTCTGTATCGCTTTGTCGATTATGTTTACTGGAAAGATTACTCTAAAAACCAAACTTTTAAGATCGCTATTCTAGAAGAAAGCCCAATTGTTTCCGCATTGACGGAAATGACTAAAAATAAAAAAATGGAAATAAAGAAATATAAAAATCTGAAAGAGTTAAGCTTTTGTAATATTCTGTTTGTCCCCTACAATTGTACCATTCCAATTGAAACCATTCTTGCTAAATTTTCCGGTAAGCCCGTATTGATTGTAACAGAACAAAATGGCTACGGAAAGAAAGGATCGCATATGAATTTTGTTATGGTTGAAAATAAATTAAAATTTGAAGTAAATCTAAAAGCAATAAATAAATCCGGAATTGGAATCAGTTCATTCTTGCTGCAACATGCAATTATTGTGCAATAAGTTGTATCAAATTACAAATTGGACGTTCCAAGGAATAAAGAAGACTTCAGGGTATCAAGTAATTTTTTTTAACCATAGAAAAACAACAAATAAATGATGAATCTACGTAACATATCAATTAAAAATAAGCTTGTGCTCATGCAGGTTTTTACCTCTGCATTTGTACTAGGGCTTTGTATTACAGCTTTTGTACTTATAGACATTAAAGGATTTAAAGACCGGAAAGTGATTAGTTCAATTGCTATAGCGCAAGTAGTGGGCTTTAATAATGTTTCTGCCCTTGAGTTCTTGGATAATACTGCCGCACAAAAAATTCTATCGGAATTAAACGTGCAAAATGACATTTTAAATGCAGCCATTCTTGACAAAAAAGGTGCTGTTTTTGCATCTTATACTAAACCTGGCTCCGATTCTAAATACCAGTTTTCTATTCCTGCTGAAGGCCAAAAAAATTTCTTCTTTACCAATCAAAATCTTTTTGTTTACAGCAAAATCAAAAAAGAAAATGAAACAATAGGATTAGTCTGTATCCGAATTGAACTATCCGAATTGAATAAAATAAAAATGGATGTTTTACGTCTGGGAATTGTATTATTAATAGTGGGAGTGGGACTCGCTTTTCTAATTGCCATGATTATTAAAAAATACATTTCGAAACCCTTGTTGAACTTGGTAACAGTGATACAACAGATAAAGGATACAGGTGATTATAAGACTCGCATGGTGGTAGAAGGAAAAGATGAAATCAGCTTCCTTTCATTGGGGCTTAATAATATGCTGGAAAACATTGAAAAAAGAGACAATGAAGTAGCACAATCCAAAGAACAACTGAATAAACAAAACACTCTTTTACAATCGGTTATACAAAATATGGGTGATGGATTAATTGTTGTTGATGAAAACAGAAAATTCATACTCTGGAATACAGCTGGGGAAAGAATAATTGGAATTGGCCCCATGGATATTCCTATAGAGAGATGGGCTCAAACTTATGGTTTCTTTTTGCCTGATACCAAAACAATTTTCGATACTAATGAACTTCCTTTAGTAAAAGCATTGAATGGTGAAGAGGTAGATAATATGGAAATGTTTATCCAAAATTACAAAAAACCCGAAGGTCTTTCTGTAATTGCAACTGCCAGACCTTTAAAAAATCTTGCTGGCGAAACAACTGGCGGGGTTCTCGTTATTCACGACATCACGGAACGAAAAAATTCAGAAAACGAGATTAAAAAACTAAATGAAGAACTCGAACAAAAAGTAACAGAACGTACAACCCAATTGGCAGAAGCCATCGAAACCCTTCGCAAAAGCGAGGAAAAATATCGTGAAATAGTGGAAAACATCAGCGATGTAGTCCATACTTCTGACTATAAAGGTTATTTTACCTACATCAATCCTGCGTGCAAAAAACTAACCGGTTACACACAAAATGAACTTATAGGAAAACATTTTTCAGAACTTGTTGCTCCGGAATGGAGGGATCGTGTGGCCGAGTTCTATTTAAACCAATTTAAAAATAGAATAGACGAAACATCATTCTCATTTCCTATCCTTACCAAAAACAGAGAAGAAAAATGGGTAGAACAAACGGTGATGCAATTAAGGGAAGGAAATAGAATTACCGGACATAAATCAATCATGAGAGACATTACGGAACGCAAAGCAGCCGAACAGAAATTAAAAGAAAGCGAAGGTCAATTGCAAACCATATTTAATGAGGCACCAGATGCCTTAATTGTAATAAATGATGAAGGAAACATTATTAGATGGAATCCACAAGCCGAAAAAATATTTGGATGGTCATTAGTTGAAGTGATGGGAAAACCTATGCACAGCTTAATTATTCCGGAACAGTATAGAGAACGTCATGCTAAAGGTTTTGAAAATTTCCTCAAAACAGGTGAGGGACCTATTATTAATAAAACGATAGAAATCACAGCCATTAACAAAAAAAATATCGAATTTGATATTGAACTGACAGTGTCTCCGGCAACTATTTTAGGCAAGTACATCTTTATTGCTTTTATCAAAGATATCTCATTAAGAAAAGAAATGGAAAATCAAAAAATAGAAGCCGATAAATTAGTGCATCTTAATGAACTAAAATTGAAATTAATTCTGGAAAATATTGGCGAGGGAATAATTGTTACTGATAACCAGAAAAGAATTGTTTTATCCAATCACATGGCGGAAGAAATCATAGGAATAAAACAAGATTCCACAACCCCCACTACACTTGATTGGTCAGCAAAATATGATTTATATTATCCTGATGAAAAAACCGTTTTTCCTGCCCAGAACCTTCCATTGGAAAAAGCATTAAAAGGAGAATCAACGGATGACGTTGAAATAATAATTCAAGATTCCGAAACTAAAGCAAAAAAACGGGTTATCATTAGCGGTAGACCAATAATAGATGAAAACAACTATGTTATAGCCGCAGTTGCTAATATAAAAGACATTACCTATTACAAAGAACTTGAGGTTGCTTTAGAAGAAAGTGAACAGAAATATCGAAAATTAATTGGTTTTAAAAAGGAATAAAAAATAAAGTAGTACTATCTATTAAACATAGAATTTACTGTGCTTTTTTTAACTTAAATAAACTTATATTCCTTAAATGGTTTGAATTCCTCAACAGATAAGGAATATAAGTTCATTTGAGAAAGGTGCAATCATTCGCTATTGTCACAAGGTTTATTTTATATACCCAATTTTTATATAATAGTTTTTCGGATTGATTTTAACCCCTTCTTTTGGATAAGGTAAAACACTGAAACTTTTTATCTTTTTTTGCTTTTCAGGCAAATATTTAGAAAACCACTCTTTATTTTCTTCTTCGTTTTTAATCGAAAAAACCATCGTCTGATCCACAACTAATTTTGAATCTTTGTAAACGGAAACAGTAACAGAAGTTTCTCCCGCCCAAATACAAGTCACACCTTCCGGACAACGGGAATCAGAAATGACTTCTTTCAAAACCAATTGATATCCTGTTTTTTTAAGACCTGTTTTTTGGCAAACTTTCGCATATTTTATACTTTCCTTTTGAACATTTTGAGCAAAAATGCAAACACAAAAAAGCAATAAAAAAGGTAAGAAACTATTTTTCATTTGTTTTTTCTTTTAATTACACCAAATATAATGCCTTTTGATTACGTAATTTTCACAAAAAGATTGGTGGCAATTTTATTCGAAATAGTCAAATCCTTGTTGTCTACTTTTATTTTTAAAGACAAATCAAAACTTTCCTTTCCTATGATTTCAATTTTAGAACCCAGTGCAATCCCTTGTTTGTCCAGATATTTAAGAAACTCTGACGAGGTATCCTTTACACCAACACATATTCCTGACTCATTTTCATGTAATTCTGAAAGCAATTGTTTTTCAATTTTAACGATTCGTCCATTGGCGTCCGGAATGGGGTCGCCATGCGGATCTTCGGTGGGATTGCCCAGAAAATCATCCAGTTTATTAATCAATTTTTCCGACTTAATATGCTCTAATTGTTCGGCAATATCATGAACCTCATCCCAAGAAAAATCCAATTTATCAACTAAAAAAACTTCCCAAAGACGGTGCTTTCTCACGATCATTTTAGCAGTTGTTTTCCCGTGATCTGTTAAAGAAACACCTTGGTATTTTTTATAGTTAACCAAGTCTTTTTCGGCTAATTTTTTAAGCATATCAGTTACTGACGAAGCTTTGGTCTCCATTTTTTCGGCAATGGCATTAGTGCTTATTTCTGAATCTGAAATAATGGTAAGATGGTATATGGTTTTGAGATAATTTTCTTCTGAAAAAGTCATTTGATTTATGATTGAAGATTTTTGATTTTTGATTTCGGATTTTTTAATGATCCTCAGATATACCCGCGATAACGACACAAATTTACACAAATACATTGTAATCCGCGAGGGACTTAGTACTTGATACTACATACTTAATACCGTTTTTAATTTTTTACAATAAACAAAGGGATAGCAATCTTGCGTCGCACTTTATCAACGGTAGTTCCAAAGATTAAATCTTTGAAATTCGTATGTCCGTGCGTTCCCATTACTAAAACATCAAATTTTCCTGTATTAATAATTTGGGGGATGACTTTATCGGGTTTTCCAAAACCTAATTCTGTTGAAATTTTATACCCTTTTTCCGATAGCATTTCTTTATATTCATTCAGTAGTTTTTCGTCTATTAAGGTTTCATGGTCATCAACATTTCCTCCATAAATCATGGCTCCAACCGTTTCTTCCACGTGAATTATGGTGTATTTTGCATCTATTCCCCCTAATTCGAAAGCACTGTTTAAAGCCACTTCATCTGCGCTGGAAAAATCCACCGAAACGGCAATATTCTTTTTGTCATAACATCCGGATTTAGAAAATTGAAGTTTCAAATTATGTGGCGAATGATTTTGAATATCTATTTTCGATTTTGTAACAAAAGGATTAAATACAATATACAGCAACAAAATCAAGAAACTTATTGCTAACGGAACCACGGTAAGCCATAAAACTATTGGATTCTCGGAAGTTTCTAGCCATTCGTTTATAACATCAAAAACCAATTTGGCATTAAGCGAAACGATAATGGAAGCAACAATCCAAGAAGCAATCTGGGTAACCTTACCAATGTGAAATCCTTTCATTTTCGATTTATCGCTCACAAAATGAATCAACGGAATAATGGCAAAGCCCAATTGCAAACTTAAGATAACCTGACTTAAAATCAACAACTTGCCCGTAACACCTTCTCCAAAAATCGAAATCACAATGACTGCCGGAACAATGGCAACTAATCGGGTGATTATTCTTCGAACCCAAGGTTGAATTCGTAAATTCAGATACCCTTCCATAATAATTTGCCCAGCCAATGTTCCAGTAATGGTAGAGCTTTGCCCTGCGGCAATCAAAGCCACTGCAAATAATATCGGTGCCCATTTGCTCCCTAAAAGTGGTTCCAGAAATTGATGCGCATCCTGAATCTCCGATACATTAAACATACCACTTTTATAAAACGTGGCTGCTGCCAATATTAAAATGGCTGCATTTACAAGAAAGGCCAAGTTCAATGCAATAGTTGAATCAATGAAATTATATTTCAATGCCTCCTTAATCCCCGCTACACTTCTGTCTAGTTTTCTGGTTTGCACCAAGGCAGAATGCAAATATAAATTGTGTGGCATTACCGTTGCCCCAATAATCCCGATGGCGATATATAGCGCTGCTTGACCGGGGAGTGAAGGAATCAAACCGTAAATCACCTTATCCATTTCAGGTTGTGCGAATATCATTTCGAAAATGAATGAAAACCCAATGATTCCAACCAACACAATGATGAAAGCCTCCATTTTTCGGATGCCTTTATTGATTAGAAACAGTAATAAAAAAGTATCTAAAACCGTAATCAACACCCCTTCAATCAATGGAATTCCAAAAAGTAAATTAATACCAATTGCCATCCCTAAAACTTCGGCCAAATCACAGGCTGCTATGGCAATTTCAGCAAGAAAATAAAGAATATAATTGATGAATTTAGGATAGGTTTCGCGTGAGGCTTGCGCCAAATCACGTTGGGTAACAATTCCAAGTCGGGCACTTAAACTCTGCAACAACAAAGCCATAATATTACTCATCAATAAAACCCAAAGCAAAGCATAGCCAAACTGGCTTCCCCCTGCAATATCGGTTGCCCAATTTCCCGGATCCATATAACCTACACTAATCAAATAAGCAGGTCCTGAAAAGGCTAATATTTTTCTGAATACTGATGTTTTATTGTGCGCTGCTACTGATTCGTGAACTTCTTCTAAAGATTTTCCCATGGTTGAATTAAATTATTGATACAAATGTAATTAAAAAATTTGTTTTGCAAAATATAATTTTTAGATTTGCCTAAATTTTAATTTATACAAATGAAAACTATTCGTGTCCTCTTTGGAGTTATACCAATACTCTTAATCCTGTTATTTACATCTTGTGATGAAAACTATACCGAAATTCCAGCTGATGATGAAGTTTTAGATGGAACTGTAGAAGGGCTTTCCAATGAAGAGTTAGCACGTTTCTTAAAAGGTGATGCGGCATTCAATGAAGTTTTTACCCGAGAAACAGGACTTGGCCCTACATTTGTTTCAACAAGCTGTATTAGTTGTCATGCTGGTGATGGTAAAGGACATCCCTCCACTACACTTACCCGTTTTGGGCAAATTGATGAAACCGGAAATTTATTCTTAAACCAAGGAGGTCCACAATTACAAAACAGAGGATTACCGGGATTCTTACCGGAACAAATCCCTGCCGGGGCTACTTTTGCTAAGTTTACCCCACCCGCAAATACAGGTTTAGGGTTTTTACAATTTGTTACAGATGCTGATATTATGGCAATGACAGATCCTAATGATAGTGATGGTGATGGAATATCTGGTGTTCCAAACTGGATAGACATCCCTGATTTTGTAATGCCATCATCAAATGCTATTTCTCAAAACGGAAAATACATTGGTCGTTATGGCAAAAAAGCAGCAGCTCATAGTTTATTACATCAAACGGCAAACGCATACAATCAAGATATGGGAATAACATCCATATTCAGGCCTATTGATGCTTATTCTCATCTGGAAATTGATCCTGAAATTGCCACTAGCACCGTAAACGACGTTGTTTTTTACCTACAAACATTAAAGGCTCCTATACAACGCAACCAAAGTGACGCAGTGGTTAATAAAGGAGCAGCTGTTTTTAACCAAATCAATTGTACAGGATGCCACAAATCTGAATTAAAAACAGGCAACTCACCTATTAAAGCCCTTTCAAATAAAACATTTGCTCCTTATACCGATTTGTTATTACATGATATGGGAAGCGGCTTAGACGATGGCTATACCGAAGGAAATGCAAAAACCCATGAATGGAAAACGCCACCATTATGGGGAATAGGACTTTCTCAAGACGCACAAGGAGGAAGCTCTTTTCTAATGCACGATGGAAGAGCAAAAAGTATTGAAGAAGCTATTTTAATGCATGGAGGTGAAGCAAAAAATAGTAAAACAAGCTATCAGAATCTTTCACAGTCAGACAAAGAGGCATTGCTCAAATTTATAAAATCTTTATAATCATGGACAGAAAAGAGTTTCTAAAAACATGCGGTTTTGGTTGTTTAGCAGGATTGGCGGGCGCTTCTTTGCTGCAAAGCTGTAGTTCTCCCCAAGTTTTGGCAAAAGACATAAACGGTTCCGATATTTTAGTTCCATTAACTGATTTTGAAATCAAAAACAACAACACAACCGAATATAAAAAATACATAATCATACAAAACGAAAGACTGAAATATCCTATTTGTGTTTATCGTTTTGGCGCAAATAATTATAGCGCCTTATTAATGCAATGTACACATCAAGGAACCGAATTACAGGTTTTTGGAGACAAATTACAATGCTCGGCACATGGAAGTGAATTTAGCAACAAAGGAAGTGTAGAAAACGGCCCGGCTGACAGAAATTTACGAAATTTTCCAATTAAAATAGATAACAATACCCTTAAAATATCATTAAAATGAGATTAAAATTCCTCTATATAACATTTTTATTTTCCGTGAATTTCTATGCACAAATAGACTCCAGTTTACTAAGAAGAATACCAAAAGACAGCACAAAACAAACACTGAATATGGATGCGGTTTACAATCGTCCTTTTTTAAATATTGGAAAAACACCCATAGCCGTTGGAGGTTATCTCGAAGCCAATTGGCAACGCCTTTCCACCGATGGCGTTTCCGAAGGACATCAATTTCAGGCCAGACGATTAACCATATTTATGTCATCGGCAATCAGTAAACGCGTGAAATTTTTAAGCGAAATCGAATTTGAAGATGGCGGAAAAGAAATCGCCATAGAATTCGCCTCCGTCGATGTTGAATTTCATCCCCTGGTTAATTTTAGAGGAGGAATAATCATGAACCCTATTGGGGCTTTCAATCAGAATCACGATGGTCCAAAATGGGAATTTACCGACAGACCCATTTCAGCAACACAAATGTTACCGAGTACTTTTAGCAATGCCGGGGCTGGGCTTTTTGGAAAAAAATACTCGAACAATTGGATGATTGGATATGAAGCCTATTTTTCAGGAAGCTTCGATAATTCGATAATTGAAAATACAGAGAACAAAACTTTTCTGCCGGCTGCCAAAAACAATCCGGAACGTTTTGAAGAAATAAATAGCGGAACACCCTTATTTACAGGTAAAATTGCGATTCGAAACAGTAAAATTGGGGAGTTAGGACTATCCTATATGGGAGGTGTTTACAATAAATTCCAAGATGACGGGGTAATAATAGACGAAAAAAGACGTGTTGCTATTTTTGCATTAGATTTTAACACCACGCTTCCTAAAATCAAGACTTTCATAACCTCTGAATTGGCATGGATTAAAGTAGATGTTCCGAGCACCTATGGACAACAATTTGGCAATAAACAATTCGGCGGATTTATTGATGTCGTACAACCGTTGCTGACAAAAAACATTTTAGGCTGGGAAAACGCTATACTAAACTTAGCCTGCCGATTGGAATATGTGGATTGGAACGTGGGAACTTTTAATGAAACGGGTGGAAATATCGGAGAAGATATATGGAGTATAATGCCAGCGCTAAGTTTTCGTCCTACATCGCAAACTGTTTTTAGGGTAAATTATCGTTTTCAAAAACAACGTGATATTTTAGGAAATCCTCCTGCAAATACTGCTGGATTTAGTGTTGGGGTTTCAACTTATTTTTAATGTTTTGTTTTGCGTAGCAACCGATTGGTTTACTTCTTCAAGTGATTTGTCCATGATTGAATTAAATTATTGATGCTAAAGTAATTAAAAAATTTGTTTTATAAAATATAATTTTTAGCTTTGCCTAAATATTAAGTTTAAGTAAGACTAAAATTATAATTGTGAAAAATCTAATTCTCTTTTTTTGTATTCTAATCAATACTATTTCATTTGCCCAATCCACTATAAAAGGAAAAATCACTTCCCAGGGCATGCCTATGCAACAGGCTAACATCGTGTTAAAAAATACTAAAAACGCAACCATAAGCAATGAAGATGGCTCTTATAGCATTAAAAACATCACTGCTGGAAATTATGAAGTGTTGGCTTCTTATACTGGCTTTAAACCTCAAAGAAAAAGCATCACAGTTATTGACTCTACAGAAATAATTTTAGATTTTGATTTAAAAGAAAACAATACGCTGGATGAAGTGGTTGTAACAGGAACATTAAAACCTGTAAGTCGTTTAGAAAGTCCCGTTCCGGTGGAAGTCTACAAACCCACATTTTTCAAAAAAAACCCAACAGCAAATATTTTTGAAGCTTTACAAAATGTAAACGGCGTTCGACCGCAATTGAATTGTAATGTTTGCAACACGGGCGACATTCATATTAATGGACTGGAAGGTCCTTATACTTTGGTTTTAATTGACGGAATGCCTATTGTCAGCGGGCTTTCGACAGTTTATGGATTATCTGGAATCCCAAATTCTTTATTAGAGCGAATAGAGATTGTGAAAGGTCCGGCATCCTCTTTATACGGAAGTGAAGCCGTGGGCGGATTAATCAATATTATCACTAAAAACCCAAAAAATGCAGCTATTTTTTCTGCCGATGCATTTTCAACAAGTTGGGGCGAAGTCAATATTGATTTGGGTTTTAAAGCCAATATAGGCAAAAGCGCTTCCGTACTTACAGGCGTGAATTACTTCAATTACAGCAACCCTATTGACAACAACGATGATAATTTTACCGATGTAACTTTACAAGACCGAATTTCAGTTTTCCAAAAATGGAATTTCAACAGAAAAAGTAACAAATTATTTTCGATGGCAGGACGTTTTTTCTATGAAGACCGATGGGGCGGCGAATTGCAATGGGAGAAAAAATATCGTGGAGGAGATGAAGTCTATGGCGAAAGCATTTATACAAAACGTTGGGAGTTATTAGGTGCTTATGAACTTCCGGTTTCCGAAAAAATGTTATTTTCCTTTTCCTATACGGATCATGACCAAAATTCAGTTTATGGGGATATTCCTTATTTAGCGAAACAACGTATTGGTTTTGGGCAATTGACTTGGGATAAAAAATTAAACAATCACGATCTACTTTTTGGGACTGCTATTCGCTATCAATATTATGATGACAATACTACCGCTACAACTGAGGCAGACGTTAATTGGATTCCGAGTGTTTTTGTGCAGGACGAAATTAATTTAGCTGAAAAGCACAAACTGTTATTAGGCGCTCGTTACGATTACAACAACAATCACGGATCCATTTTCACGCCGCGTTTGGCTTACAAATGGAAAGTTAACGACAACAATATCCTGCGATTTAACACAGGAACAGGGTTTAGAATTGTCAATCTTTTTACCGAAGAACACGCCGCTTTAACTGGTTCGCGTGATGTAATTGTTCTTGAAGAGCTAAAACCGGAACGTTCGTATAATGCCAACCTGAATTACTTGAAGAAAATCTATACTAAAAACGGAAACTTCATAGGCTGGGAAACCACTGCTTGGTACACTTATTTCACAAATTCCATTATTCCTGATTATGATAGTAATCCAAATCAGATTATTTATAAAAACTTAAACGGACATGCGGTTACCAAAGGAATAAGTACCAATATTGATATGGTTTTCAATAATGGATTAAAAATGATTTTGGGCGCCACGTATATGGATGTGACAAAAACTGAAAACTCGATTACAACACAACAAATATTAACTGAAAAATTTACTGGAACTTGGGCTATTTCCTACCGAATTCCAAAATATTTTTTAGACATTGATTATACGGGAAATCTTTATGGACCTATGCGTTTACCGCTTTTGGGAGCATTAGACCCAAGAAAGGAATATTCTCCAACATGGAGCATCCAAAATATTCAGTTTACTTTTAATAAACTCAAAAATTTCGAAATCTATCTTGGAATAAAAAATTTGCTGAATTGGACACCAAACAAAGGCAACCCATTTATTATTGCAAGAGCCAACGACCCTTTCGATAAAAATGTACAATTTGACACCAATGGAAATGTTCAGGCTACACCTGATAATCCGTATGCTTTAACCTTTGATCCTGGCTATGTTTATGGGCCAAATCAAGGAATTCGTAGTTTCTTTGGATTGCGTTATACTTTAAAATAATGAAGAATTTTTTTTTCATATTCTTGATTTTCTTTTGGGCAATTCCATCCGGTTTTGCCCAATTGAAAACCTATTCCTTTGAAGAAGTAGAAAAACTATCTCAAGAAAATCCAAAACCTATTGTTATTTTTATTCATACATCGTGGTGCAAATACTGCAAAATGATGGAGCATTCTACCTTTAAAAATCCAGAAATAATTACAGTTTTAAATGATGATTTTTACTTCATTTCATTAGATGCCGAAAGCAAAAAAGAGATTATTTTCAACAATCATGCTTTCAAATTCATACCAAAAGGACAAAATACCGGAATCCATGAGTTGGCTACAACATTAGCCACAATTGACGGCGAAGTGGTTTATCCTACAATTACCATTCTTGCCCCTGATTTTTCAATTTTGTTCCAAAAACATTCTTTTCTAAATGCTAAAGGACTTATTCCTATCCTTGAGAAAATGAAATAATTAGTTACTTTTGAGAAGAACTTCCTAAAATCAACATGAAACACTTCGATTACATTTTTACCGGCGCAGGTTTATCGGCTTTGATGACCGTTTATAAAATGGTGCAATCCGGAAAATTCAATGATAAAAGCATCTTGTTATTGGATGAAAATCCAAAAAAAACGAATGATAGAACGTGGTGCTTTTGGGATGATTCAAATGGAATTTGGGAGACAATCATCCAAAAAAAATGGAATTCAGCTCTTTTTGCTGATGAAAATTTTAGAAGAGACTTGGTTCTAAAACCGTATCAATACAATATGGTGAAAGGTTTGGATTTTTACACCCAAGTATTTGATTTGGTTTCAAAACAGGAAAACATCACTTTCCTCAATCAGAAAGTACTCGAAATTGAAGAATCAGAAAATCTAATTCTGGTACAAACCGACACTGAAAGCTTTTCGTGTACCAAACTTTTCAACAGCATTTACAACAAACAAAAAGCCGAAAGTCAAACCGAATATCCAGTTTTACAACAGCATTTTATTGGTTGGTTTATAAAAAGCGAACAGCCTGTTTTCAATCCGGAACAAGCCACTTTCATGGATTTCTCAGTAGAACAAAGAGGAAATACGCGCTTTATGTATGTATTGCCTTCTTCCGAAAGGGAGGCTTTAATTGAGTATACTTTGTTTTCTGAAAATTTACTGCAAAACCAGGAATACGAAACCGAAATTCAAAAGTACATTAAAAATCTTGGCATCACCGATTATGAAATCGTTGAAAAAGAGCAAGGAAGTATCCCAATGACCTGTTATCCTTTTTGGAAAGCGAATACTAAAAACGTAATAAACATTGGTACTTCCGGCGGTTGGACCAAAGCGAGTACAGGATATACTTTCAAAAATTCAGATAAAAAATCAAGTCAATTAGTTTCCTTTCTTCAAAGGGAAACAGACTTTACCAAGTTTCATAAAAGAACCAAATTCTGGTTTTATGATTTGTTACTTTTAGATATTTTAGACCGTAAAAACGAAATCGGTTCCCACATCTTTTCTTCGATGTTCAAAAAAGGAAATCCAAGCTTGATTTTTAAATTTCTGGACGAGGAAACTTCTTTTATTGAAGACATTAAGGTCATTTTAAAATGTCCCAAAATACTATTTATTAAAGCTATTTTTCATGTTGCTTTAAAAGCAATCAAACTATAACAAAACTTTATAATTCAACTAATAGAGTTCCTTTTAAACTTCGTAACTTTGCAACTTGAAGTTATTATTTATTTAAAATAAAAAAGATATGTATCCAGAAGAAATGGTAAAACCAATGCAAGCTGAATTAACGGCTGCAGGTTTTCAAGATTTACATAGTGCTGAAGCAGTTGAAAACGCAATGAAAGCTGAAGGTACAACACTAGTGGTAGTAAACTCAGTGTGTGGTTGTGCTGCAAGAAATGCACGTCCGGGAGCAAAAATGAGTTTAGATGGGGCAAAAAAACCAGACCATTTAATCACAGTTTTTGCGGGAGTAGACAAAGATGCTGTTGATGCAGCGAGACAACACATGTTTCCTTTTCCTCCATCATCGCCAAGTATGGCTTTGTTCAAAAACGGAGAACTAGTTCACATGTTAGAACGTCACCACATTGAAGGACGTCCAGCTGAATTGATTGCTGAGAACCTAAAAGACGCTTTCAACGAATATTGTTAACTCAATAAAAAAAACAGAAAAACCACGACTTATCGTGGTTTTTTTTTAGAATTATTTCTCGTTTTTTGTTACAATTAAAAATATCAAATCACGGTATCACCACCTTTTCTAAAGCCAATTAACTGTCTGTACTTCAATTCTGTTTCTTTTAATTCTTCTTCCATTTTTTTGTATTTGCTGATGTCTTTTATAGTCACCACAGCAGCTATTACTTTATCATTTTGATCAATTAATGGTCTTCCGCTAATAAGAACACGTTTCTTTTCCTGTGCAACTGGATTCCAAAGTACAATATCAACATCATTTGTTTCTTCGCCACCTAGCGCACGTTCCATCGGTAAGTTTTGGGAGGGGAAAACAGTTTTTTCATCCGGAAAATACAACTCAAAATGATCCGATAAATTAAGTGATATTTTACTATCCTCTTCAATCCCGAAAATTTCATTGGCCATATAGTTGGCCATTACTATTTCTTTATCTGCATTTGCAACGACAACACCCTCACCTATATTCTCTATAATCAACCGTAACGTTTCTTCATTTTCATACAATTCGTTAATGGCTTGTTTACTTTCAGTAATATCCCTTACAAAACCAATAAAGAAATATTTTTCTCCCATTTTGACAGGTGAAACACTGAGAGATACCGGAAATTCCGTTCCCTCTTTATTAACCGCTTCTATTTCATACGGTTTATTTAAGATAGGCCCGATTCCAGATGTTAAAAAATGCTCCATACCTGTCTTATGTAATTCCCGGTATCGTGTAGGAACAATGAATTCAAAAAGGGGTTTCCCAATAATTTCGGCAATTTTCCATCCAAAAACAGATTCTGCCTTTGGATTCCATCTTAAAACATTGCTTTTACTATCAATTACGATAACCGGATCAGGAGCACCATCAAAAATGGTTTGTATTTGCTGTTCGTTATCTTTTAATTTCTGAGTATAATTATTTAACAATTCTCCATCAAGCCTTTTTTGGGTGATGTCACGTAAAACGGCATATATCATTCCTTCTTTAACATCCGTTGACACCACTGATTCAGTCCATTTGTAGGAACCATCTTTGCATAATATTGGAAACATAACATCTGCCTCTACTTCCTCTCCTTTCAACCGTTTTGCTCTCCTTTCATTGACAATTTTTATATAATCTGGATGCAGTAGATCTAAAAGTGACATTTTCTCTAAGTCATTTTGATTATAACCCAAAATTTTAGTGAAAGCAGGATTAATTTTTATGATTTTCTTTTCTTTTTCAACAAAAAAAGCATCAAATGACATCTCAAAAAAATTGCTGACTATTTTTAAGGATTGTTCATTTTTAACTTTTTCGGTAATATCACGTGCAACAGAATACAATATGCCTTGTTGTACATCAATAGTGCTATGCCAGTCCAGCCATTTGTAAGTGCCATCTTTACAACGAACACGATCTTCAAAATTTACAATTGCATCCCCCCTTAGAAGTTTAGCCAACACTTCGTCAGCTATGTTTTTGTCATCGGGATGCGTTAATTCCATGAATTTTATAGTATCCATATCCTCTTGAGTGTAGCCAAGTGTTTTGGTAAAAGCCGGATTTATTTTTATAAAATACTCCCCTTTTGCAACAACAAGCAAGTTATTGGACATATTGAAAAATTTATCGGCAATGACCAAAGAGTCTTCCGTTTCTTTTTGCGCTGTAACATCCCGTGCAACAGCATATAATAATCCCGTTGAAAGTTCAGGGGAAATGGACCATACAAGCCATTTTATTGATCCGTCTTTACAAACAAATCTATTTTTAAACTGAATCATTAAAGCACCCTTTTGAAGTTTACCAACTTCTCTTTTTGTGATGTCTAAGTCTTCAGGATGTACAAAAAAAGTATAAGGCTTGCTCAACAACTCCGCCTCAGAATACCCCAAAATTCTAATAACAGCAGGGTTAACTTTACCAAATTTTTCTTTCGTTCCAATAATCATCATGTCCGAAGACATATTAAAAAATTTATCTGTTACTTTGAAAGACTCTTCTAATTTTTTCCTTTCTGAGATATCTGTGGAAATTCCTCCAATAGCATAAATTCTCCCTGTTGAATCATACAGTGGAAATTTAACTGCAATATAGGTATGGGGACCATCCGGCTGTTGAATCGTTTCTTCCATTTTTAATTCTCTTAATGCCTTTGCCACTTCAAGATCAGAATTTCGATAACCATCAGCCACTTCTTTTGGTAAAAAATCATGATCAGTTTTTCCTATTATTTCTTCATTCGAGATTTGAAATAAAGATTCAAATTGTTTATTAATCAATACATATTCCCCGTTTATTTTTTTAATGGATATAGGATTGGAAGTGTTATCAATGATAGATTGAAGCAATTGTTTGTTTTCCAAAAGTAAGTTTTGGGAAATGTTTTTAGCTCGCAATTGCGCTTTAATAATAAAATAGACAATGGTCAGTAAAACAATAGAAAGAACAAACAATGAAAGTTCTATCCAATTTAGCAATGAATCCATTGCCTCATCTCTTTGTCTATTAAATCTGGAAATGAAAACCCACCCTGAAGCAATGACAACTAGTAAATTGATAATAAATCCCAGTAATATTTTTTTTTCAAAAGAAATTTTCATAATAAAAATGGCATTAAATTTAACAATCATTAACCCCAACAAACCGAAAAATAATCTACTTATACACATGAAAGTTAGTGAATTATATTCGATTTTCGCAATCGATTTTAACATATTATCTCGAAACTACCCGCTTAACCTAAAAAAAAGAAATACATCCACAGTCAAACAAATATGCTAAAAACATTAGAGCACTTTATAAGATAAAAAACACTGTCTTTAAGCATATCCAAATTTTTGTTTGGAGCAATTTCCCGCTATCCGTTTCAATCCATCTCGTTAAAAAAACGAGATGGGATTTCCACTTTTATCGGGGCTAGGCATTTGGGATTAGGAAATTATTTCATTTCCAAATTAATCCTTACTTTTGCACCGTTCAAGAAAATTAACTTGAATATTTTATCGAAAATAAATTTCTCAACTTAAAACTGTTTATAGCATGCAACTGTATAACACCTTAAGCGCAGAAGAAAGAGCCATCATGATTGATGATGCCGGAAAACAACGTCTTACGCTGTCTTTCTATGCTTATGCGCAAATCTCAGATCCAACACAATTTCGTAACGAATTATTCCTGGCTTGGAACGCTCTTGAAGTCCTGGGTCGAATCTATGTAGCCAGTGAGGGAATCAACGCCCAATTATCTCTTCCTGCAGATAATTTCTATGCCTTCAAAGATTCCATCGAAGTCTATGATTTCATGAAAGGCATCCGTTTGAATATTGCCGTAGAGCAAGATGATCATTCGTTCTTGAAACTGACCGTAAAAGTCCGTGATAAGATTGTGTCTGATGGTTTAGTTGACGAAACTTTTGATGTAACTAATATAGGAATTCACCTAAAAGCTAAGGAATTCAACGAACTTCTCGAAGATCCAAACACCATTGTGGTCGATATGCGAAATCATTACGAAAGTGAAATTGGACATTTTATCAAAGCCATAAAACCAGATGTTGACACATTCCGTGAAAGTTTACCAATCATAGAAGAACAACTTTCTGAACACAAACAAGACAAAAAATTATTGATGTATTGCACCGGAGGAATTCGTTGCGAGAAAGCCAGTGCTTATTTCAAACACAAAGGTTTTGAAAATGTATACCAACTCGAAGGCGGAATTATAGAATACACGCGTCAGGTAAAAACTGAAGGATTAGAAAGTAAATTCATCGGGAAAAACTTTGTATTTGATCATCGCTTGGGCGAAAGAATTACGGACGATATTGTTTCCCAATGCCATCAATGTGGAGCACCTTGTGATGTGCATACCAATTGCGTGAACGAAGGCTGTCATTTACTTTTTATCCAATGTGAGGAATGTGCTACGGCAATGGAAGGTTGTTGTTCAGCTGAATGTGTGAGTGTAATTCACTTGCCGGAAGAAGAACAAAAAGCCATTCGAAGAGGAATAAAAAACGGAAATAAGATATTCAAAAAAGGAAAATCAGACGTTTTGACTTTCAAAAACAACGAAGAAACGCATGGTGTTTTTGTTGCAGAAAAACCATCCCGAAGCGTCGGGACTACAGTCAAAAAAGAACAAAAAGTTAAGAAAATTTATATTGGAAAAGGAACGCATTTCTTTCCAAAACCAAGTATTGGTCAATTTTTAATCGAAGAAAACGAAATCAAAATTGGTGATACCATTCTAATCAAAGGTTCCACAACCGGCGAACAAAAATTAGTAATCGAAGAAATGCTGGTTAACGATTTGGCACAAGAAAAAGCGATTTTCGGAGACACTTGTACTTTTAAACTGCCGTTCAGAATTAGATTATCTGATAAATTATATAAAATTATAGAGTAATTTCAATACCTTTAACTCCCTATTCTACAATCACATCAAATAACTCAAAATTTAAAAAATGAATAACATATTTTCAAAATCAACCGTTTTAATTTTACTTTTATCAATGTCGATTGGAATAAATGCCCAATCAAAAAGAAATATAAAACAGGAAGAAACCAATAAAAAAATTGTCTCTACTCTTTATCAATCTTTGTTTGGCGACAAAGATACGTCAGCAATTGACAAATATATTGTAGAAGATTACATTCAGCATAATCCTATGGTGGCAGATGGAAGAAAAGCACTAAAAGACGGAGTTGAAAAATGGTTTGTGGGTGCACCAAAGGAAAAAATTGACATTCAACATATAGCCGCTGATGGTGATTTGGTTTTTATTCACTTAAAATCTAAAGGTGCTGATGGAAAACTTACTTCAGTTATTGATATTTTTAAACTTAAAAACAACAAAATTGTGGAACATTGGGATGTAATGCAGGCTGTTCCGGAAAAATCAGCAAATAATCATCCAATGTTTTAATTTGTTAAACGATTAAATCCATCAGTTTTAATTCCTATTTCTAATCAAAGCTCTTTGAAATCAAATAATTTCAAGGAGCTTTTTTTGTTAAAAACTCCTTTTTTAAGTGTCTGAAAATTTATGATTTTAGTAGTATTTTGGCTTTGAAACATTCAATCAAAAAATACTATCTTTACACACAAAACGTTTTAAGAACTTAAGTTGTGCGCGTCACAACACTACATATAAGATTATGGCATGTACAAGTTGTTCAACTTCTGATGGTGGCGCACCTAAGGGTTGTAAAAATAATGGGACTTGCGGCACCGATAGCTGCAATAAATTAACGGTTTTCGATTGGCTTTCTAATATGAGTTTACCTAATGGCGATGCTCCTTTTGACTGTGTTGAAGTACGTTTCAAAAATGGAAGAAAAGAATTTTATCGCAATACGGAGAAATTAACCTTAAGCATGGGCGACATCGTTGCCACCGTTGCTTCACCAGGACACGACATAGGAATTGTAACTTTGACAGGCGAATTAGTAAAAATTCAAATGAAGAAAAAAGGAGTCAATCATCTAAGCAATGATGTTCCTAAAATCTATAGAAAAGCATCCCAAAAAGATATCGATATTTGGTCAACCGCAAGAGACAAGGAAGAGCCTATGAAGGTTCGCGCTCGTGAACTGGCGATTGCTCAAAAACTGGAAATGAAAATTTCGGATATCGAATTTCAAGGTGACGGATCTAAAGCTACTTTTTACTACACTGCAAATGATCGTATCGATTTTCGTGCGTTGATTAAAGATTTTGCTAAAGAATTCAGTACCCGAATCGAGATGAAACAAGTAGGTTTCCGTCAGGAAGCAGCTCGTTTAGGCGGAATTGGTTCATGCGGAAGAGAATTATGTTGTTCTACCTGGTTAACAGATTTTAGAAGTGTAAACACCTCAGCAGCGCGTTACCAGCAACTGTCTTTGAATCCACAAAAACTGGCAGGACAATGCGGAAAATTAAAATGCTGCTTGAACTATGAGCTGGATACGTACATGGATGCGTTGAAAGATTTTCCGGATTTCGAAACAAAATTGGTAACCGAAAAAGGAGATGCCATTTGCCAGAAACAAGATATTTTCAAAGGTTTAATGTGGTTTGCTTACACCAATAATTTTGCTAATTGGCATGTTCTAAAAATTGAACAAGTCAAAGAAATTGTTGCCGAAAACAAACTAAAAAACAAAGTTTCTTCGTTAGAAGATTATGCTATCGAGATTGTTGCCGAGCCAGAGAAAAACTTCAACAATGCAATGGGCCAGGAAAGTTTGACTCGTTTTGATCAGCCAAAACCAAAGAAAAAACCAAATAAAAAACGCAAACCGGCTGGTGAAAATGCAATTGTAGCAAATAACAACAAGCCCGCAAACAATAACAATAATAACCGTCAGAATTCAAATGACAAAAAGCCTGCGGAACCTAGAAAACCTATAATTATTACTAAAAATGTGGATAAAAAATAGCGCTTTACTTCTTTTAGTAGTGATTCTCTTTTCTTCATGTGATAAAAAAAGAGTTTTTGATGAATATAAATCTGTTGGTAGTGCTTGGCACAAAGACAGCATTGTAACGTTCAATTTACCGGAATTAGATTCCACAAAACGATACAATCTATTTGTGAATTTGAGAGCCAATGACAATTATCAGTATAACAATCTGTTTTTAATTGTGGCATTGGAATTACCAAATGGTTTCACAAAAGTGGACACGCTTGAATACCAAATGGCAGATCCGGACGGAACACTTTTAGGCGATGGATTTTCTGACATAAAAGAAAGCAAACTGTTTTACAAGGAAAATGTACGGTTCAAATCAAAATACAAAGTCTATATCAAACAAGCGGTTAGAGAAAACGGCAAAGTTCCCGGCGTAACGGCTTTAGATGGAATTACAGAGGTAGGTTTTAGAATAGAAAAAAAAGAATAAAATAGTATTATGGCTATCAAAAAAAATAACAATCAGACAAAAAATATTGATAAGGACATCACTTACTACAAAAAGAAATTTTGGAAAATCTTCTTTTATGGAATGGGTGCTGTCGGTTTGTTTTTCTTATTTGCTTCATGGGGACTTTTCGGTTCGATGCCTTCTTTTGAAGATTTAGAAAATCCAGATTCAAACTTAGCTACCGAAATCATATCGGCTGACGGTGTTGTTTTGGGTAAATATTTTGAAAAAAACAGGTCTCAGTTAAAATACTCTGACTTACCAAAAAACTTGGTACAAGCACTAATCGCTACTGAAGATGCTCGTTTTTATGAGCATTCCGGTATTGACGGAAGAGGAACTTTGAGAGCTATTTCCAGCTTAGGAACCAGCGGTGGAGCGAGTACGTTAACACAACAATTAGCCAAACAATTGTTCCACGGAGAAGGGTCTAAATTTCTGCCTTTTAGAATTGTACAAAAAATAAAAGAATGGATTATCGCCATTCGATTAGAAAGACAATACACTAAAAATGAAATCATTGCCATGTATTGTAACGTATATGATTTTGGAAATAATTCTGTTGGAGTAAGTTCTGCAGCAAAAACCTATTTTTCTAAAGAACCGAAAGATTTAACCATCAGTGAATCGGCAATATTAGTGGGAATGTTTAAAAACTCTGGTTTATACAATCCTATCAGAAATCCACAAGGTGTAAAAAACAGAAGAAACGTGGTGCTTTTGCAAATGGAAAAAGGAAAAATCATTTCAAAAGAAGAGAAAGAAAGACTTCAAAGTTTACCGATTAAGTTAAATTTCAAATTAGAAACACACAAAGACGGAACGGCTACGTATTTTAGAGAATACCTGCGTGATTACATGAAAAAATGGGCCGAAGAAAATAAAAAACCGGACGGTTCCGATTATGATATTTACAAAGACGGTCTGAAAATTTACACCACGATTGATTCCAGAATGCAATTGCATGCTGAAGAAGCGGTTACGGCACACATGGCAAACCTTCAAGAAGAGTTTTTTAGTCAATCTAAGGATAATAAAAACGCTCCTTTTGTTAATATTTCTTCTGTAGAAACACAACGAATTCTGAATCAGGCAATGAAATCATCTAGCCGATGGGCTGTGATGAAATCAATGGATAAAAGCGATGAAGAAATTATAAAATCGTTCAGCGAAAAAACAGAAATGACCGTGTTTTCTTGGAAAGGAGAAAAGGACACTATCATGACTCCATTGGATTCTATTCGGTATTACAAACACTTTTTACAATCCGGATTGATGGCAATGGAACCGCAAACTGGCAATATAAAAGCTTGGGTTGGTGGTATCAACTACAAATATTTTCAATACGACCACGTAGGACAAGGTGCCAGACAAGTAGGTTCAACTTTCAAACCGTTTGTTTACGCCACTGCTATAGAGCAATTGAATATGTCCCCGTGTGACTCGATTATTGATGGTCCATTTGTCATTAGAAAAGGACGCCATCATGTTACCGAAGATTGGGAACCTAGAAACTCAGACAATAAATACCGCGGAATGGTTACCTTAAAAAGAGGTTTGGCCAATTCCATAAATACGGTATCCGCAAAATTAATCGATAAAGTTGGTCCGGAAGCAGTAATCGATTTAACCCACAAATTAGGGGTAAAATCCGAAATTGTAAACCAACCTTCCATTGCATTGGGAGCAGTCGAAATTACAGTCGAAGACATGGTTGCCGCGTACAGCACCTTTGCCAATCAAGGGGTTTATATGAAACCTCAATTTATCTCAAAAATTGAAGACAAAAGCGGCGTCATCATCTACGAACCAATCCCAGAATCTCATGATGTTTTAAATAAAGACATTGCTTATGCAGTTATCAAATTACTGGAAGGTGTAACCGAAGGTGGTTCAGGAGATCGTTTGCGCACCACTGGCGGCGGTAACGGTGACAACCGCTGGACAGGCTATCCTTATTCGTTTAAAAATCCTATTGCAGGAAAAACAGGAACTACTCAAAACCAGTCTGATGGTTGGTTTATGGGAATGGTTCCTAATCTTGTAACTGGAGTCTGGGTAGGTTGCGAGGATCGTTCAGCCCGTTTCAAAAGTATCACTTATGGTCAGGGAGCTACAGCAGCATTGCCGGTTTGGGGGTATTTCATGAAGCTGTGTTACGCTGATCCAGCCCTTAAAGTTTCTAAGGAAGGCTTCGAAAGACCTGCAAATCTTTCTATAAAAGTAGACTGTTACGTACCTAGAAAAGTAGTAGACACGACGGCCGTAGAACAAGATACCGAAGAATTTGAATTGTAAAATTTTCTTCTGGAGCTAATCCAGCACTCGAGGCTGAAAGCTGAACAGGCGTAGCAATCCGCTATATCTTTCTGGTCCTTAAAAAAATCAGGACCAGAAAGGATGTCGCTTTTATCTGGGCTAGGGCTTTGGTTCTCAAAATTAAATCCCTGTGGTTCTTATTAGTATAGCAAATTTCATTATTCCTTAAATTAAAATTCGACAAATAGCAACTCATTTTTATGATTAACAAAAAAGTAAACAACGTTCAGGACGCCCTTCAAGGAATTGAAAACGGGATGACCATCATGCTTGGCGGTTTCGGATTATGTGGTATTCCGGAAAATTCCATCGCCGAATTAGTAAAAAAAGAAACTACGGATTTAACTTGTATTTCAAACAACGCCGGTGTAGATGATTTTGGTCTTGGATTGCTTTTGCAAAAGCGTCAAATCAAAAAAATGATTTCTTCGTATGTAGGAGAAAATGCCGAATTTGAGCGCCAAATGCTTTCTGGAGAACTCGAAGTGGATCTTATCCCTCAAGGAACTTTAGCCGAACGTTGTCGTGCGGCACAAGCAGGAATCCCAGCTTTTTTCACACCAGCCGGTTATGGAACTGAAGTAGCTGAAGGGAAGGAAGTTCGCGAATTCAATGGAAAAATGCACGTTATGGAACACGCTTTCAACGCAGATTTTGCCATCGTAAAAGCCTGGAAAGGTGACGAAGCCGGAAACTTAATTTTCAAAGGAACCGCAAGAAACTTCAACCCTTGTATGGCCGGAGCAGCAAAAATCACCATAGCCGAAGTAGAAGAATTATTGCCTGCAGGAAGTTTAGATCCAAACGAAATTCATATTCCGGGAATACTTGTAAATAGAATTTTTCAAGGCGAGAAATATGAAAAAAGAATTGAACAAAGAACGGTTCGTGCAAAAAATTAAACAATTTAGCAATTTTTCAATATAACAATTAATAAAAAATGGATAAAGAGAATATTGTTGTTACTAAATCCATTGATTTTGCATTAGGTATTATAGCTTTTTGTGAAATATTAGAAAATAAACGCAAATTTATTATTGCCAATCAACTATTAAAGTCAGGAACAAGTATAGGCGCTAATATTCATGAAGCACAAAATGCAGAAAGCAGAGCGGATTTTATTCATAAAATTAAAATTGCTGCCAAAGAACTAGAGGAAACAAAATACTGGCTTTTGCTTTGTGAGAAAGCATCCTCATATCCTTTTGATGAGAGCCTAAAAATTCAAATTAATGAATTAGGATTAATAGTTTACAAAATCCTAAGCACTAGTAAAAATAACAAGTAACAATTGTCAAAATTGATATATTGTTACATTCATAAATTGATACATTAAGAAATGGCTTTAGATAAAAATCAAATTGCAAAACGCATTGCAAAAGAATTAAAACACAACTATTACGTGAATCTCGGAATCGGAATTCCAACATTAGTGGCTAATTATATTCCAGAAGGAATTGACGTTGAATTTCAAAGCGAAAATGGAATTCTCGGTATGGGTCCATTCCCTTTTGAAGGCGATGAAGACGCTGATTTAATCAACGCAGGAAAACAAACCATCACTACTTTGCCCGGAGCAAGTTTCTTCGACTCAGCATTCAGTTTTGGAATGATTCGTGGACAACATGTTGACCTAACAATCCTTGGTGCCATGGAAGTTGCCGAAAACGGTGATATTGCCAACTGGAAAATCCCTGGCAAAATGGTCAAAGGAATGGGAGGCGCAATGGATTTAGTGGCTTCTGCCGAAAATATTATTGTAGCCATGATGCACGTTAATAAAGCTGGAGAATCAAAAATACTTAAAAAATGTACGTTACCATTAACGGGGGTAGGTTGCGTTAAAAAAGTGGTTACTGAATTAGCCGTTTTAGAAATAACACCTCAAGGTTTCAAACTATTGGAACGCGCACCGGGTGTAACCGTTGAACATATCATCGCTTCCACTGAAGCAAATTTAATTATTGAAGGTGACGTTCCAGAGATGGAAATTGATTAACACCTACGCTTAAAATACACAAAAACCACAATCCCAAATAGTATTGAGATTGTGGTTTTTTTTATACTTCGATTTGCGTTTCCATCCAGGAATCAAATCGCTTCAAAATTCTTATTTTTAGAAAAACCAAGTCGCCACAAAAATTGCTGTAATCACACAAATCAAATCAACTATAAGCATCGTCCCTAGTGCATAACGCGTGTTTTTAATATTTACAGAACCGAAATAAACGGCTATCACATAAAAAGTACTTTCGGCACTACATTGAAAAATACTACTCAATCTTGCCGTTAAGGAATCGGCCCCAAAAGTATTCATCGAATCAATCAAAAATCCTCTTGATCCGGCAGAACTAAAGGGACGAAGTAAGGCAACTGGTAAGGCATCCGTAATTTGCTTACTTACTCCCATATTAGAAAAAATGAAAGCAATCCAATTGCTTATAATTTCAAATAAACCACTGTTTCTGAATAGAGAAATAGCAACCAGCATGCCCAAAACATAAGGAAAAATAGTCACTCCAGTTTTCACACCATTATTTGCTCCCACTACAAAACTTTCAAAAACCGTAGTAGATGCTTCAGTAAATTTTTTCTCATGAATAAACGAAAAAATCAAGGTAAAAGCAATAATTCCAATTAATATTAAAGCAGAAAGATTAGAGGTAAAATAGTTTTTTCCAATTAAATCCAAATGATTTACATACATCAACAAACCAACAATTCCAGCTATTAATGTCATCAATACAATCACCAAAGAAGCACTTTTGAAATTGATTTTTTGTTTGATTCCAACAATTAAAAAAGCTGCAATAGTACCAATAAAAGACGTGATAATACAAGGTAACATCACATCAGCAGGATTACTTGCGTTTGCCGCAGCACGATAACCTATAATAGACGTAGCGATTAAAGTAAGACCCGATGCATGCAAACACATGAACATAATTTGTGCATCACTCGCCTTGTCTTTATCCGGATTTATTTCTTGTAAACTCTCCATGGCTTTTAGTCCAAAAGGAGTTGCGGCAGAGTCTAATCCTAAGAAATTGGCAGCAAAATTTAAGGTCATATAGGATATCGACGGATGGTTTTTAGGAATACTGGGAAACACTTTTACAAAAACAGGACTCAATGCTTTAGCCAACTTTCCAGAGGCTCCGGAAATGATTAAAAGTTCCATCAATCCACAGAAAAAAGCCAAATAAGCCATCAGCGGAAGGATTAATTCTAGTAAAGTACTTTTACAAGTTGGCAATAAACCATCTGATTTTTGAACACCACTGTAAATTTTTACAGTTTTGTTTTTATAAACATAAGTCGTATCCGCATTTAGCGTATCACGATTGATAATCATGGTTTGCTCTGGTGCTTTTTTTATACTGTCTTTAATAAAAGCAGGGAGTTGTTCCGCAAATTTCTCAGAAACCAGAATTGGATCATCTTTTTTTCCATTCAAAACATAATCAATGGTATAGGTATTGGCAGTAAACAAACTGAAAACAATAAAAATAATTGACGAAATAAAAATGACCAACCAAAATCTACTCAATACCATAATTTATAATTTTTGTAAATGTAATAAATCAATAACAATTTCAATTATCAATTGCAATGACAATAACGGAATGCTTATACATGAATAATCTCCTCCTCAATCAACAATTCTTCTCTACGTAATCTCAAGAAAATTTGCGCCACGGCAATGGTGTCTTTTTCGCAATAGGTTACAATTCGGTCAATGTCTTTATCCACATAAAAAACATGTCCTACTTGGCTACCGTCGATATCGCCTTTTGGAGAAGGAATTCCGAGGACTTTACACATCAATTTTAAAGAAGTAAAATGTTTATAATCGCCAAATTTCCATAATTCCAAGGTATCTAAATGAGGAATTTCCCATGGTTTTTTTCCAAATAAATTCAGCTTGTTAGGAATGGCAATTTGGTTGATAATCATACGTCGGGCAAGGAAAGGAATATCGAATTCCTTGGCATTGTGCCCACACAAAACATGTTGCGGCTGATTGAAATGATTGTTCAGCAAATTATTGAAATCGAGCAATATTTTCTTTTCTTCTCCAAAAAAAGAAGTCACCCTAAAATTCCGAATATCGCCTTTGATGGTAAAATAACCCACCGAAATACAAACAATTTTCCCAAACTCGGCCCAAATTCCCGCACGGTCGTAAAAATCCTCAGGTGTGTATTCATCTTTGCGCTGATACTGGGTTTTATGTTCCCAAAGATCTTTCATTTCGGCGTCCAAAGCATTAAAATCTTCCGCTTCCGGAACGGTTTCTATGTCGAGGAACAGAATGTTATTGAGGTTTATTTTTTCTATCATTTTTTAGATTTTGTTAGACATTTTAGATTATTAACTTATTGACTTGTTTGATCTTTTAAAATCTAACTTGTCTAACCGTCTAAAAATCTAAGAAGTCTATTTTAAAACAAACTTTGTTGTGTCGTTGGGTTTTCATGTTCTAATAACCATTTTTTTCGCCACAAACCGCCTGCATATCCTGTTAATGAACCATCTGTTCCAATGACTCTGTGACACGGAACAACAATCCAAAGCGGGTTTTTCCCGTTGGCAGAAGCGACGGCTCGAATGGCTTTGACATCGCCCAGTTTTTTGGATAAATCCATATAGCTACAGGTTTTTCCAAATGGAATTTCGAGTAATCCTTTCCAGACTTTTTGTTGAAATTCAGTACCTTTTGGATTGAGCGCAAAGTCAAAATGAGTTCGTTTGCCTTCAAAATAATCGTTGAGTTGGGTAACGGCTTCTTGCAAAACTGCTGAAATACTATTTGAAACTACTCCTTCTTCGGCAACTGAAATTACTGAAATCCCACTTTCATCTCCAATAATAGTTGCGATTCCTAAAGGGGTTTTGATGTGAGCTGTTTCCATTTGATAAATATAATTAATTTAACCCCAAAGTTTGGTAAGAAAGTACAAAGTCCACAAAGAAATAAATACTTAAAAACTATTGAAAAACAAAAACCATTCGCTGAGACGAATGGTTTTTGTTTTTTAGCCCCGATAGAAGGGAAAATCCTTTTCTTTTTTTCTTTAAAAAAGAAAAGATTGGAATGATAGCGGGATTAGCTTCTAAATAAAAATTTCTATTTCAAAGTTGAATAAAGATACGCTTCTAATCCTTTTAATTCTTCGTCGGTCATCGTTTTTGTAAGGACGATATTTGGTTTCATCAAGTCATATTGGGCTGGATCTACTATAGGCTCGCTTTCTCCTTTTAGAAAAGTGATGATGTTACCATTTTTCTCTTTGTAAATTTTAGCAATGTCTTGTAAACTTGGACCTATTAGTTTTGTATCTACTTTATGACAAGAAGCACAGGTTCCTTTTCCTTTAAAAAGGGCCTCTCCTAATTGTTCAGGTGTTTGAATTTCTTCTTGCATTCCTTCAGAGACTGTGGCTTCAGATTCAGCTTTTTTTTCTGTTGGTTCTGCTTCTTGCTTCTTACAAGAAAAGGCTAAAAATGCAATTGCAATTATTAATACTTTTTTCATTTTAGTTTTTTTAGTTTTATAGTTTTTTCAAAAATAATTTATTTTTTGGAATTAAAAACAAAAAAAGAATTAAAATTATTAGAATCAAAAAATCTGAATTTTATTTGTTCAAAAGTATGGCTGCTTCTTTAGCAAAATAAGTCGAAATCAAGCTTGCTCCTGCTCTTTTGATGCACATTAATTGCTCCATCATTATTTTATCATGATCCAGCCAACCTTTTTCGGCAGCGGCTTTGATCATCGCATATTCTCCCGAAACGTGATACACTGTTACAGGCACATTTACCGCGTTTTTGACTTCGCGAACGATGTCTAAATACGCAATTCCTGGTTTTACCATGACCATATCGGCGCCTTCTTCTACGTCCCACAATGCTTCCTTGATGGCTTCAATGCGATTCGCATAATCCATTTGGTAGGTTTTCTTGTCTTTTGGAATTTCAGTGGCATCAACAGGAGCGCTGTCTAACGCATCACGGAACGGCCCGTAAAATGCAGAAGCATATTTTGCAGAATAACTCATGATGCCCACGTTATGAAAACCGGCAGTATCCAGACCTTCACGCAAACGCAATACGCGTCCGTCCATCATATCCGATGGCGCTACAAAATCGGCTCCGGCTTGCGCATGAGAAACGGCCATTTTCACTAAAGCATCATTCGTTGAATCGTTTGCTACATCGCCGTTAGCAATAATTCCGTCATGACCATAAATAGAATAGGGGTCCAAAGCTACGTCTGGCATTACAATCATTTCCGGACAAGCCGCTTTAATGGCACGAATGGCATTTTGCATTAATCCGTTTGGGTTCCAAGCTTCCAGTCCTGTATTGTCTTTTAAATTTTCACTGACTTTTACATAAATATTGACCGCACGAATCCCTAAATCGAATAATTCACGGATTTCTTTTACGGTTAAATCAATCGAACGACGAAATATTCCTGGCATGGAAGGAATTTCCACTTGGACATTTTCACCTTCAGCAATAAACATAGGAAACATAAAATCCGACGGACTTAAACTTGTTTCACGAACTAAACTTCTAATCGATTCGTTTGTTCTTAATCTTCTGCCTCTGTGTAATGGGAACATATGATTTATGATTTTAGATTAGCGATTGCTGATTTATGATTTAAAACGAAATGTTGATGACAGAAAATCTGAAATCAAAAATCGTTAATCATCAACCTGCAATCCAATTTTTCGGATTTTCTAATACGTTTACTAATTTTTCTTCTTTGCTACCAGCTTCAGCGTGATGGTCATAAACCCACTGGACATGAGGCGGTAAACTCATCAGGATACTTTCGATTCTTCCGTTGGTTTTTAGTCCAAATAAAGTGCCTTTGTCGTGTACCAAATTAAACTCCACATAACGACCGCGACGGATTTCCTGCCACGTTCTTTGTTCTGGAGTATACGGTAAATCTTTTCTTTTTTCTACAATTGGGACATACGCTTCTAGGAAACTATTGCCCACTTCGGTTACAAAGTTGAACCAATCTTGCATACTCATCTCTGGAGTTGCTTTACAATAATCGAAAAACAATCCGCCAATTCCTCGTGCTTCATTACGATGTGCGTTCCAGAAATAGGCATCACATTGTTTCTTGTATTTTGGATAAAATTCGGGATTATGTTTGTCACAAGCGGTTTTACAGGTTTGATGAAAATGAATTGCATCTTCTTCAAACAGATAATATGGTGTTAAATCTTGTCCGCCACCAAACCATTGCTGGATTACATTTCCGTTGTCATCGTACATTTCGAAATAACGCCAATTGGCATGAACCGTAGGGACCATTGGGTTTTTTGGGTGCAAAACTAAACTCAATCCGCAGGCAAAAAAATCAGCTTCCCCTACATTGAACATTTTTTGCATGGCTTCCGGTAATTTCCCGTGAACTGCTGAAATATTGACACCGCCTTTTTCGAAAACTTTTCCGTTTTCAATCACGCGGGTTCTTCCGCCGCCACCTTCCGGACGTTCCCAAAGGTCTTCTCGAAATTTGGCTTGACCTTCAACTGTTTCCAATCCTTTACAGATTTGATCTTGAAGGTTTTGTATGTAGGAATAGAATTGTTCTTTCATTTTTGAAAACAATATAAAAGTGTTTAAAAGTGTTTAAAAGTGTTTAAAAGTGTTTAAAAAGTATTTAAATAATTTCCCAAAAATACCCTGGCGTGTTGACAATCTTACCTTCCATTCTTAATGCAGAAAGATAATTAGTAACCTTGTTTTTTTTCTTTTCTTCCGAGAGAGCAGTTGATAATTTAGGAATAATTAAGTTATCAATTTTATTACGTTTCGTTTTTCCCCATTTTTTAAGACATTCAAGTATCATATCTTTAAAATGAGAATCGTCAAAACTACGATTAGCTAAATATTCAGCTTGTAAATTTTCATCATTTGTAGACTCAATAATTTGATATGATAAGTAAAAATTAAGTCTACCCCCTTCAATATACTTTAATTTTTTTAGATGTTTAAATTCATTTTCTGAAATTTCTTTGTGTTTTTGAACTTTGTCCAACAAAATGATTTCGTCTAAGCCTAAGTTTGAATTTTTGATAATAATTTTAGCAAAGTTTTCATCTAAAATTTTACCCGTTATCGTTACCTTAACTTTATTATCTTCAAAATTATAATTTGGCAAAGGAAAAAATCTTTGTTTTTGGAAGTTAAATATTTTTCGAATTCCTCCTCCTTGGGTTTCAATCATATCCAAATTTTTCATTGCTTCAACTAAAAAGGGATTTCTATACACTTCTTCCGGCGTATCATTCAAAACCACATCCTCAACTGACTTTGGTAAAAATGAGCCATAATTAGAAAACACTAAATGATCATCTTCAAATTCGACAACGTTAATTCTTGCCCCTTTAGAATAATCCTGATGCGCAATAGCATTATTTAAAGATTCTCTTATAATAAATGGCTCGTATCGCAATACTTCATCTGGAAATAACGTCCCATCTCGTAAATAGCGGTATTTTAAATTTCTAATTTTTTTATAAACTTCATCAACTGATAATATGAATGGAATAGAAAATATTTCAAAATCTTTATCTTGATTATCAATCGTTTTTAGATTCCACCTAATTTTTACGGAAGAACCTAAATAATGTTCTGATTCATCTTTTCCTAAAAGAATTAGAGCCGTTCTAGTTATCTTTCCTTTAATGGTAAGTTTTGCTTTATTTAAAAAATCTAAATCATTCCAATTGTCAACTTCATCTGAATATTTAGGGTTTCTTTTTTTAAATTCAACTCTGGCTTTTTTTATAGCCTCTGAATCTAAATCTTCCAAAGTTGCTTCTGGAATAGTTACTTTAGACCAATCTTTGTTAACCTGAACTTGCTCAAGAATTGCATCCAATCTTGCTTTGGTCATTTCGACCAAATTATCATCAATACGTTGCCAAGTTTTTTTATTAGCATAAACCGGTAACCTGAACTGATGTTTTGGAATATGGAAAATCCAAACCACTTTATTGGTGTCAGATGTAATGAATTCTTGAACGCTAAATGCTTCTACGTTTAGATTAGTAATATTTCCATTAATTCTAAATCTAATATTTTCAATTGTATAACCGGCAAAATCTTGAATTCCTACAATATTCAAGGTTTTGTCTTGAATTCCAATTATCAAATTTCCACCTTGCATATTGGATATGGCAGAAATATAGGAGATTATATCACTACCAGCAGCTCCTGAAACAGAATTCTTTAAAGACTTAAATTCTTTCCACTCGCATTTTTCATTTTCGATTGGATAGTTTGTCTTTAAATAATCATGTAATTCTTTTTCAGTCATTGTTTTGTGCATTTGTTAATTACAAATATAGAGAAGCAAATCTAGTTTTCAATTCAAGCAAATAATCGATTTCATCAACGTTTTTATAAATTTGCTTTTGCAGCAGCTATTTTACTATTGATTCCAAACGAAAACATTCTGCTTTCGTGCTGAATATAATTGTAAATGGCAATTGCTTTTTCAGAAAAATCAAACGGATTGCCTTTCGAAGCAATCACTAAAAAATCGGCAAATTGCTCCAGCTGATTCCAGTCCAAATGACAACGTAACAACTGTGTAATTAAATCCTTTTCATTACAATCAATCAGACTTTGAATGTTTAATCCAAAGTCTTTCAATTGATCTTCTATGTTTGTTTTATCTTCTAAATTCCAAAACTTAGGCACAAAAACTATGGAAAGCAACGTCTTTAGTACATTGTCTATTCGGATACTTTCCTGGTCTCGTAATCCTTTGTTTAGCATTGTTTAATTATTTATTATTCAACGGATTAAAATCCGTTGCTACAAGACACGCCGTTCCTATGGAACTTTTACGTACTTCTGAGAGCCATCGGCTCGGTACATTTTGCAAGGCTGGACTTTAGTCCAGTTTTCTGAACAATGTTTACTATTGATTGTATTCCTTCACCGCATCAATGAACGCTTTCGCATGATCCACAGGAATATTTGGTAAAATACCGTGACCTAAATTCACGATGTATTTGTCTTTTCCGAATTCGTCAATCATTTCATGAACCATTTTTTTGATGGTTGGAATCGGTGATAACAATCTTGACGGATCAAAATTTCCTTGTAACGTGATGTTTCCACCTGACAAGTATCTTGCATTTCTTGGAGAACAAGTCCAATCAACTCCTAACGCAGACGCTCTACTTTTCCCCATTTCGCCAAGCGCAAACCAACATCCTTTTCCGAAAACAATTACCGGTGCATCATCAGCTAAAGCTTCAATGATTTGGTTGATGTATTTCCATGAAAATTCCTGATAATCCACTGGAGATAACATTCCACCCCAAGAGTCAAAAATTTGCACGGCATTTACTCCTGCTTTTACTTTTTCTTTTAGGTATAAAATAGTGGTGTCCGTGATTTTTTGCAATAAAACATGCGCAGCTTCTGGGTGTTGGAAACAAAATCCTTTGGCCATATCAAAACTTTTAGAACCTTTCCCTTCCACGGCATAACACATAATTGTCCAAGGAGAACCTGCGAAACCAATTAATGGCACCTCATCATTCAACATTTCTTTGGTCAATTTGATAGCGTCAAAAACGTATCCTAATGTTTCATTTACATCTGGAACGATTACTTTTTCTACATCTTGAATCGTACGAATAGGATTTGGTAAAAACGGACCAAAATTTTCTTTCATCAACACTTCAATTCCCATGGCCTGTGGAATTACCAAAATATCCGAAAATAAAATCGCAGCATCCGGGGCAATTCTTCGTATTGGTTGTACGGTGATTTCAGCAGCTAATTCCGGAGTTTGACAACGGGTGAAGAAATCATATTTATCACGCAAAGCAATAAATTCAGGTAAATATCTTCCCGCTTGACGCATCATCCAAACTGGTGGACGTTGTACTGTTTCTCCTTTTAGTACTCTTAAAAATAGGTCGTTCTTAATCATGTATTTAAATTTTAGCAGATTGCTAGATGCTTTCCGTTTTATAATATTCAATAACTTCCGAAATTACCTCTTCGATAGTTGGTGTTTCGGCAATTACTATGTTTTTAATTTTCTTTGTTTCTAATGCTGATGCTGTAGTAGTGCCTACGCAAAAACAAACTTCATTCTTGATTTTATTATTTGTCAAATAACTTTCAACGGCAGATGGGCTAAAAAACAGAATTCCGTCAAAATTTTCTTGGTCTGATATTTTAAAAGGCGCAAGTGTTGTTTGATAAACTTCGATTTCATTAAAAGTTATTCCTGCGCTTTTTAATGCTTCAGGCAAAGTTTCTTTACGCAAATTTCCGCTTAAAAAAGTATAGCTTTCTTTATTGTAAATTAAAGTGATTATTTCGGCTAATTCAGATGCGTAATCCAAATAAACATCCACTGTAAAGCCATGCGATTCAAGTAATTCCTTGGTTTTAATACCTACACAAAAAACAGGTTTAGTCTTTAAAACTTCCCAACCGTTTTGTTCTATCAAACTTAAAACAGCATTTTGGCTACTAAAAATTAAGTTGTTGTTGATTGTATTCAGTTCAAAAAGGTTGTTTTTAATTTCGATGAAATCTTGTTCTAAAAGATCAAAATTAGCGTCAAGAAATACTTGCCTTTGTTCTGCCGACAATGTTTTGGTGGATAAAATGCTTGTTTGGCTCATTATTTCTTCAAATTAATTTTAATTTCTGTCATCAATTCTGCTCCGCCATTTTCTAAAATTTCTTTTGCGCAATAAAAGCCTAATTTTTTCCATTCTTGCATCGGAACAGTTTTTTCGATCTCTATTTTTTGCTTACCATCGATAGAAAACAAAACGCCTTTAAACAAAATATCATCTTCTACAAAAACTGCTAAAGCGCCAATTGGTGCCGTACAACCGCCTTCGAGTGTTTTTAAAAACTGTCTTTCGATATGTGTACATACTTCAGTATCAATATCATTCAATTCAGAAACGGCTTCTCTGCAAAAATCATCATTTGCCATAGCCACAATTACCATTGCGCCTTGAGCCGGTGCCGGAATCATCCAATCCAAATCAATATAATTGGAAGGTTTCAAGTTGATTCTTTCCAGTCCTGCTGCCGCAAAAACAGCTCCGTTCCAATCGCTGTCCTGCAATTTTTGCATTCTGGTGTTTACGTTTCCACGTAAATCAACTACTTTATGATTGGGATATTTATTGAGCCATTGTGCCTGACGACGCAAACTTCCTGTGGCAATTGTACCTTCGCCATTAAGAAAATCAAGGTCTCCTTTGTGCACTAAAATATCCAACGTATTCGCTCTTTCCAGAACGGCAGCCTGCACAATTCCTATTGGCAAAGCCGTAGGAACATCTTTCATGGAATGCACCGCAATATCAACATCGCCATTTATCATAGCGATATCCAATGTTTTAGTAAAAATTCCTGTGATTCCTAATTCGTAAAGTGGTTTGTCAAGGATAATGTCTCCTTGTGATTTTACCGCTAAAATTTCGGTTTTATACCCTAAATCATTTAGCTTTTTTTCAACGGCGTGGGCTTGCCAAAGCGCGAGTTCGCTGTCGCGGGTTCCTATGCGTATAATTTTGCTCATTATTTTGTAGTCGCTCCTATTTTGAAAACTTTCTCAATCCATTCAATACTTTCATCTACCATCGTATCATCATCTTTCAAATGATTAGCGAAATGAGTCGTTATTTTTTGGATAATTCTGTTGCTGATTATTTCGGCTTGCTCTTCATTGAAATTTGAAATTTTCTTGCTTTGAAAATCCAATTCAGATGTTTTTATCGCATTCAATTTTGCTTTCAAAGCATTGATTGTCGGTGCAAATTTTCTGCCTTTGGTCCATGTAATAAATTCTTCTTTGATTTCTTCGATGATGGCTTCAGCAGCAGGAATGTGTTTTTTTCTGTTTTCTAAAGTTTCGTCTGTAAGTTGTGACAAATAATCCATGTGAATCAGCGTAACGCCTTCTATTTCTTCCACATTTTCATTAACATTTTTCGGAATCGATAAATCCAAAATCAACATTGGTTTTTTCAAATTCAGAATCGCTTTGTCAATCGTTGGATTTTGTGCGCCGGTTGCTACCACAACAACATCTGCTTTTTGTAGCTCCAAATGCAGTTCAGAATAATCTTTTACGATCAGGTTCAATTTCCCGGCTAATTTCTCTGCTTTCTCTTTGGTTCTATTAATTAGGGTAATGTGTTCGTTTTTAGTATGTTTTACTAAATTTTCACACGTATTTCTACCAATTTTACCAGTACCAAACAATAGAATGTTTTTGTTTCCAATGTCTTCTACATTCTTAAAAATATATTGAACCGCAGCAAAAGAAACCGAGGTAGCGCCTGAGCTAATCTCTGTATCGGTTTTTATTTTTTTACTGGCTTGTATAACCGCATTCACCAATCTTTCCATAAAAGCATTGGCTAAACCCAATGATTTTGATTGTGAAAAAGAATTTCTTATCTGTGCGATAATTTCGAAATCACCCAGAATCTGACTATCTAAACCAGTTCCTACACGAAACAAGTGACTTATCGCTTCCTGATTTTTATAGACAAAACCTACCTTTTGAAATGATTCAACAGAGCCTTGACTATTCTCACAAATTAATTTGATTAATTGAAACGGATGTTCCGCGTAACCGTAAATTTCAGTACGGTTGCAGGTAGAAGTGACTATTAAACTCTCTATTCCTTCATTCTTAGCTTGTTCCAGCAAACGCGTTTTTGCAGCAGCGTCTAAACTAAACTTACCTCTAATCTCAGCATCTGCTTTTTTATAGCTTAATCCAACTGCGTAAAAATAGTGATGCTTTGATGTGTTATTGTTTTCCATATTTGCACTTTTCAAGAAAGTGAAACAAAATTAGAACTATAGTATTTATAAAAGTAACGCTAGAAGTACTTTTTGTATCGCTATGTGTTTTTTTAGTTTTAAATCGTTGTTTTATTATAAAAACCCTTATTTTTGTAGCAGAAACGGGTGCTTTTAATTACTCTATTTAGAGTGTTTCTAAATAAAACAACCTGATAATTATCATTTTTACGTTAAAAAAACATCGCTATGGGTTCTCAAGAAATTATAAAAATTGAAGATGACTTTACCTTAATTCGCTTTCAGAATGACGGCACCGATGCCTTTCAAGCCCAACGTGAAGTGAGCAGTGGATTGATTCAGTTTCATTTTGGATTAAAAGGAAATGCAAAATTTATCTTTAATCAAGGAAACTATGCATTAGAACTGAAAGAGGAGAAATCATTGCTTTTGTACAATCCACAAAAGGAACTGCCTTTGAATCTGGAATTAGCGCCAAATTCTTGGGTGATATCGGTGATTATTTCCATCAAAAAGTTTCATGCTTTGTTTTCTACAGAAGCAGATTATATTACTTTTTTAAGCGCTGATAATAAGGACAAAAAGTATTATAACGAAGGAAATATCAGCCCGTCGATGGCAATTGTTTTGTCACAACTGTTTCATTACAGCTTGCATCCGTCGATAAAAAACCTGTACTATAAAGGAAAAGGATACGAATTACTGAGTTTGTACTTCAATAGAACCGAAGATCCAAATGCAGAACAATGTCCGTTTTTAATAGACGAAGACAATGTGATGAAGATTAGAAAAGCCAAAGAAATCATCATTGCCAATATGGCTGAACCGCCCGGATTACAAGAATTAGCTGATGAAATAGGTTTGAATTTAAAGAAACTAAAAATGGGTTTCAAACAAATTTATGGCGATACCGTTTATGGTTTTCTATTTGACTACAAAATGGATTTTGCCCGAAAATTATTGGACAGCGGTTCCTATAATGTAAATGAAGTAGGATTGAAAATTGGTTACAGCACCGGAAGTCATTTCATCGCAGCCTTCAAAAAGAAATTTGCCACTACGCCAAAGAAATATTTGATGTCAATCAACCCAAATATGCAGTAAACAATTGATTTCTTATATTAAACAATAAAAAATAGTTAATCGCAATTTATAAAAAAGTAAGTTTATTTACTTTTGTACCAACAAAAAAAGACAACATGAAAGGTGTATTATTAGTTAATTTAGGTTCTCCGGAAAGTCCAACTCCTAAAGATGTAAAACCATATTTAGATGAATTTTTAATGGACAAATACGTAATTGACGTTCCGTTTTTGTTACGGGCATTATTAGTTCGTGGAATAATTTTACAAACAAGACCTAAAAAATCGGCTGCCGCTTACGCAAAAATATGGTGGGACGAAGGTTCTCCGCTTGTGGTGATTTCCAAAAGAATGCACGCCAAAGTAAAGCAATTAGTTGATGTTCCCGTTTCCTTAGCGATGCGTTATGGAAACCCATCTTTATTGTCTGGTTTACAAGAATTGCATGATAAAGGGGTGAATGAAGTGCTGCTTTTTCCATTGTACCCACAACATGCTATGGCATCTACAACTACAATACTAGAACTGGCCGAAGACTTGCGTAAAAAGCACTTTCCGGAAATGAAATTCACAATTGTTCCTGCATTTTATAACAAACCTGATTATATAAAAAACCTTGCCGATTCTATCAAATGTCATTTAGAAGGTTTTGATTACGACCATTTATTATTCTCCTATCACGGAATCCCGGAGCGTCACATTCGCAAAACGGATATTACCAAATCACATTGTAAAATTGATGGCTCTTGTTGCAGCACACCTTCACCGGCCCATGAATTTTGTTACCGTCACCAATGTTACGAAACGACCAAACAAGTGGTAAAATTATTAGGAATCCCAGAAGGAAAATACAGCCAGACTTTTCAATCCCGATTGGCAGGTGACAAATGGTTGACACCTTACACGGATGTGGAAGTGAACAAAATGCCTGAAAAAGGAATTAAAAAACTTGCTGTAGTAACACCTGCTTTCGTATCGGATTGTTTGGAGACTTTGGAAGAAATTGCCATGGAAGCCAATCATGAATTCAAAGCTCATGGTGGTGAGGAATTTTTAGCAATTCCGTGTTTGAACGACAGTGACGATTGGTGTAAAACAGTAAGCAATTGGATTACGAATTGGTCGAACGCCTCTTCAACCGTTAAAGTTGACTCCGAAAAAATGAACGCTTAAATGGCTGTTACCGCCGATGAGTTAGGAACTCAGGACATCAAAAAACTCTTGATAAAACAGGCGGTTCCGTCTTCTATTGGAATTTTATTCATGTCGGTTAATATTTTAATTGACACCATATTTGTGGGTCAATGGATTGGTTCTTTGGCCATTGCGGCGGTAACCGTAGTTTTGCCCATCACCTTTTTGATTTCTTCTTTGGGAATGGCGATTGGTGTGGGCGGAGGTTCTGTACTTTCCAGAGCATTGGGAGCGAATCACAAAGAAAAAGCATTGCATACCTTTGGCAATCAAATTATGATGACTTTTTTATTGGCGTCTGTTTTTGTGCTATTTGGTCTTTTTTTCAGCGACGAAATGCTGCTTCTTTTTGGTGCGAAAGGAGCCATAATGGAACCCGCAAAAGAATTTTTTATTCCCATAATTATAAGCGTTCCGTTCTTGGCACTTTGCATGATGGGGAACAACGTGATTCGTGCAGAAGGCAAGGCCAAGTTTGCGATGGTCGCCATGATTATCCCCGCATTTATAAATATTTTATTAGACATTATTTTTATAAAATACTTGAATTTAGGAATGTTTGGCGCTGCTTTGGCGACAGCCATATCCTATCTCACTTGCTTTTTATTTGTGTTATGGTTTTTTTATTTTAAAAGTGAACTAAAACTAAAAGCCAGACATTTCAAATTCAATATTCCCATTGCAAAGGAAATAACCGAATTGAGTTTTGTTACTTTTTCAAGACAAGGAGTCGTGAGTATTTTAGCGATAATACTGAATCATACTTTATACACGCACGGTGGCGAACATTCTGTTGCAATTTATGGAATTATAAGCCGAATGTTGATGTTTGCTTTGTTTCCAATTCTGGGAATTACGCAAGGATTTCTACCAATTGCAGGTTTTAATTACGGAGCAGGAAATTATGAAAGAGTCGAAGAAAGTGTGCTGCTTTCGATAAAATATGCTGCCTTTTTAGCCACTGTTATTTTTGTGGTTATTCTAATTTTTGCCAAACCTATAGTCGCTGTTTTTACTACAGATCCACTCGTGATTGCCCAAACTCCGGAAGCGTTGCGCTGGGTTTTTGCGGCTTCGCCAATTATTGCCGTTCAACTTATTGGTGCGGCTTATTTTCAAGCGGCGGGAAAGGCAAAAAAAGCATTGCTTTTGACTTTAAGCAAGCAAGGATTTTTCCTGATTCCGTTAGTGCTGATTCTACCAAATTTTTTAGGTATTTTTGGAGTGTGGATTGCATTCCCAATTGCTGATATTTTATCAACACTATTGACTGGCTATTTTCTAAAAAAAGAAATGAATACAAAACTGATTCAAACTAACGATGGAATACTATAATTACCTTAAATCTCTGCACCTCATCTTTGTAATTACATGGTTTGCAGGATTATTTTACATTGTTCGCTTGTTCGTTTACCAAATTGAAGCGGCACAAAAACCTTCGCCAGAGAAAGAAATTTTACAAAAACAATACAAAATAATGACCTATCGCCTGTGGTACATTATCACTTGGCCATCAGCCGTTTTAGCCAGTATTTTTGCTTTTTGGATGTTGTTTTTTACGGATTTAGGGCGTTCTTGGTTGCAAATGCCTTGGATGCACGTAAAACTTGGCTTCGTATTTGTGTTGTATTTATACCATGCAAAATGCCATCAAATATTCAAGCAATTGCAAAATGACGAAGTGAAATACTCAACAAATTTCATGCGTTTGTGGAACGAAGGCGCGACAATTATCCTTTTTGCAGTAGTTTTTTTAGTAATTTTAAAAAATGCGGTCAACTGGATTTACGGTGTAATTGGAATCTTTCTCTTCTCCATTTTAATTATGCTTGGGTTTAAATTTTATAAAAAAATAAGAGAAAGAAATCAATCTTAATTATGTTCAAAAGTTTCAAAATAGCAATGCTTTCGTTACGAATCAGGATTTTCCTTTCGATGATCGTATTGATATTAATGGCTTCTGTCATATTAGCTTCCATTTCTATTATCCAATTTAAAAATGAAGCTAAAGAATACCACCAAGAGCGTCTGGAACGAAATGAAAACGCAGTAAAACAGCACATCAACTTCATACTTTCCACCACCACTTATCCGTTGACCTCTGGCAATTTAGACTTGATCTTTAAAGATAAAATTCATGAATTAGCACACATCCATAACATCGAAATCAACATATACAGCCTTGACGGAAAACTGCTAAAATCTTCCAAAGAATCATTTTCTGTCGATAAAGTGGCTCCGCCAATTCCTAAGTACATTTTAAAACTGGTTCGCTCTTCGATTGAAAAAAGATACGTGGACATTAAAACTATTGATGGCAAAAAGAACCGCTCTGCTTTCAGCCAAATCAAAGACGACAAATTCAAACCGTTAGGAATCTTAAACCTGCCTTACGTAGAAGACGACGGCTATTATGAAAACGAATTAAAAAGCTTTCTAATTCGCCTGGGACAAGTGTATTCCTTTATGCTTATCGTCGCGTTTGCATTGGCCTATTTTCTTTCTTCATACATCACTAAATCATTGAAAACAATCTCAGATAAGTTAAGCGAAACGAGTTTGAATCAAAAAAACGAGAAAATTGTTCTGGAAGCCAGCAGCAAAGAAATTAATCTTTTGATAAAAGCATACAACGGAATGGTGGATGAACTGGAGAAAAGTGCTATCAAATTAGCGCAAAGCGAACGTGAAGAAGCTTGGCGCGAAATGGCGAAACAGGTGGCGCATGAAATCAAGAATCCGCTTACGCCAATGCGATTAACGGTGCAGAGCTTTCAGCGTAAATTTGACCCGACTGACCCCAATGTAAAGCAGAAAATGAATGACTACTCCGAAACTTTAATCCAGCAAATTGATACGATGAGCGCGGTGGCTTCGGCTTTTTCGAATTTTGCATCGATGCCGGCGCAGCAAAATGAAACCTTAAACGTGGTGGAAGTAGTAGAACTTGCCATGGATATTTTCAACGAAGAATACATTGAATTCCAAAGTGATTCACCCGAAATTATTTCGAAAATTGACCGAACACAACTCATTCGAATCATCACGAATTTAGCGAAGAATGCCATTCAGTCCATTCCGGAACAGCAGGAAAACAAGTCCATTATTGTATCCGTAAAGAAAGAATTAAACAACGTTCTAATTACCGTTGCCGATAACGGAATTGGTATTCAACCCAAAGACATCGACCGTATATTCGAACCAAAATTCACCACCAAAAACAGTGGAATGGGGCTTGGTCTTGGTATTATAAAAAACATTATCGAAAATTATAAAGGAACAATTACCTTTGAAACTGAATTTGGAAAAGGAACAACTTTTATTGTTTCGCTTCCAATAATTAACACCTAAAAATACAATTATGAATTACGAAAATATTTTAATTGCAACTGAAAATAACATCGCAACGATTACCATTAATCGTCCAACTAAACTAAACGCTCTAAATGTTGCCACTATTTCTGATTTGAATAAAGCCTTCAAAACATTAGGAAAAAATGACGAAATTCGTGCTATTATTCTAACTGGAAGCGGTGAAAAAGCTTTTGTAGCCGGTGCTGATATTTCAGAATTTGCTAATTTTTCGATTGAAGAAGGAACACAATTGGCGGCAGAAGGACAAGAAAAATTATTTGATTTTATAGAGAATTTAAAAACTCCGGTAATTGCAGCGGTAAATGGTTTTGCATTGGGTGGCGGATTAGAATTAGCGATGGCGTGTCATTTCAGAGTCGCTTCGGAAAATGCAAAAATGGGATTGCCTGAAGTTTCACTGGGCGTAATTCCGGGTTATGGAGGAACACAACGTTTGCCACAATTGATAGGAAAAGGGCGTGCGATGGAAATGATTATGACCGCAGGAATGGTAACGGCGCAAGATGCCTACAGAACTGGACTGGTAAATCACGTAGTCCCTGAAGCAGAACTTTTAGATTATTGTGTGAGTGTGGCCAATAAAATAATAAAGAATTCACCGTATGCCATTGGCAAAGCGATAAAAGCAGTCAATGCTAATTTCAAAGAAGGAAAAAATGGCTATGAAGCAGAAATAAAAGCCTTTGGAAAATGTTTTGGAACCAAAGATTTTAAAGAAGGAACAACAGCATTTCTGGAGAAAAGGAAAGCAGTGTTTACTGGAAAATAATAACAAAAGAGAGCTACATTGGTTCTCTTTTCAGTTTACAAGTGATTACGTTAAATAATCTTCCCTCAAAAACGGATTGTTTGGTTTACAACACTTAATTTTACAGACCCGTTTCGGAATATAACACACCATCTAAAATTAAACTTATGTCCTTCCAACCTGTATTTGCACTTTTCTGGGAAAATGTAAAAGAAAGCATCCAAAATGGAACTTACGCCAAATTAACACTTGCCAAAACTATTGGTGATACGGAACTGAAAAATATTTATGTGCGCCCCGTTTTACTGGAAAATGACGTATTTAGTCTTTCGGTTACCGCGCGTTACAAAACCGAAGAAATAGAAAGTTTCCATACGCTTGACGAAGCATTTATTGTATTGGCTCCGTATATGAATAACCCGTTTTTAACCGCTTTGTTGTTTACAACGGAGAATGACATCACCTTTAAACTCAATAAAAAAAGAGTAGGAAGCATTATTGAGCAAGCGCCAACTTTTAAAAACGCTTCAGATGTGATTCTTGAAATGAAAGCTAAAGGGATTTCGATTTAAGATTTTTGATTAACGATTGCTGACTTTTGATTTAAAAAACCAGCAATCGAAAAAACATCTGAAATTTAAAATCGTTAATCCGCAATCAAAAATCCTATTTCTCCCCTTCCCATTCCGCATAAAACTGCGCCAGAAATCCTTCCATATAGCGGTGTCTTTCTTCTGCAATTTGTTTTCCGGTCTGGGTATTCATCTTATCTTTCAAAAGCAATAATTTTTCGTAAAAATGATTGAGCGTTGGTGAATCGTTCTTCTTGTATTGCTCCTTAGTCATACTGGAATTTGGAGCAATTTTAGGGTCGTAGAGTGCTCTATTTTTAAACCCACCATAATTGAATGTTCTGGCAATTCCAATGGCGCCAATCGCATCTAAACGATCTGCATCCTGAACCACATCCAATTCTATTGAAGAGAATTTCTTTTCGAAATTACCGCCTTTGTACGAGATGTTGTCAATGATATTCACCACATGAGTGATGATTTCTTCATCAACATTTTCTGATTGCAAAAATGCTCTTGCTATTCTTGGCCCAACGGTTTCGTCACCATCATGAAACTTACTGTCGGCAATGTCATGAAGCAAAGCCCCAAGTTTAACAACAGTGGTATCACAAACTTCATTTTTGGAAATCAAAACGGAATTTTTAAACACTCTTTCGATATGGAACCAGTCATGTCCGCCTTCGGCGTTTTCTAGTTTAGCTTTTACAAAAAGAATGGTTTTGCTTATTAAATCAGGATTTATCATGTATGTATAATCTTAAAAAAAAATGTTGAATTTCAAAGTTATAACTTCAAAATTCAACATTAATTATTCTTAAATTAAAAATTTAAAGTCTAGCTGGCTCTACCCATTTGAAAATATGTGACTCTTGTGGAATGACCAATCTTTCTGAAATTTTGGCCATTCTTCCTGGCAATTTCATCAAATAATCACGGGCTTTTTCTGCATCATCAGTTAAACCAGAAATCTTGTCAATTTCCCATTTGTCAATAAGTTTTTGCATAATATCCACATAATCCGCCGCGGTGTAAACTCCAATACGTTGTGCCGAATCAGAAAATTGTTCGAAAGCAGTACTGATTTTTTCACCGGATTCTCTCAAGAAATGTGCAGGCATAACGATTTTTGCTTTCATCATGTATTGAAAAGCAAGCATCATTTCACTTGGATCAACTTGAAAAATACGGTTTACAAATTCGCTATACGCATGATGATGACGCATCTCGTCACCAGCAATCATTTTGCACATTTTAGACAATTTGTTATCGCCATATTTCTTAGCCATTTGCGCTACCCTGTTGTGTGAAACATAAGTTGCCAGCTCTTGAAAACTGGTATATACAAAGTTTTTGTATGGGTCTCTTCCTGTCCCAATATCAAAACCATCGTTGATAAGGTGTTGCGTTGTCATTTCTACTTCGCGCATGTTTACACGACCTGACAGATACAAATATTTGTTCAGTAAATCACCGTGACGATTTTCCTCTCCAGTCCACTGTCTGATCCATTTAGACCAACCGTTTCTCTCCACATTATCAATCCCTTCTACGTCCATTAACCAGGATTCGTATGTTGGTAATGCTTCCTCAGTAATGGTATCCCCTACTAAAGTTACCCAGAAATCATATGGTAAATCTTTTGCAATTTCACGTAATTCTTTGACCTCATCAAAAAAAGTATCACTTTGGGAATTAGGCAAAAAATCAGTTGGTTGCCATATTTTCTCCACTGGAATTAGATACTGATCGACAAAGCTGTCTACGTTTTTTTCCAAAAACTGCATTACTTCTAATCGAATGTTTTTTATTGACATTATATATAAATTAAATTTTTATTCCTTGAACAACTGCTGTTTCTGTTTTTTTCATTAATTCAGCAAAATTATAATCTTTAACCGCTAACGGTTTGTGTACTACAAAGGTAAGATGATTTCCTAAACCTAAAGGGAAAAATCCGTATTTAACCATTTTCCAAGAATTGTTTATACTTATTGGAACCACGTATGCCGATGGCGCATATTTACATAAAATTTTCAATCCACTTTGAGCAAACTCTTTTGGTTCACCTGTTTTACTTCTTGTTCCTTCCGGGAAAATAACTGCCGTACGATTGTGCTTTTCTATATATTCCGACAATCCTTTGATGGCTGGAATAGCTTGCTTAGGGTCTTTCCGATCAATAAGGACGGAACCTCCATGACGCAAATTAAAAGATACGCTTGGAATGCCGCTTCCTAATTCTTTCTTACTAACAAATTTACAATGAAATCGGCGGAAAAACCAAATCATAGCAATAATATCGTACATACTTTGATGATTGGAGACAAAAATCAAAGGAACATCTTTAGGAATGCTTTCTATATTTTCAAATTTATAGGTTGTTCCTAAAAGATTCGTACATTTTAATAAGAAAAAATTCAGATAATCAACACTTTTTTTATGGGCTTGATAACCAAAAACATTGAAGCAAACCCACTGAATTGGATGAAAAATAACCAATGTAAGACCAAAACATAAATAATAAATTACGGAAATGGGATACGAAATTAGTTTTTGCATGCTTTAAAAATTTGCCACAAAAGTAAGAAATATATTTTTAGCCCGATTTAAATTGGAAACAATATAAAGGCTAAACGTTTAATCGTAACTTTGCACGTCAAAATCTATATCTTTTTTCTATTAAAATGAACTTCACTTACCCAAAAAACGAAAAGCTAAAAAGTAAAATAACCATTGGATTACTGTTTACCGAAGGGAAATCAGTATCTAAATATCCGTTGCGATTGGTGTATAAAGCCGGTTCTTTTGACGAAAGTGAAAAAATTAAAATGGGAGTTTCGGTTTCTAAAAAAAACTTTAAAAAAGCCGTTGATCGTAATTATTTCAAACGTGTGTTGCGCGAAACCTATCGTCTCAACAAACATTTATTGATTGATAATCTGGACCAGCCTTATGCTTTTATGTTTTTTTACCAAACTAAAGACCGGTTGACGTATGCGGAAATTAATACCAAGACCATTCAATTGTTTGAGAAATTCTTGGCTCAAAACAACAAAAAAACGTTATCCGAAAATGACTCAGATTTAGAAAATAAGTAACCCAAATTTTACTAAATAAGACAGAATCGCGTTTGCACTTTATCCCTTATAATTATTGGTGATTTATTCTTAATTTAGTAATCTCAAATTTAGTCCAAAAAACATGAACTTCTTTTTCAAAAAAAAATTCATAATCCCTGTTGTCGCTTCGGCATTTCTTTATGTTGGTGCTAGTTTCAAAGACGATTTTTTTGAAATTGCAAAACAGATAGAGATTTTTACCACCCTTTTCAAGGAGTTGAATAAAAATTATGTTGACGAGACTAATCCCGGAGACTTAATGGATAAAGCCATCAAAGGCATGTTAGCCAGTTTAGACCCCTATACTGTTTATTTTAACGAGCAAGATGTAGTCAGTTTTAAAATAAACAGCACTGGAGAATATACAGGAATAGGTGCTCTACTGACTCGAAAAGACGGAAAATTAATAGTTAGAGAACAATATAAAAATTTTCCGGCTGATAAAGCGGGACTAAAGGCTGGTGACGAAATTACTCATGTTGGAGACATTCTTTTGTCTGATTTTAAAGAAGATGCTTCTCCATTGTTTAAAGGTGCAAAAAACACTAAAATTGACATCAGATACATCCGTCAGGGAAAAAGCTATACTACCCAAATCGTTCGGGATGAAGTTGAAATAAAGTCGGTTCCTTTTTTTGGAAAAATAGATGCTGAAACTGGTTATATCGTTTTATCGCATTTCAACAACAAGGCTTCTGTAGAAACTAAAATGGCATTGGAACAGCTAAAAAATGAAGGTGCAAAAAGAATTGTTTTAGATTTGAGAGACAATCCTGGAGGACTTTTGAACGAAGCGGTAAATATTTGTAATCTTTTTGTTGCCAAAAATGAAATCATAGTAACCACAAAATCAAAAACAGAAAAATTCAACAATACTTATAAAACAACTAGAGAACCCATTGATACTGAAATTCCTTTGATCATTATTGTAAATGGAAAAAGTGCTTCGGCTTCAGAAATTGTTTCAGGTGCTCTACAAGATTTAGATCGTGCTGTGGTATTAGGAAGTCGAAGTTTTGGAAAAGGATTGGTGCAAACGCCGGTTAATTTAACCTATGGAACGCAACTAAAAGTGACCATTTCTCGTTATTACACGCCTTCGGGCAGATGTATTCAAGCCTTGAATTATGCCCATAAAGACAAAAATGGGCTAGCCACAAAAACGGAAGAAAAAAACTATACTGCTTTCAAAACCCGTAAAGGAAGAACGGTTTATGACGGCGGAGGTATTCAGCCGGACATTGAACTTGACGAAACAAAATTAAGTCCGATAACAAATGCGTTAGTAAAAAACGATGGGATCTTTAATTATGTGACAAGCTATTATTATAAAAATCCAAATCTAGGCAATACCATCCCAACGATTTCTGATGCCGATTTTTTAGACTTTAAACAGTTTTTAAAAGCACAAAAATTCTCTTTTGATACCGAAACGGAGTTGGCACTAAAAAACACTTTGGCTGTAGCCAAAAAAGAAAAAATAGACGAATCCATAATCACAGAATACCAACAATTGCTTGCTGCTCTTCAAAAAAGCGAAGAAACATTGCTGGATAAAAATCAAAAAGAAATCAAGAATTTAATTCTAGAAGAAATTATTAAACGATATCAATACCAAGAAGGCCTGTATCAATATTATATAAACAACAATTCTGAAATTAAAAAATCCGTAGGCATTTTGAATAATAATACAGAATACAAATCCATTTTAAAATTGTAATGCATAAATACTTTAAAATAATACTCTTATCGTTTTTTGGATATGTTTCAGCTCAAGAAAAATCCGTACAAACTGTCTATTTTGATTTTGATAAATACAGCCTTTATGATCAACAAATTAAAACTATAATTGATTTTACAAAAAAATTAGATACTACTAAAATTGAGTCTATCCAAATTTATGGTTATTGTGACGACAGAGGTGACAATGATTATAATTATGAATTATCAAAAAATAGAGTAAAAACGGTCCAAAATATTCTTACTTCTAATGGTTTTAATAAAAACAAAATTGTTCTTATTGAAGGAAAAGGACGCGTAATTTTGAAAAAAGATATTGAAGAAAACGTAGCTGAAACCCGGTCTAAAAACAGACGCGTCGATCTGTTTATTGTTAGAAAAAATAGTTTCGGAAAAGGAATTTATAACTCATTTCAGGACAACCACAAAGTTGGCGATCGTGTTTATTTAGAAAATATCTTGTTTGTAATGGGAAGTAGTAAACTTACCGAACAATCCAAGCAAGAATTAGACAAAACTATAATGGTATTGCAAAAAAACCAAACGCTGCAATTTGAAATTAGAGGACATGTATGCTGCACACCCAATTATTATACTGATGCAATCGATGAATTTACTCATGAAAGAAAACTTTCCCTGAATCGTGCCCGAAATGTCTATAGATATCTGATGTCAAAAAAAATTAGTCCGCAACGAATGACTTACAAAGGTTACGGAAATAAATTCCCTTTAGAAAAAGGAGATGCGCTTAACCGAAGAGTAGAGTTTCTTATTTTAAAAATATAGTTAAACTTTCTGCATCTCAATATGCGGAATATCATCTTCCAGATACATTTCGCTGGTTTGTACAAATCCGTGGTTTTCGTAGAATTTTTTTAGATACAACTGTGCTCCAATAGTGATTTTGCTTTCGCCAAAATGATGAGCGATTCCGGCAATTGATTCCCGCATTAAGTCATGTCCCCATTTTCTGTCGCGATAATTCGCATCAACAGTTACCCTTCCGATAGAGGCATTATCAAAACTGATTCCGGGTTTGAATAATCTGGAATGAGCCACAATTTTGCCTTCAAATTCACCTATAAGATGTAACGCTACTTTATCTTTGCCGTCAAGATCAAGATAAACGCAATTTTGCTCTACTACGAAGATTTCACTTCTTAGTTTGAGTATATCATATAGTTCATGAACTGAAAGCGCCTCAAAAGGCTTTATTTTCCATTCTAATGCCATTTTATTATTCCTTTTTAATGATAATTTAAAGTAAGTGTGTTTTATCTTTTCACAATTACAATTGATTTAATAATAGATTCCAATTCATGCATCAGGTCTCTTTTTTCCTTTGATGGTGCATAACAAAAACCTTCCAAAACCAAAATTCTATTGTATTGCTCATCTATAATCGCATAATTGATGAAAGGACCTGCCATAAAATCATTTTTTAATTCCCAAGTTCCTTTGGTCTCGTATGTTTCTTTCTCGTCAAGATTGATCTTTGAAAGATATGGTGCATAGGCCTCTTCGGTAATCATACTAGTATTCGGTTCGGTTCCGCTAATATATAAATTACCTATCGAATCTCGCATTTTAATGATATTCGAAATCAGATTAGAGTCCTTTTTGATTGAGTTTATAGGAACTTGATAAATTAAGAGACTCGTATTTCCTCCAATAATTTCCTTCTTTAACCACATGAAATTGCTTTTGTGAAGCACATACGTATAACCGGAAGGAATCTTTAATGAGATATGGAACTTATTATTAATCAGTTGTGGATTAAGCAATGATTGACTATTGATTCTCTGGCTTTCGGCGATTTCCGTCTGCTTGATTAATCGAATCATTTGTGGTGCATTTTTTTCCAGACATACAATAATATCTGCGGCGGTTTTTCCTGAAATATGAAACACATTTTGAGGTGATGCGTATTGATTTTTTTTTATTTCAAATTTATTTTGCTCTTCTTTCTTTACCACAATAATCGCCCTGGTATCCGTCATGAAACCTTCCAGAAGTTTAACCGGATATTGATTTATGGTAAAAAGCGGTTCTTCCTGCGGCAATCCAATTACTGATGACGCAAACTTATTACGAATGCTGTCTCCTATTTCACCATTCCACAACTGATCATCAATAATTACCGAAATAGTATTGATTTTTCCAGTCGTTTTTCGCGGAAAATCATCATTCTTCTTTGCACAAGAAAAAAACAAGAAGGAAACAAGAAGCAATAAAAAATGGGTTTTATTCATTATAATTTAATTATGAAATAAAACCCAAATTTATAGAAGTTTATCGTATTATCCGTTTATTTTTAACTTCATTCCGGGTTTAATACCTTCCCCGCGAATATCGTTCCATTTTTTAATATCTGAAATACTTACTCCTGGATATTTTTTGGCAATGCTAAATAAAGAGTCTCCTTTTTTTACATAATACTCGACACTCTCTTTTTTGGATATTCCCGCTATATTGGATTTTTTCTTGAAGGAACCAGATGTTGCATTATCAGTAGCAATTACAATCTCGTTCTTGGCAACAATCAAAGTTGCCCCTAAAGCAATGTTATGATTCGATAAATTATTCCATTTTTTCACATCGGCTAAAGAAGCCCCAAATTTATGGGCAATATTCCCTAGATTATCTCCTTTTTGAACCACATATTCTATGTCTTTTCGTTCTGGATTAGAAGCCAATTCTTCTTCTTTGTTAACTTTAACTTCAGAAGCAACTACTCTTTGACTTTCAGAAATTGGTTCTGAAGGAACTGCCTCCACTTTTGATTCTTTCTTAACCGTTCTTACGATACTTTGATCAGTAATTATTTTTAAGGTTTTTCCATAAGAAACGGAATTGCTTCGAAGTTTATTCCATTTTTTTATATCTGCAACAGCAACGTCATACTTATCGGCAATTTCACTTAGATTATCTCCGCGTTTTACTTTGTAATATTTTGTTTTAGGAATCGTAATCCGTTGTGTGGTATAGTTCATTGTATCACGAACAACAATCGCTTTTGTAACCTGAAATGGTTTTTCACGAAAATCAAGTTCATGTTGGGCAAATGCATAAATCTGGTCTTCATTTGACGCAAAAACGGCTATTTTTTCTTGTGGTAATCTCAAATAATGATTTTCATCATGATAAAACGGAATTACATTTAGCTTATATGATGGATTCAAAACCTGCAATTGTGCCACCGGAACATCTAACAAATCAGATATTTGCTTGAATGTCATCTGTTTCTTAATCACAATAGTATCAGTGGCAAAATGTTTCACTGAGGCTCTGTTGGGAACAATTCCGTGCTCTTTGTGGTATTCATAAATGTACATTGTAGCGAGAAAAGCGGGTACATATCCTTGTGTTTCTTTAGGAAGATTTTTTCTGATGTTCCAATAGTTTTGTTGCCCTCCAGAACGTCTAATGGCTTTTGCAACATTACCAGGACCAGAATTATAAGAGGCCAAAACTAAATCCCAATCCCCAAATATTTTATACATATTTGTCATGTATTGCGCCGCGGCTTCACTGGCTTTCAATGGATCGCTGCGTTCATCAACATACGAATCGATTTTCAACCCATATTGTTTTCCAGTTTGATACATAAACTGCCAAAGTCCTGTAGCGCCCATTTTAGAAACTGCTTTTGGATTCAAAGCCGATTCTACAATAGCCAAATATTTTATCTCCAAAGGAACATTTTGTTTCGCCAAAGCTTCTTCAAAAAGCGGAAAATAATATTCTGATGTGCCCATCAAGCGCTCAAATGATTTCTTTCTGTTCTTTAGAAATGATTTAATGATATTTTCCAACCCTTGATTGTACTCAATATTGAAAGGTGATTTGGCATCCATTGCCGCCAGTCTTTCTTTCAAAAGGGCAGTAGGTAATTCATAATCCACTATTTGGTCAATATTAATGTTCTTAATATCATCTGATAGGTTGTTGTACAAATCTAAGTTTGTCAATTCTTTCATCCACAAACTGTCAACACAAGATGCCAGGTCATCTTTTATGAAGGTTTTCTTGATGGAATCTAAATAGGATAATTTTGTTTCTACTTTTACAACGTCTTTATTTACAACTGTTTCTTGCGAAAATAAATGCACGGATGCTAATAGAAAAAACGATAGGGCGGTATTTTTTATATTCATATTTTTACGATCAAAGACCTATATTTCAAATGATTACAAAGCTTGTTTTTACAAACTTAACAGGTTTAAACTAAAAAATTCTATAAATATTGTTAAAAATGCAATCTTTCGTTCATTTGTAAAGAATTTTCACTGGTTTTTGAGGTAAAAAACCCTTTAAAAAATCAATTCTTGAAATTTAACAAAAAAACCTCAGCGATAAATAATATCGCTAAGGTTTTCATTGAATTCTGATACCGGTTTTTTAATTTGAAACATTACAAATCAAACCGGTTTATATTTGTTTAGCAATACGATATTAGTCAAGAATAGCTGCTATTCCTGGCAATGTTCTACCTTCAAGCATTTCTAACATAGCACCACCACCAGTTGATACGTAACTCATTTTGTCTTCCAGACCAAATTGTTTTACCGCTGCTACTGAATCTCCTCCACCTACAAGAGAAAATGCTCCATTTTCTGTAGAAGCTGCGATATATTTACCAAGAGTAATTGTTCCGTTAGCGAAATTTTCCATTTCAAAAACGCCTAATGGTCCATTCCAAAGTATGGTTTTAGACTCCATGATTACCTTTTCAAAGTTTGCCAAAGATTTTGGTCCTGCATCAAGTCCTTGCCATCCGTCTGGAATTGCATTAACATCAACAATTTGCGTTTCAGCATCATTTGAAAATGCATTTGCAGCAACAACATCAACAGGAATATGGATTTGAACTCCTTTTTCTTTAGCCAATCTCAAGATTTCCAATGCCAATTCTTGTTTGTCATCTTCACAAATAGAATCTCCAATTTTACCTCCTAATGCTTTCACAAAAGTAAATGTCATTCCACCACCAATAATCATGTGGTCAACTTTGTCCAAAATATTTTCAATAACCGTGATTTTAGAAGAAACTTTAGATCCACCAAGAACTGCTGTTACTGGTTTCTCACTATTTTTCAAAACTTTGTTCAAGCTTTCGATTTCTTTAGCCAATAATAATCCGAAACATTTTTCAGTTGGAAAAAACTGAGCGATAATTGTAGTCGAAGCGTGTGCTCTGTGTGCAGTTCCAAAAGCGTCGTTTACATAAATATCGCCAAGTGATGCTAATTCTTTTGCGAAAGCAACATCTCCAGCTTCTTCTTCGTCATGAAAACGTAGATTTTCTAATAATAAAACTTCTCCAGCTTGTAATTTTTCAGCAGCATCTTTAGCTGCTGAACCAACACAGTTTGAAGCAAACTGAACAGGTACTCCAAGCACTTCTGAAGTTGTTTTCAAGATATGTTTCAATGAATATTTTTCTTCAACACCTTTTGGTCTGCCTAAATGTGACATCAAAATTACGCTTCCGCCTTGAGCAAGAATGGCATCAATTGTAGGTTTTGCCGCTTCGATACGAGTGGCATCTGTTACATTGAAATTTTCGTCCAAAGGCACATTAAAATCAACACGTATTATTGCTTTTTTAGTTGCAAAATCAAAATCGTTTAAAGTTTTCATTAAGTATATTTTTAGTTTGTTTTTTTTGAAAGAATAACAAATATAGAACTTTTCAGGAACTAAAAAATAAGAATAGTTCTAAAATTAAGGAAATTAACTAACGAAAACGTTGTAATAATCTCAAATTATTTGTTTTTTGGAATTAATTTCAAAAAATATTTGTCTCTAAAATCTTTCCTTTACGGGATTTCTAAAACAACAAGAAGCGCATTTTGGGATAAAGCTTCCCATTCTAAAGAATCAATTCCGGATAAACTTAATCCGTCTTTTGATTCTAATAACCGATTTTCAATTTCAAAAGCACCATTAATTACAAAAACAAAAACGCCTTTCGAATTGTTCTTTAGCGAATAAAATCCTTCTTTTCTTGCCTCATACATTCCTATAAAACCCAATGTATTTGAAATTTCGAATAATGGAATCAGTTGGTTTTTATTGGTTAAACCAAAATTAAACTGTTGAAAATTGTTTTCGAAATCCTGAATTTTGGTATTGAACCCTATTTGTAAATAACTGACATTTTCTTGCTCGTAAGAATTAGTAAGCTCGAAAGTCATTCCTTTTTTGGCAGAAACAATTCGAATTTGCTCGACTCCTATAAAACTTTCATTACACAAACTGTCTTTATAATCTACTCCGCCAAACAGCGGTAAAATAAGCACTGCAGTATTGACTTCCAAAACCGTTTTCATCGAATGTTGGGGCGCCAATATTACTTCGTTTAAAACATGTAAAACTCCGAATGGTTTTCTACTTTCTTCGAAATAACTTCCAAAATTAAAAGTAGAAAAACAGCCGTGTCCATTTGATACCAACTGGCCTCTCGATTCAGATTTGAATATTTGTGCAGGATTTTGTTGTATCATAAAAATAGCCTTTACAATTAAACTATAAACCTGCAAAATTTTAAAATCTTACAGGTTTTGGTATTGTTTTTTATTTACTAATTCAAAAAACTTAACCCGCAACATTTATAGTATGTTCCAAAACAAATCCTTCAGCAATGCTTCCGGTAATTGTTGACAATTCATTGGCCACACCATCTGAAAACACATTATCACTGGCATTATAAGTGTAACCTGACATTCCTTTAGAATAGCCATTAGCTGTCGAGGCATTTACTAACACAACAGCACTATTTGAGCCTTCAGGAAATGCAATTTGAGTAACCAATAACGAGGTTCCAGAAGCACTATAAACATGGACATGAATGTGGGTTGCTCTGCCTCTATACCATCCTGGGAAAATAGATTTGAAACTAACTATTCCATTGGCATTTGTAGTTTGTCTTCCTCTTAAAAAATGAACTGCCGTAAAATCTACTGATTGCATTCCGGTTCCTCCATATTCTGAATAATAACCGTCCTTATCACAATGCCAAATATCTACAATGGCACCAGCTAACGCAGCACAATTGGCATTGGTGTTTTTTATGGCAACATTAATGGTAAATCCTACTCCCGTTCTATCACTCACAATGTTAGTCGTTACTAGTGACGAAGGTGTTTTAGTAGGAAACGGTCCCGCAGTTTCTGAGGAAGTCACTGTACAATTTCCTGATGTAGAAGTAGAACCTGCAGTTCCTGTTGAAGAATTCGCAGCATCACTGTTACAGGCTTTAATTATAGGAATGACCAAAGATCCTAATCCTAATAAGCCCAATCCTTTTAAAAATTCTTTTCTTTCCATAGCAAATACCATTTTAATGTTACAATTATAAAAGTATTTAAATGTAAATAAGTGCTAAAATTTATGAGGTAACCGAAAGATTTTATGCGGTAAACAAATAAAAATCAGGCTAAATTTGTAATTTTTCAACAATAAACACAACACTTATTCTTTATTTATTACAGCAAAAAAAGCACTTTCATAACTCGCACTCACCGGAATTTCTTCCTGATTGATATAAATTATTTTGTTTCGGACCTTTTCAATTTTAGAAATGGGAACAATAAAAGAACGATGTACTCTTATGAATTCCGGAACAGGTAACTTTTGAAGGATTGTTTTCAAAGTCATTCTGGCGACAATAGTTTTCTGATTTTGTATGTGAATTTTAAGGTAATCGTCTAATCCTTCAATGTATAAAATATCCGAAAACAGGATTTTTATCAAACTATAATCGGCACGAATAAATAAATACAATTGCTCTGGATCCTGGTTTTGCAATTTCCATTGCAAAAAGGCTTTTTCTACTGCCTGTTGAAATCGGGAAAATGAAAATGGTTTCAAAATGTAATCGGTAGCACTCAACGTAAATCCTTCAACAGCATATTCAGAATAAGCGGTTGTGAAAATCACCATTGTTTTATGTGGTAAATTTTTAAAGAAATCAATTCCGGAAATGGACGGCATATTAATATCCAAAAACAATAAATCGACAGGATATTTTTTCAAGTATTTGAATGCTTCCTCTGATTTAGTAAATGTTTTTTGCAAATCAACATATTCTATTTTATCACAAAAACTTTGCAAAATATCCAATGCTGGCGGTTCGTCATCAAGAGCAATCGCTTTTATCATCCTACTTTGATTGTTAAGATTACGGTATAATTTTCCTGATTATCATCAATTTTTAAAACATGGTTATTGGGATACAAAAGAGACAATCTCTCGATTGTGTTTTGCAGTCCAATCCCACTATCCGATTGAATGGATTGCACTTTATAATTAGAAACAAATAAAGTTAAATAATCTCCAACAATTGTAATCCGAATAGCAATATCAGAATTCTGATTTGGGTTCACACCGTGCTTGAATGTATTTTCGATAAATGAGATTAAAATAAGTGGTGTGATACATTTGCCAAAAGCGTTACCCTCAACAACATAATCAATTTTTACGGTGTTGCCCAAACGCGTTTTTTGAAGCTGAACAAAATTGTTGATGTAATTAATTTCTTTATCCAAAGCAATCACATCATCATTAGCATTCGTTATGATATACCGCATTAGTTCGGATAATTGTACCACTGCATCAGCCGTTTTATCATCTTTTTTTATCGCTAAAGAATAAATGCTATTCAAGGTATTAAACAAAAAATGAGGGTTAATTTGTGCTTTCAAAAAGGATAATTCCGATTTCATTTTATCCTTCTCCACTTTCTGTAACCGAATATTAATGGCAAATAACAAACTGGAAACAACTCCAATTAAATAAACTAAAGTTGTGTGCCCATATTGCGTTGGTGGTCCTCCCATCGGTCTTAAATCCATAGGTTTTGGCGGAGGCATTCCTCCTTTTGGCGGGTTTCCATGTCCAAAATCCAGAAAATTACGCTCCGGATGATCAAAAACAGTGGCAATCCATAGAAAGAATAATAAAAATAGGACTATAACAATAAAGTACAGTATCAGTTTTTTTGAAAAATAAACTTTCGGAATTAAATAGTAATAATTAAAGTAGAAGAAAACCAGCAACATAAAATAGATCAGAAAATAGATTCTATCATGACCATTACTTGCTAAATTCGGTAAACTAAAAATACTTCCTGACGAAGTAAATGCATACGGCAAAAGCATAAATGCTAAGCACAAGCATAAATGCAACACGTAAAAGGAAATATCTTTTTTCATAAATCAAACTTAACCAATCAAATTTAAGATTCTAACCCGTAGCATTCAAATTATTACGGTGAAAACGTTAATTATTGAGGTAATTACAAATTATCTTAAACAAATACGGTGTTTGATTATGAAATTCAATCCCTTTTTAAGAATCATTTTGCAAACTTCCTAACGTGAAAGTTTGCATCCTAAAATTTTAGACTAAACCATTTTCTGCTATCTTTGCTTTATGCAATTTTCAGAAATTTTAGGACAAGAACACATTAAAAGTCATTTGACAAAAAGTGCTGATTTGGGCAGAATTCCCCATGCGCAACTGTTTGTTGGCCCTGAAGGAAGCGGTACTTTACCCATGGCGATTGCTTATGCACAATACATTATCTGCAGCAATAAAAACGCAGAAAATTCGGGTTCAAATGAAGCCTGCAACATCAAATTCCAGAAAACTTCGCATCCGGATTTGCATTTTATCTATCCAACCGTAAGTACCGAAGATGTAAAAACAAAACCAAAAAGTATCGATTTTATCACGGAATGGAGAGAATTTTTAAACCAAAACCCGTACGGAAGTTTGTTTGATTGGTATCAAACTCTTGGCGTTAAAAATAAACAAGGAGAAATTAGGGTTGACGATGCCCAGGAAATCTTGAAATCGCTCGCTTTAAAATCCTACGAAGGCGGATACAAAGTCATGATTATTTGGATGGCCGATAAATTGAATATTGCCGCTTCCAATAAATTATTGAAACTACTCGAAGAACCTACGGATAGAACGGTTTTTATCCTGATTTCAGAAAACGAAGAAGATATAATCCAAACCATTCGTTCCCGATGCCAAGTCCTACATTTTAACGGGTTAAGTGAAACCGTTATCGCCGAAGCCTTAGTTTCAAGAGAGAACACGGAATCAAAAGAAGCTTTAAAAATAGCGCATCAAGCACAAGGAAATTATAACAAAGCATTGCAATTATTACTACCGGACAGCGAATCCGTTTTTTTCGAAAAATGGTTTGTTGATTGGGTTCGTGCTGCTTTTAGAGCCAAAGGAAATGCAGCCGCCATTCAGGATTTGATCCAATGGAGCGAGCAAATTGCCAGTTTAGGAAGAGAAACCCAAAAGAAGTTTTTACATTTTTGTATTGATATGTTCCGTCAGGCATTGTTACTCAATTACCAAACGGAAAGTTTGGTTTACATGGAGCCAAAAGTGGAAAAATTCAGATTGGAAAATTTTGCTCCTTTTGTAAATGGCAACAACATAAATGATATTTTCAAAGAACTTTCGGATGCCATGTATCACATCGAGCGCAACGGAAACGCAAAAATTATTTTAACCGATTTATCTATAAAACTCACCCGTTTAATTCACAAAAAATAATAAAATGAACAACATTACTTCTATTTTAATTTTAATTTTCCTGGCCATTACTTTCCTGCAATCCGGTTACGACAAACTTTTTTATTGGAAAGATAATGTGGACTGGTTGAAAGGTCATTTTGCCAAAACTCCACTAAAAAATCAAGTGCCGCTGGCCTTACTGAATATTTTAGTATTAGAATTAATTTCCGGTATTTTATGCATTGTTGGTTGCATTGAATTATTCGTAAATAATGGCAGAATATTCGGTTTTTACGGGGCAGTTTTCTCCTGTATCACTTTATTGATGTTACTTTTCGGACAGCGATTAGCCAAAGATTATGATGGTGCAAGAACAATAGTTATCTATTTTATACCCGCTATATTAGCGGTTTATTGGCTAAACTAAAATTTCCAAACGATTATAAAAAACAACAATTCCCTTTTACATAAAAAACATGACTCCAAAACATCCTTCAGAATCCCTGACTATATTAACTGATTTGGTTTTGCCAAGTGAAACCAATCCTTTAAACAATCTTTTTGGTGGCGAATTGTTAGCCCGAATGGATCGTGCAGCCAGTATCGCCGCAGGAAGACATTCTAGGAGAATTGCCGTGACAGCATCTGTAAATCACGTGGCTTTCAATAAAGCCATCCCTCTAGGAAGCGTGGTTATTGTAGAGGCCAAAGTTTCCAGATCATTTAGAAGTTCAATGGAAATATTTATTGATGTTTGGGTTGAAGACAGACAATCCGGAAACCGTACCAAAGCCAATGAAGCAATTTATACTTTTGTTGCAGTTGATGACACCGGTAGACCGGTAGAAGTGCCACAAATCATTCCGGAAACAGAGCTGGAAAAACAACGTTTTGATGCCGCATTGAGACGCAAACAACTCAGTTTAGTTTTAGCAGGAAAATTAAATCCTCACGAAGCTACTGAATTGAAGGCCTTGTTCCAGTAATACAAATAATCAACTTATTTTTTTATTGAAATTTAGATTTAAAATATTCTTTAAAGAGAAAATTTACATTAAAAAAAGAAGTATTTTTACGAAAATAAATGTTCGCACATAAATGAAATTTTCAGGATAATTAGTCATTCTGTCAGTTTCTTAGAGTTATAAAATAATACAAATAGATGAAAGAAAAGGTAAAAGAGAAGATGAGTACAGAGAAAGAATCCAAATTAAAAGCGCTACAACTTACGCTTGACAAACTAGACAAAACGTACGGAAAAGGAACTGTGATGAAAATGGGAGATAAAGCCATTGAAGAAGTGGAAACCATCTCATCAGGATCTTTGGGAATCGATTTAGCGTTAGGCGTTGGCGGTTACCCAAGAGGTAGAATTATTGAAATATACGGTCCAGAATCTTCTGGAAAAACAACCTTAACACTTCATGCCATTGCCGAAGCTCAAAAAGCGGGTGGAATTGCTGCTTTTATTGATGCAGAACATGCTTTTGATAGAAATTATGCAGAGAAGTTAGGAGTAGATATCGAAAACTTAATCATATCACAACCCGACAACGGAGAACAAGCTTTAGAAATTGCTGAAAACTTAATTCGTTCAGGAGCAATTGACATTGTAGTAATTGACTCGGTTGCCGCTTTGACTCCAAAAAGTGAAATTGAAGGAGAAATGGGAGATTCTAAAATGGGTCTTCACGCTCGTTTAATGTCTCAAGCGTTACGTAAATTAACAGGAACCATCAGTAAAACAAATTGTACTGTTTTCTTTATCAATCAATTGAGAGAGAAAATTGGTGTAATGTTTGGTAATCCGGAAACTACAACGGGAGGAAATGCATTGAAGTTTTACGCTTCGGTTCGTTTAGATATCCGTCGTTCTACACAAATTAAAGATGGTGATAATGTCCTTGGAAACAGAACCAAAGTAAAAGTGGTGAAAAACAAGGTAGCTCCACCATTTAAAATTGCTGAATTTGACATCATGTATGGTGAAGGAATTTCAAAAACAGGAGAAATTTTAGATCTTGCAGTAGAGTTTGAAATCATCAAAAAAGCGGGATCTTGGTTCAGTTATGGTGAAACCAAATTAGGACAAGGTCGTGATGCTGTTAAATCTTTAATAAAAGACAATCCGGAATTAGCGGATGAACTTGAAGAAAAAATTAAAGCCAGAATAAAAGAATTAGCAGCAGCATAAAAACTAAAACCCGATATTCTCGGGTTTTTTTAATTTATAACGCAACCTTTTAAAAAAATTTCATCTATTAAGAAAACCGTCAATAAAAACTTTTAAATTGACGGAATAGTATTAACTTTTAATTATTAAAGATGAAAAAAATTGTTTTACTCACCCTGTTTTTATTGACCCTGACGGGCTGTAGTATTGATGATGATCAACCAAATTACAGCTATGAAGTACTTCCAATAGACAGTTACACAGTGCCTCAATCTTTCACTTTAGGGCAAACCTATGAAATAAAATTGAAGTACAAAAAACCTTCAGATTGCCATTCTTTTCAAGGAATCTATTACGATAAAAATTTAAACGTAAGAACAATTGGTATACAAACTACCGTTCTTGAAAGTACAAATTGCACACCTTTAACTACGGAGCCCATTGAGGTTTCTTTCAATTTTTATGTAACCAATACCGGTTCCTATATTTTTAAGTTTTACAAAGGCGAGGACGCCAATGGTCAAAATATATTTGAAGAGGTTGAAATTCCAGTGACTAATTAATGTCCTTAAAAACTGTGGTATTAGATCAAATAATTAATCAATGTAAAAAAAACTGCCCCAAGGCACAAGAGCAATTGTACCAATTGTTTTCTAAAAAATTCTTTGGAGTGTGTTTAAAATATTCCAGTGATTATGCAGATGCCGAAGACAATCTACAGGATGGGTTTTTGATCATTTTTGATAAAATTGAGCAGTATAATTTTAAAGGTTCTTTTGAAGGATGGGCAAAGAGAATATTAATTAACAATGCCCTTCAAAAATTCAGAGGCGTTAGATATATGGAAGTCATAAATGACAATATTCCTGAGGAAGAAGTCGAAATTGAAGATGAAAATATTTCTATCGAGTATCTAATGCAAATCATTCAAGAGTTACCAGACCAGTATAGATTAGTTTTTAGTCTCTATGTACTTGATGGATATTCTCATAAAGAAGTTTCCGAAATGCTTAAAATCAGTACCGGGACCACAAAGTCAAATCTTGCCAGAGCAAGAGGGATTTTGAAAGAAAAAATTGATCATTACACAAAAATTAAAATAAATTCATTGGCAAAATGAACGATAAAAAAAATATAGACCGATTGTTTCAAGAGCGATTCAAAGATTTTGAATCAGAGCCAAGTAAAAAGGTTTGGATAAATATTCAGGCCTCTTTAAAAGAAAAAGAAAAGGACAGAAAAGTAATTCCGTTTTGGATAAAATCTTCTGGGATTGCGGCTGCTTTCCTTTTAGGTTTTTTTGCATTGAACACCGTTTTAAACAATACTGTTGAAATAAAAAATGATGTCGTTCTAGACACGAAAGTTTTAAAAAATTCGTTTGATGGAAAGGATTCTACTCTTGATAAAACAAAAAAAGAGCGTAATCCTTTAGAAGTGAAAACAATTCCTCCGATCGTAGTTAACAAAAGTAAAACAGGGAAAACAAATGAAAAAGAAATTATATCTTCTGATAGATTTAAAATCAATTCGAGCAAAGAGAAGAATCAGAACGGTTCTGTTGTTTATTTCCAAAAAAATAATTCACCGCTAAAACAAGCAACAGCAAATACTGACAAGCTAAAATCTACTGCTGTAATCGCTGAAAAAAACAACACAAAAACCCATAACCCGTTTGAAAATATTCAACAAAATCAAACACTCGAAAAAAGCAGTTTAAAAGAGAATGAAAACGCTAAAATTGCTGCAATAGATCCTAAAAAACAGCCCGAAAGTAGTGTTGAAACACCGAACGAATTAGAAGAAATCCTTAAAAATAAAAAAGGAGAAGAAAAAGAAGCTGTGGTTCTCAATCAAAAAAACAAGTGGCAAATTACGCCAAATATAGCGGCTGTATATCTGAATTCGAATTCAGGCGGTTCTGCCATTGACCCTCAATTTTCAGAAAATCAAAAAACAGCCGATAACAGCTTAAGTTTTGGTATTGGAGTAAATTATGCTGTTTCTAAAAAAATAGCCTTACGAAGCGGAATTAACAAGCTCTCGTTAGGATACAACACGAATAACGTAGTCTACTCAACCGGTTTGGCAAACAATAATCTGGCAAATATCAATTATTCTTCAAATGCATTAATTGAGATTAAAAATCAATCCGCTTTGAACGGATTAATCACTTTCGAAAAAGACCTACAAAAAACCAATACAGGCGCCATCAATCAAAAAATGGGTTATTATGAAGTTCCTTTGGAAGTATCCTATGCTGTTTTGGATAAAAAATTCGGAATTAACGTTATTGGAGGCGTAAGTACTTTGTTTCTCAGCCAGAATAAAATATCGTTAGTTTCATCTGAAACCAATGTAAAATTAGGAGAGGCAAAAAACCTGAATCAAGTCCATTTCAGTACTAATGTGGGTTTGGGATTTAAGTACCAAATTATAAAATCATTCCAAATTAATGTGGAACCAATGGTAAAATATCAATTGAATACATTTTCAAACAACTCGGGTGACTTTAAACCGTTATTTATCGGATTGTATTCTGGTATTAGCTATAGCTTTTAATTGGATCAGAATCGAAAGCTATTAGTTGATTGTAAATTATTTCGCGTACTTCTTCGCGAATTTCTTTACGGTCAACGCCCGTTTTGCCCAAAGTTTCTACGTGTGAATGCATTTTTACACGCATAATTCCTGGGCTTCCGCTAAAAAAAGTATACGAGAATCTCTTCTTATTGTCGGCAAAAGTAATAGGAACAATCGGAATTTCATGTTCTATCGCCAAGCGGAAAGCACCGTCTTTGAAAGTGTCCAACATAACTGATTCGTCATCCGGAACGCCTCCTTCTGGAAAAATACAGATACTCAATCCTTGATTGATTCTTTTTTGAGCGCGATTAAAGACTTCCATTCTGCTTTTTGAAGAACTTCTGTCTACCAAAATACAGGTTCTTTTATAGAAAAACCCAAACAAAGGAATTTTTGAAAGTTCTTTTTTACCTACAAAAACAAACGGATTTCTGGTTAGGGCAAGCATCAACATAATATCGGCCATAGAAGTATGATTGGCAACAATCATGTAACTTTTTTGGTATTCCATTTCTTGGTTTTTATCTATTTTGTAATAAAATCCCATCCCAAAAAGAATAAATTTTGCCCAAATACGAGCCATCTTAAAAAAATAAGGATAACCGCTTTCCGTCAAAATAGACAATACCAGAAAAGGAAACATCACCAATATGGGAATGGCCATCAAAATATAAAACCATATGCGCCACAGTACCCAAAAAATAATTTTTAATCCTTTCATAAGTTCAAAAGTAAGAAATCAGACGTTATGATGCTCAAAAAAATTTCTTACGTTTTTCACCATATAAGTCATCTAAGTTTTATGTTACTGCTCAATTTTAACTCGTTCTTTTAATCATCAACGTTTTATTGACTTAAATGACATATATGGTTAAAAGAAAATTTTGCTGATGCAATTTCGAACAAGTTGATTTTTATAATTTGCGAATTTGCGGTAAAAAATAAAAAACTTTGCGAACTTTGCGATTAAGAAAAAAGAAATAATGGCAAAAATACTTACAGGAGTTCAAAGTACAGGAACACCGCATTTAGGAAACTTACTTGGCGCAATCATTCCCGCAATAGCATTATCAAATAAACCTGAAAACGAATCCTTTCTTTTCATTGCTGATTTACATTCGATAACGCAAATAAAAAACGGTGAAACCTTACGAACCAATACCTACAGTACCGCTGCAGCTTGGCTTGCTTGTGGTTTGAATGTAGACAAAGTAGTTTTCTATAGACAATCGGATGTGCCACAAACAGCTGAATTATCATGGTATTTGAGTTGTTTTTTTCCTTTTCAACGTTTGACATTAGCGCATTCTTTCAAAGACAAAGCCGATAGATTGGAAGATGTAAACGCTGGTTTGTTTTCGTATCCAATGTTGATGGCTGCCGATATTTTATTATACGATGCAGAATTTGTTCCGGTAGGAAAAGACCAATTGCAACACCTTGAAATTACGCGTGATGTAGCGTCCAGATTCAACCACCAAATGGGAGAAACTTTTGTGATTCCCGAGGCAAAAATTCAGGAAGACAGCATGCTGATTCCAGGAACCAATGGCGGAAAAATGAGTAAATCAGCCAATAATATTATCAATATCTTTTTGGATGACAAAGCGTTACGCAAACAAGTGATGAGTATTGAAACCGACAGCACGCCGCTGGAAGATCCTAAAAATCCGGATACGTGCAATGCTTTTGCTATTTATTCTTTATTGGCAAATGAAGAACAAATAGCAGCTATGAAAGCCAATTACCTTGGCGGAAATTACGGTTACGGTCATGCCAAACAAGCGTTGTTTGAGTTGATTACAGAGACTTTCAAAACCGAAAGAGAAAAATACAATTACTACATGAATAACCTTCCTGAAGTAGATGCACTTTTAAAGATTGGTGCCCAAAAAGCTACTGCTGTTGCAAATGGCGTTTTAGCAAGAGTGAGAGAGAAATTAGGATTTGAGGTGTAATAATCCGTTTTTTAAACATATAAGTCATTCAAGCTTTTTTTAAAGTTGCTATAGTTTAATGTAATACTATTTCACAATAGCTTATATGACTTATATGTTAAAATCAAATCGCCTCAAACAATTTCCCTGGTAAAGGCCGTATCACGCCTTTCAGTTCCATATTCAAGAGCATTCCAGAGATTTTATAAATAGGAAAATCACAGCGCAAAGCAATAATATCCATCAGTTCTTTTCCAGTTTTAAGGAGGTAATCATATACTTTTTGTTCGTCATCATCTAAGCTTACAAATAATTGTTTTTGTACCGATTTTGTTTCTTTTTGAATGTCCCAATTCAAAATATAAATCAAATCCGCGGCACTTGTCAAGACATTTGCTTTTTGGGTTTTTATCAAATTGTTGCAACCTTGACTGAACTTATCCGTAACACGCCCCGGAACCGCAAAAACATCACGGTTGTAATCATTCGCCATGTTCGCCGTGATTAATGATCCGCCTCTATCCGCTGATTCAATTACGATTGTCGCTTCAGACATTCCCGCAACGATTCTGTTTCTTCGCACGAAGTTTTCTTTATCCGGATTAGAGGAGCTCCAAAATTCGGTCATAAAACCACCGTTTTGTTCTACTTTGGCCACGTATTTTTTATGGGTTTTCGGATAAATTTGGTTCAAACCATGTGCCACTACTCCTATCGTCTGTAAATTATGTTCCATCGCCAGTTGGTGTGCAACAATATCAACACCATAGGCAAATCCACTGACGATTATAGGATCCAGCGGAGCCAAATCTTCAATCAGTTTTCTGCAAAATTCCGTTCCGTACGAGGTAATTTGACGCGTACCTACAATGCTAATTATTCTTCTGTTTTTTAAATTAATATTTCCCGAAGTAAATAATAAAAGTGGTCCGTCAATACAATGTTTCAACCGTTCCGGATATTCCTCGTCTTGAAAATAAACCGGGTTGATTTCATTTGCTTTTATAAATTCCAGTTCCTGAGTTGCTTTATCGAAAACAGATTTATCCTTTAAATTTTTCAGCAAAACAGACCCTACTCCATCAATAGCAGCAAGTTGCGATGCCTTTGTGTTAAAAATAGCTTCCGCGGTTCCAAAATGGGTGAGCAGTTTTTTGGCCATTATGTCGCCCACTCCTTCTATTCTTTGCAATGCCAATAAATAAAATAAATCCTGCTCTTTCATGCTAATTATTTGAGAGTGAAATGTATAAATTTTTATGCGGATTGTTAATAAAAATTGTGAATAAAATTTTGATAACTATTTTCGTTGTATAACTTTGTAAGTATGAAAATCGAACTATACATCGCGCAGCTTTTATACCGTTATCAATGTGTAACCGTTCCTGGTTTGGGAGCTTTTTTGACCGAAACTCAATCGGCTAAACTAAACGAAAGCTTGAATTCATTTTCTCCTCCCAAAAAAATGATCGCTTTCAATGCTAATTTGAAAAACAATGATGGCTTATTAGCCAATCATATCGCTTTAGCTGAGAAAACGTCTTATGAATATGCGGTAAGCGCAATTCAATATGAGGTTTTTAATTGGAAAAAAGCATTAGAAGAAAATCAAGTATTTTCTATAAAAAATGTTGGTGATCTTCGTTTGAACGCGGATCACAATATAGTTTTCACGCCTTATGATCAAACGAATTACTTAACCAGTTCTTTTGGGTTGGCTCCTTTTGTTTCACCACTTGTAAAAAGAGCAATCTTCGAAAAAGAAGTTGAAGCAATTGAAGAAAAAGCAATCATCACAATGGTCCCTGAAGAAACAAGAACAGCGAATCCGTATTTAAAATACGCCGCTATTTTTGTATTAGGATTGGGACTTGCAGGAAGTGTTGGTTATCCAATGTATCAAAACCAAATCGCCTCAGAAACGATTCTTGTTGAAACTGCCGTTCAAAAACAAGTTCAAAATAAAATTCAGCAAGCCACTTTCTTCATCGAAAGTCCGGTTCCGGCAGTTACACTATCCGTTAAGTCGACTAAGGAAACAAAAATGCCGTATCACATTATGGCCGGAGTATACAGAGAAGAAAAAAATGCAAATAAGACTTTGCGAATTTTAACTCGCTTAGGATATGATGCCAAACGCATCGCTCCTAACAAAAACGGTTTATTCCCAGTTTTATATGGCAGCTATGCCACATTTGCTGAAGCAGAAAAAGCAAAAAAAGAAATTCATGAAAAGCACAATCCAGAAGCTTGGATATTGATTCAATCACTATAAAAACAAAAACCCTATTCTTACCGAATAGGGTTTTTAAATTTTAAAGCTTTGCGGTTTTAATTCAAACTCGCTTTATACATTCTCGCTTCTTCCCAAGAAAATTTATGACCGTGTTTTTCCATCAAAGTATTCAATGATTCTTCTTTGTATCCGGCAAAAGCAGCTGCTAAATCCCGTATTTTATCCTCCGGTAAAACCTCCGAAATTGAAACCGCTTTGGTTTGTATCAGTTTTACAAAATGCGAGTAAATTGTTTGTTTGGTCAGCACTCTGATAATTGCAATATCGGCAATTGATTTCTTTTCCACCCACAATTCATACGTTTCCTGAACCGTTGATTTCTTAGGTACTGCTGTTTTTGATTTTTTCGAAGTATAACGTTCCACGTCTTTTTCGTCTTCAATCAACGTGATATTTACTTCCTTGAATTGATTTTGAATGGCTTCCGTTTTTCGGCTGATGTATTTTTTTATTTCTGAGGACGTCAATTTCTCTTTCGAAATGGTTTCTCCTGCAACAACGGTTTCTATCAATAATTTGGCTTTCATTAATCGCAAAACGGCTTTGGTTTGCAATTCTTCCAGCACGATTAATTCATCATAAAATGCTTTTACTTTCTTGATGCGTTTTACTTCCTCCAGTTTCCAAAGTATTTCAAAAACCAAATCGTCCATCGGTTTAAGAAAATAACTGAAAGCGGCTTGAATGCGTTCCGAAACATGATTCAAATCGACGGTTTCCTTACCAAAAAGTTTATTCAATTGCGAAATGAATTTTTTGGATGGATCCAAAAGCTCTTCAATAACTTCCGTTTGTTTTTTGGCCCAAACGGCATGCTTGGATTTCTCTGAAATTTCTGATTTTTCGTTGTAACTGAATTTATGATTGCGCCATTCCTGAGCCAAATCACTCCAATCGAATGTGTTTATCAGATAGTTATGTATGAAATTTTTGGTTTCAAAATGCAAGGCATTCTCTAAAAACGAATCCGAAGCTTTGTTTAATGAATAATCCATCACATCCTGATCGTTTGAAATGCCATTCATGCGCAGCGGAGAAAGCAAAATAAGCCCTTCTAACGAGCGTAAACGCGATAATGCGACATAAGCCTGTCCCGGAAGAAAAACCTGCGAAACATCAAGCGCAGCTTTATCAAAAGTCAATCCCTGGCTTTTATGAACCGTAATTGCCCACGCTAATTTGATGGGATAATGCACAAAAGTTCCCAAAACCTCTTCTTCAATTTCTTTGGTGGTTTCGTCTACTTTGTAGCGGATGTTTTGCCATTCATATTTTTCGACTTCTATGGTTTTGTTTTCTTCCGGAAAATGAACCAGAATTTCCTGACTCGAAAGCGATTTGATAACCCCCATCTTTCCGTTGAAAAAGTTTTTATGAAAGGACAAATCGTTTTTTACAAACATGATTTGTGCGCCCACTTTCAACTGCAGTTGTTGTTCCACGGGAAATATCTTGTCCGGAAAATCTCCGGTTATCTCCGGTTTATAAACAACTAACTTCCCTTCCAGATCTTCCAAAGCCTGCGCATTCATCGTATCGGCTTTGTTGTTGTGTGTAGTTAATGTGATGTATCCCTTGTTTGCTTTTAAATCAAAATTGGGTTTTACGTATTGGTTTAAGGTTTGAATGTCTTGCTGCGAAATCTGGTTGTTGCGCAGATTATTCAAAACCGAAATAAACGTATCATCAGTCTGGCGAAAAATCTTGGACAACTCAATGTATAAAGGTGGATTTTGCTGCACCACATGCGAATGGAAAAAGAATTTTCCTTTGTAATACGTTTTCAGCGTACGCCATTCTTCGTCCCGAATTACCGGTGGCAACTGTAATAAATCGCCAATATACAAGACTTGAACGCCACCAAAAGCACTGTTTTTTTTACGGATGGTTTGCATCATATAATCCATAGCATCCAGTAAATCAGCACGAAGCATACTAACTTCATCAATAATCAATAATTCCATATTGCGAATCACCGATTTCTTCAAACCGCTCATTTTGAAATGCCTGCGCAAGGTTGCTTTAGTTTCAAATTTGGTGCTTTCAGAAAATTGAGGCGATGAATTATCCGGAATAAACCCTCCAAACGGCAACTGAAACATGGAATGAATCGTTACACCGCCAGCATTTAAAGCGGCAATTCCCGTTGGTGCCACAACTACAGTATTCTTGTGCGTGGTTTGAATAATTTCCCGTAAAAGGGTGGTTTTTCCCGTTCCTGCTTTCCCGGTCAGGAAAACGGATCGATGGGTTTGATTGATGAATCGTAAGGTGTAAGCGGCGGCTTCTGAAATGGTTTGCATTAGGCGTGTATATATAAAGCTAAAGTATTGAAAATTAAGAACACTATTTTAATTTTTGGAAAACATTTTAGGATTATAATTCGACTATTTTTTAGCCCCGATAGCAGCGGAAATCCTCGAAATTTAGAAAGTGATTTTTTCTGGCCGGAAAAGAGCGACTAAAAGAAGCTCCTTTTATGGGTAAGAAAAAACACTTGCTAAGCGAGAGATTACAGCGGATAGCGGGAAATAGCTTCAAAAAAAATGCCTTCAATCTAAGGGTAGACGAAGGCAATTTTTTGAATTAATATAAAAAAATTATTTTTTAGCTTCTACTTTTTCTTCCGTTTTAGCAGGCGCTTTGTATTTGTCGTTCAAGGCTTTGATGATTTCTTTTGTGATATCAAATTTGTCTTCCGCGTATAAAATTGAAGCTGCGTCACCAGTACCGTAGATGTATGCATATCCTTTTTCTTTACCATACGCTTTGATGAATTTTTTCACTCCGCTTACTAAAGAATCCATTTCTTTTCCGCTTTCTTGTTGCAATTCTTGAGACAACGCTTGTTGCGCATAACCCAATTGTTGCTCTCTTTTTTGCAATTCAGCACCTTTTTGTTGTGCCCAAGCTTGACCGTTGGCTTGTGCTTGTGCTTGAAAACCTGCCGCTTCTTGTTTGAAACGATTAATTTCTGCCTCTAGCTGTCTTCCTTTTTCTTCCGATTTTGCTTTATATTTTGCCTCAAGGTCTTTTGCTTCTGTATATTCTTTCATTAACACTGAAGTATCTACGTAAGCTGTTTTTACTTCCTTAACTTCTGCGGCCGGTTTGTTACAAGATACGAGTGAAATTGAAAGTGCGATAATTACTAATGCTTTTTTCATTTTGATGAATTTCTAGTTTTGAGTATTGGTGACAAAAATATAAAAAAATAGATAGTATTGACATAAAGTTTACAAAATGCTACTTTTTTATGATATAAGATTTTATTATTATGATTTATGAATGTATAATTTATGACTATTAAAAGTGAGTTGTATATCTTTTAAATAAACGAATTAGTTTAAAAATCCAACATTCACTCTCGACTACACTAAAAAACAAGCTTAAATACGCTTAAATTGATTTTTAGTTGTTTTTTAGGATGTAAATGTGTGAAGAATACTCAAAATTCTTCTTCGCTTCCCAATTCGATTGCAATCCAACAAAAAAGGCTTTTATATAATTCATTTTCCCTGTTCTGTATTTTTCCGAAAGTAAGCTGACGTAAAAAGAATCGAATTTCATAGGAAGCACTTCAACCAATTTCATTTCTTCTTTTTCAAAAAGTATTTTTATAGCCGTTTTAGAAAAATGCCAAAAATGAATTGGCACATCATAAGCAGCCCAAAACTTTCCGTAATGTTTTGCGTCGAAAGATTTGAAATTTGGAACAGCAATTATTAAAGTTCCATTTGGTTTTAATAATCGTTTCAATTCTTTGATTTGGTTTTCCAAATTTGGAACGTGTTCCAAAACATGCCACATCGAAATCACATCAAAAGAATGATTGTCTAATTCGCTGGTTTCCCCAACAAATGAAACACCTTTCTTTTTTGCAATCGCTTTTGCTTTTTCACTTGGCTCCACTCCTATGGTGTGCCAACCGTTTTCTTTGGCCACAAATAAAAAATCTCCTGTTCCGGCACCAATATCTAAAATGCTTCCTTTATTCGGTTGCAATGAATTAATTAAATTCAGTTTGTTTTTTAGCGCGATGGTTTTTACAAAATGATATGCTTTTTCAAATAAAGACCTTTTGCTATCCGTGTGCGAAATATAATCCACGCTTTCGTAATACTTTCCTAAATTTTCTAAACTAGGTTGCGGAGAAGTAATCAGCATATCTAATTTGGCGTCATGATATAAGTCGAAAATTTCCTGAGAAACAGAATAATCTTTAACGGTTAAAAAAGGCTGTTGGTTTGAAATGTCCATTAATTAATAGTGCTTTTATATTTTAATTTTAAACTAAACCCTGATAACACCAACGGATGCTTTCAGGGCTGAATTATTTATTTTTATGATTCTTCAATTATAGCAAGGCTTCACAACGTAGTTTCACGTGGAACAGTTGATTTAAGATTGTAGATTATTAATTTTGATTGCAGATTTAAAATCAAAAATCGTTAATCAAAAATCTTATCGTCCCATATAAATCAACAGCACCGATACGTCACTTGGCGAAACACCACTGATTCGTGAAGCTTGAGAAATAGTTACCGGACGAATCTTGCTCAATTTTTGTTTGGCTTCAATTGACATCGATTTAATTTTATCGTAATCGAAATTTTCAGGAATCTTTACATCTTCCAATCGAAGCAGTTTATCTGCATTATTTCTTTCCTTTTCGATATAACCAGAATACTTCACTTGAATTTCGGCTTGTTCCAAAATTTCTTGGTCCAAATCATTTTCTGCGACATAAGCAGCAACCTTTTCAAATTTCATGATGTCTTCTAAATCAATTTGCGGACGAGAAAATACTTTGAACATTTTATCCCCTTGCGTAATCAGCGCCGTATCTTTTGATTCTAAAATAGGATTTGCTTCCGCAACCGAAACACTTGTTTCTTTGAAGAAAGCCACCATTTTTTCAGATTCATTTAATTTGTGTTCCATTCTACGCAAACGCGCTTCTGAAGCCAAACCAATTTCATGTGACATTGGCGTTAATCTGAAATCGGCATTATCCTGACGCAACAGCGTTCTGTATTCTGCACGGGACGTAAACATTCTGTACGGCTCTTCAGTTCCTTTCGTAATTAAATCATCAATCAAAACTCCAATATACGCTTCGTCTCTTTTCAAAATTAACGGCGCTTTTTCATGTACTTTTAAATGTGCGTTTATTCCAGCCATCAATCCTTGAGAAGCCGCTTCTTCATATCCGGTAGTTCCGTTTATTTGTCCGGCGAAATACAATCCTTCAACCAATTTTGTTTCCAAAGTATGTTTCAATTGTGTCGGCGGGAAATAATCATATTCGATTGCATACCCTGGACGAAAGAATTTTACTTTCTCAAATCCCGCAACAGAACTCAAGGCTTTGAATTGAATATCCTCAGGAAGCGATGTAGAAAATCCATTTACATAAACCTCACAGGTATTCCATCCTTCAGGTTCGACAAACAATTGATGTCTTTCCTTATCAGCAAAACGATTTATTTTATCTTCAATTGACGGACAATATCTTGGTCCAAGGCTTTTTATTCTTCCGTTAAACATTGGCGAACGATCAAAACCTTCTCTTAAAATATCGTGAACGTCAAGAGACGTATAGGTCATATGACACGATTTTTGATGAATCAACGGCGAAGTCACATCCGAATAGGAAAACTTATCCGGCTTAGCATCTCCTTTTTCTTCGTTCATTTTCGAATAATCCAAAGAACGTCCATCGACTCTTGGAGGTGTTCCCGTTTTCATTCGTCCTGATTGAAAACCAGCCGCAACTAAATCTTCGGTAATTCCATACGCGGCACTCTCGCCTGCTCTTCCACCACCAAATTGTTTTTCACCAATATGAATCAAACCGTTCAGAAAAGTTCCATTGGTCAACACAACCGATTTAGACCGAATCTCTACTCCTAACGAAGTTCGGATTCCTTTTATTTTTCCGTTTTCAATAATCAAACCTTTGACCATTTCTTGATAAAAATCAAGATTTGGAGTTCCTTCCAACATCATTCTCCACTCCTCGGCAAAACGCATACGGTCACTTTGAACACGCGGCGACCACATTGCAGGACCTTTGGATTTGTTCAGCATCTTGAACTGGATTGCAGTTCTGTCCGAAACAATTCCCGAGTATCCTCCAAGCGCATCAATCTCACGCACAATTTGTCCTTTGGCAATTCCACCCATCGCTGGATTACATGACATCTGGGCAATGTTCTGCAAGCTCATTGTAACCAACAAGGTTTTTGAACCCAAATTTGCGGCAGCGGCAGCAGCTTCTGAACCAGCATGCCCTGCACCCACAACGATTACATCATATTCATTTAGAAACATCTTCTTTTATAATTTAATCCTTGTTCAGGATTGTAATTTTGAAATCTATATTTTGTTCCACGTGAAACATTGTAAACGTATTTTCAAACCAATACTAAATGTTCCACGTGAAACACTTTCGATTTAAAAACAAAAACAGCGCTACTGTTCCACGTGAAACATAGCGATTTTTTCATCCTCTTTAGAACGCATTAAAAGCTCTTCGGCTTCCCCTTTATCTTTGTAGCCACAGTAGTGTAAAATGCCGTGAACTAAAACGCGCTTTAATTCTTCCTCAAAAGAAACATTAAAGTCAGCGGCGTTGTCTTTCACTCTTTCGATAGAAACAAAAATATCACCATGCAATTCATTACCCATAGAATAATCAAAGCTGATGATGTCCGTTAGCGTATCGTGATCCAAATACTCGACATTTATTTTATGAAGATATTCATCATCACAAAAGATGTAATTTATCTCTCCTTCTTTCTTGTTTTCCGAGGTAATAACATTTCCCAACCAAACAGCAGTAGCTTCTTCGTTGTCTAAATTAAAGTCGGTTTCGTAATTAAAATTAATCATTTTTTATTAAAATATTCTTGAACCTTTTGATTAAAATTCGAGCGCAAAGGTAAGGATTGTCTATTTAATATTTCTATGCTATTCAAATAATCTAATAAAGCAACTGGCAGCGCATTAGATTGATTATTAAACTCCTTTTTATTGGTTTCCGATTGGCGTTTATTTTCCTCTCCTTGTTGCTGAATAGCGGAATTCAATTTCAATAATTCCTGTTTCACATTCAGTATCTTTTGAAGCGTTTCGTTCTTAAAACCTTTGTTCAATAATTGCTTTTCAATTTGCTTCATTTGTTCTAAAGCGCTTTGTCCATTTCCACCCAATCCTTGTTTGTTCAATTCGTTTTGCAATGCTTCACGCAATTGCTTTTGCTCTTTATAAATTTCCATTATAGCTTGCGCATCACCTTCACCGCCCTCACCTTCTTGACCAGACTCACCAGGCTTGCCTTGTTTGCCGTTTTGTCCTTTTTGATTGTCACCGGGTTTCTCCCCTTTCTTGATTCCGTCTTTCATTTTCTCTCCAAGACCTTCTTGCTTTTTAATAATATCAGGGAGTTGCATTCCTTGTCCTTGACCCGGTTTTGGTTTACCTGAACCCATTCCTGACATTTGCATTTGCATATTGTTAAGCATGTCACTTAGAAAATCTGCTAATTTGTTAGCAGCTGAAATGGTGTACTGTTGGTGCGACAAACCTTTTGGCACTTGAGCATCTGTTAAACTGGATAACGATTTATCGACGTTGTAAACTACATTGCCAATTTCTTTGGTTATATCCTCCGCTATTTTTGGGTTGCGCAACGACATCGCAAATAAACTATCATCAACATGCTTGAACTGTTGTTTTAAATCCTGTTGGATTTTAATATTTTTATTAAAAGCCGGAGACCCTGATTTGTGCTTTTTAAACTGATTCATCAAGTCTTCTTGTGACAAAGAAAACGCTAATAAATTGTCTAAAATTTGTCGCAACATTGCAACATCTTCCTGCAACTGTTCCATCTCACTTTCCTCCAAAGTTTGTGCCATTTTTTGCGCCATCTCTTTCATCTTTTTGGAGGCGCTTTTTTGATTTGGTTTGGCTTTGTCTTTTTTGTCTTTCTTTAATTCCTCAGAAGCTTTGTTTAAATCGTCATCAATACTTATTTCTTTAGCATCGTCTTTAGGCAAGTCCAAAGGTGATTTTAATTCCTTGTTTTCTTTTTCCAGATCATTTAAATCTTCTTGGATTTTGTCAAACTCAGTATTGATATCTTCTTGTTTGTCCAATTTATTTTCCTTTTCATCATTAGATAATTTATCTTGTTTTTCAGAAAGCTTGTCCAGTTTGTCTCCTAATTGTTCTGCTTTCTTTTCTACATAAAACCTCTTCGTCAATTCCACCAACTGTTCCAAATTCTTAGTTTGGTTTTTACTGTTTTGTTTGAATTTATCCAACTTGGACAACAACTCTTCATTCTGGATTTTATCGTTCAGTTCTTTCAATTCGTCTAAAAGCTTCTGGTTTTTTTCCAATTCCTTTTCGGCTTTGTCCATTCGTTTCTGAAGCTCTTCTTTTAATTCATCCTTTTTATCGATTTTGAATTGCTCCAAATTATCGTTCATTTTTTTAGTAAATTCTTTCATCATCCCATCTTGTTTCATTTGACGTTTGATAAAATCATTTACTTTTTGCTGATCTTTGAAATCCAAGTTTTCTTTTTCTTTTCCGGTTTTTTGCAACTTCTCCATTTCAGCCATTTGCTTATCCTGGTTTTTTAAAGACTTCTCTAAACTATTGATGTTGTCATTTTGCTGTTGCAAAATTTGATCTTCCTTCTCTTCATTTGTAGCAACGCGATTCGAGAAAACTGAAGACTTCGTACTTTTGAAATTATGGATGGCATCGTTATCAAAAACTTCAAAATAATAATCATAAGACACGCCTTGCTCCACCGGAAGATTGCTTGGAAACGAAAATACGAATTGATCAAAAGCACTTTTCTTAATAGCAATTGTTCCACGTTTAGCAGTTTGTGGTTTCTCACTTTCGTAATAAACAATCTGAAGTCTTGACAAACCATAATCATCCGAGATTTGACCTAAAACATAGTTCTTAGCAACCTTCAAACTGTCCGGTGCATTGTTCACATTGATCGTTGGGAACTGATCTTTGACAATTGTAAACTGATAATTGAGTTTTTCGTGGTTTTTTACCTTCTCATTTGAAGTAAGAATTTGATAATCTGTGTTTTGAAGTATATTTTTGGATAAAATAAAGGTGTTTTCTGTTTTCGAAAAAGAAGCTTTCGTAATTCCATCCATCCACTCCACGTTTTGTGTCGCTTGTGTATTCATTTTCCAAGTTACACGCGTTCCTTCTGGAATAACCGCATTTCCTGTTCCTTTGATTGTTTCTGCTTTTTTATTCAAATACGAAGGAAAGTTCAACTGCATTTCGAAATTAGCTATCGAAGGAACAGTTATCACTTTCAATTCATAATCCTGTGAAGAAATAGCATTTCCCTCCACGTGGAACAAAATATTTTCTGAAGGCTTTGCCATCTTAAATTGAAATTCTCCTGCTTTAACTGATTCCATAAAATAACTTTCGTCGTCAATGAAAATCATCGCATTCTCAGGAACGATTTTACCTTCGGTTTTTATTCGAAGTATAAAATCCTTTCCTTGTTCGGTTTGTAAATTCGAATTTAAAATCACGAATTTAAAAGGAGCAGGCGGCAGAAAAGCCGAATTGAAATGCACTACTCTATTCAAACTTTGTGAAATCATGCTGCTGTTTCCGGAGAAATAAAAGAAAGCAAATAACAGAATTGGAATTAAAGCCAAAGGAAAATACTTTCTGTTTCCGTTGTAATTTATGGCGTTCCCAAAAGGGATTAGTTGCAATGCATTGGCTTTTTGTTCAATCGAAGCGGCTAATAATTCCGATTTGATTTGATGTTCATTCGTATTTGATAATTGTAAAAAGTTAGTCAGTTTGTCGCTAACTTCTGCAAAATGATTTCCAATAATTGCCGAAGCCTGGTTGTAATCGATTCCTTTTTGAAGCTTGAATAATTTAAAAATTGGAAACAAAATAAAACGGAACAACAAATACAATTCTACTCCAATGAAAGTCCAAAATAAAATGGTTCTTCCCATTGGCTTGAGCCAAAGAAAATATTCGACAAAAAGCGTAAATAGAAAATACAACAATCCTAAACCGATAAAGAAAATAGTTCCCCGTATCAATTCGTTGGTATAAAACTTCCTGATGAAAGCTTCTAATTTTTGATAAATAAAATTTGAGTGCTCCAAAATTTATAACATGTTTTTATAACCAATAAAAGTAACCATTTTTAAATTCAGTCCATGTTAAAAATATAATAATCAAAAAAGTTGATTACTGGTTCACCATAAAGTTTCTAAAGTTCACAAAGGATTAAAAAAATTAAACCATATAAAGAATTTAAGAACATATAAAGTTTATATCAAAATACCTTATTTGGTGATTAAATAAAAGAGAACTTTGTGTCTTTGTGTCTTCGTGGCGAAAAGAACTTCTTATCTTTGCAAAAAAATTACAGCAATGTCTAAACAAGTTCGGGTGCGTTTTGCACCAAGTCCAACTGGACCTTTACATATTGGCGGAGTTCGTACCGCATTATTCAATTATTTGTTTGCCAAAAAAAACAATGGCGTTTTCTTCCTGAGAATTGAAGATACGGATCAAAATCGTTTTGTTCCCGGTGCCGAAGAATATATCATGGAAGCACTGGAATGGTTAGGAATTGCGCCAGATGAGACTATTGGTAAAAACGAAAAATTTGGTCCATACCGTCAAAGCGAAAGAAAAGATTTGTACCAACAATATGCTGCTGAATTAATCAATACAGGAAATGCGTATTATGCTTTTGATACGGCAGAAGCTTTGGATGCAGCAAGAAAATTAGAAGAAGAACAAGGAAAAACCTTTATATACAATCACCATAACCGAGAAAAATTAGACACTTCGTTAGTGATTTCTGCAGATGAAACTGCTAAAAGAATTGCTGATGGAGAACATTATGTCATCCGTTTTAAAACTCCGGTGAATGAAACGTTGCATTTGCATGACATTATTCGTGGTGATGTGAAATTTGAAACTAATCTTTTAGACGATAAAGTATTGTTCAAAAGTGACGGAATGCCAACGTATCATTTGGCTAATATTGTGGATGATCATTTAATGGAAACTTCTCATGTAATTCGTGGTGAAGAATGGTTGCCATCAATGCCTTTGCACGTTTTATTGTACAGAGCATTTGGTTGGGAAGCACCGGAATTTGCACATTTACCATTGATTATGAAACCTGTTGGAAACGGAAAATTATCCAAACGTGACGGTGACAAGATGGGATTTCCTGTATTTCCATTGGATTGGAAAACCATAGAAGGCGTTTCATCTGGTTATAGAGAAAAAGGGTTTTTCCCGGAAGCCGTAATCAACTTTTTAGCCTTATTAGGTTGGAATGACGGAACGGATAAAGAATTATTCACGCTGGAAGAATTAGTGGAAGCATTTGACTTGAACAGAGTTCATAAAGCTGGGGCTAAATTTGATCCGGAAAAAAATAAATGGTTCAATCACCAATATTTAATCAAGCAGGAAGATGCAACTTTGGCGAAAGCCTATGCTCCTATTTTGGCTGAAAAAGGGTTTTCTGTAGCCGAAAATGTCTTAACAAAAGTGGTTTCTTTAATCAAGGAACGCGCGCATTTTGTTTCTGAATTTTGGGAAATGAGTGATTTCTTTTTTGTGGCTCCAACAGCGTATGATGAAAAAGCCAGTAAAAACTGGAAGGAAGAAACACCGGCATTAATGCAGGAATTGATTTCTGTTGTGGAGGAAATTACCGATTTCACTTCTATGAATATCGAAACGATTGTCAAAGACTGGATGACGAAAAATGAAATTGGAATGGGAAAAGTAATGCAACCGTTTCGTTTGAGTTTGGTTGGCGCGCTGAAAGGTCCTCACCTATTTGATATCGTTGAAGTAATTGGAAAAGACGAAACGATTAACAGAATTCAAAAAGCTATAGCTACTTTGTAAAAAAAGAACCCTTTCAGTCCCGAAGCTTCGGGATTGAAAGGGTTTAATGATAAAAAAGCTTCTAATCCTGAATCTGGATTGGAGGCTTTTTTTATACTTATACCTTAAAGAAAGTAACTTTATAATAGTCTTCATTATCAGATTCTAGTAGCCAAATTCCTTTTTCAGAAATAATAGTATTGAAAAATAATTTCTTTTTTGAATCTATATTTTTCAAATAATCTGCTACTTTTTTGTTTGTATCAATAGCTATCAAACCGTCATTATCAAATACTTTATTTTTATAACCTTCACATTTATTAAAAGAAAGGAAGAAAGCCCTATAGTCTCCTTTAAATGTGTATATCGTATCTTCTTTATAAGAAATTTTATTTTTATTTGAAATTTTGCCTGTGTTTTTATCTATAAAGCTATAATGAAAATAATTTTCTTTAAACCTGCCTCCTGTTTCAAAAAGTAAACCGTTACTGCTAAATGAAAGTGAACTAAAAACCTTTACCAAATGAATTTTTTTATTAAAATCATCCTTGTCATCAATTCTGTTTATTGATTCCCAAACTTTTTTACCTTCTTTATCAAATTTAAAAACATAATAACCCGATGGGGAATTGTCGTCATTAAGATTTTTGGCTTTATCACCAAACAAACCAAAAACATAAATATCTTTAGTTATGTTATCCACTATAAAATCATTAATTGCTAAATCTGTGAAAAATATTAGTAATCCATTTCTAGAAGCATGCATACGCGCCGCATTGTTGGCTGAATATACCAAATATTCCGAAGGTAACGAAATATTGAGTTTTTGCTCTTCAATTATTTTTCCATCCATGTTGTAAAAAGTTCTAAACAAAATAGAAGATTTATAATCTTTTGAAATAGATTTAGTTATAATTTCAAATTTGTCATTATCAATTAGATTTGCAGAATATCCTAAAAATTCCTCTGTTTTTATTGACTGTTCATTTAATAATCTATTTAAATCAGGTTTGATAATAGGTATAATCCTTTTGTCCTTTGAAAAAAAATCTAAAGTCTCTAAATAAAGTTCATCTTTCTCAAAATTGACCTTGTTTTTTCCTTTTTCATCAACAATATCTAATTCGTATTTATCATTAAAATACTTTTTACCAAATGTATAGTTAAGATCATTAACACTAAAAATACGATCTCCATAATTACGACTTACATCTGAATAATTTAAAGTAGGTGTTTGTTTCCCATTAACAACATACTTATAGCTTGGATTCCCGTATTTTGAAAAATCATCTAATAAAAATGTATTTTCGGTAATAGAAAAATTTGATAATAAGCATTCAAAATTATTTATCAAAATTTCTTTTTTACCGTAACAATCATAACTACTTATGTTATTTATCCTTCTATTAAAAGACCTAAATACATATGAGCCTTTTTCTATAACAATTTTATTGCTTTTAGGAAGATAATGGTAGCGCATTGGAGTACTATCATCGGTAAATTTTTCTTCAACAATAGTAGTTTGAGCATTCATATAAATGCTAGATAATAATACAAAATAAAAAAGTGGCTTTTTCATAAATAAATTTAGTTATTAAGTTAAAAATAGAAATCCCTCAAATATAAAACATTAGAGGGATCAATTGTGTTTTTTAATATAATTTTTCTTATAAATAAAGAATCAAATTCCCATTTATAATCCCTGGATTCCCTTTGAAATTGACTCCTAAATTTTTGTTGTTTAAGTTTTCAAGCATGTTATTTACTCCATATTGATACGAAAGATTAGCTCTGAAATGACGAACTCCAAAAGTGATTCCAACTGTTGGATAAAAATTAAACTTGGAAATATCCACAATATCTTTGGCAAGCAAAGTGGTTCCTGAAATTATATTATTTTCGTTTTCAGCAGCTACTTTAAATTTTCCATTTACTTGAACTAAAGGTCCAAATTCAACACTCAAATTATTTTCGATCAATTTATAACTCAATTGCAATGATATTTGAGCAGAAGCCAGTTTATAATTTACATCTTTATTTGCTAAAAAAAGACTTCTTGTAGCTACTGAAAAATTATTTTCACTAAACTGCATCGCATAAACCATATCCCAATTATTATAGAAATTTCCACGCATAGAAAGTCCGGCATTCCATCCTGTGGCAGGTTTAGTTTGGAAATTATTTGTATTCAAAGTAAATTGATTGACACCAAAACTAATACCTATCCTGTTAGAATCCCTATAGTCATACTGAGCAATAACTGTTACGGAAATTAAAATAAAAACTAAAGTAAGATATCCCTTTTTCATAAAATTAAATTAAACAAAGACAAACCTAAAGTTTTTTTGTAATTTAACAGTAATTTTTTAACTAATTTATTCTTACTATGGACATTCCATTAATTATTTTTCTTGTATTCGGATTATTTATTTTCCTTTCTGCTTTTTTTACCGTCAAGCAGCAAACCTCTGTTGTTGTTGAACGATTCGGAAAATTTTTAAGTATCAGACAATCTGGCTTGCAACTTAAAATTCCTTTAATTGATAGAATTGCCGGGCGTGTAAATCTAAAAATTCAACAGTTAGATGTTATCATAGAAACCAAAACCAAAGACAACGTTTTTGTAAAACTAAAGGTTTCGGTTCAATTTATGGTAGTAAAAGAAACTGTTTATGATGCTTTTTACAAACTGGAATATCCACACGATCAAATTACTTCTTATGTATTTGATGTTGTTCGTGCCGAGGTACCAAAACTGAAATTAGATGATGTTTTTGAAAGAAAAGATGATATTGCCATTGCTGTAAAAAGAGAATTAAACGAAGCGATGACTACTTATGGTTACACGATCATCAATACATTGGTAACCGATATTGATCCAGATATTCAGGTGAAAAATGCGATGAACAGAATTAATGCAGCAGATAGAGAGAAAACCGTTGCAGAATTTGAAGCAGAAGCATCAAGAATTAGAATTGTGGCTAAAGCTAAAGCAGAAGCCGAAAGCAAACGTTTACAAGGGCAAGGTATTGCTGACCAGAGACGTGAAATTGCAAGAGGTTTGGTAGAAAGTGTTGATGTCCTAAATAAAGTCGGTATAAACTCTCAGGAAGCTTCGGCTTTGATTGTGGTTACGCAACATTATGATACCCTACAGGCTATTGGCGCAGACACTAATTCTAATTTGATTTTATTACCCAATTCCCCTCAAGCCGGAAGTGATATGCTGAATAACATGGTAGCTTCATTTTCTGCATCAAATCAAGTGGGCGAAATGATGAAGAAAAGCAGCAGAAAACCAAAACCAAAAACAGATGAACATACAGCTTATCAAGCTCCAAAAGATTCAGAAAATCCTGAAATAGAAATATAACAATCTCGGTTATTTAAAGAAAAAGAGGCTTAATTGCCTCTTTTTCTTTTTGCTAACCAATTTTTAACAAACGGAACCGCTTTATTCAGTATAAAAGGAAGTGCCGTTGATACTATAGTTCCGTAAGGAATAGCGGAACTATAGGTTCCTATTAAATCACTTACAATGTTTTGTGGTGTAAAACTCTCTTTAGTTTTTTTAACACCATAAACCAATTTTTGATAACTGATTTCTTTTTCAATTTTTAAGATTTCCAGTTCCCTTTCTATCTGAGCATAAGAAGAATATTTTTTAGTTTCCATAATTTTAGTCGTTAAAAAATATTTCTGAAAATCTTTCCATCATTGGTCCTTCAACGATTTTATCTTTAATTAAAAATAAAAAAGCCGTTGCAATAAGATAAACACCCCCGATAATTAAAAATCCCAACGGATAACTATCTAAAGAATTTCCTATTGCCAAAGCTGCAGCTACGGAACAAAATAATAAAACCATACTAAAACACAAAAAAATCAATGTGAACTTAAGAATCATGGTAGTAGATTTCATTGCTACTTTAAAACCCCACAATTTATAATAAGCCTTATTGCTTTTTAAATATTCTTGGATTTGTTCCTGAATATCCTCAGTATTTTCTTTTAATTCTTCAAAAGCCATAATTTATTTATTTTTAATATCAATTAGAAAGTAACCAATATTATTTTTGAAGTTTAGCGTTTTGTTCTTTCAATTCAGCCAATTTTGTTTCTAAAAAAGAAATCACGTCTTCTGCTTTATGACTCACATTTGAAATCAAATCTTCATACGTTTCTTGTAGATCGTATTTTTTGTCACAAGAAAATGTGCTTTTCAATTCATCCGATGCATTTTCGAATTTATGTTTTAAATCTCTTTTGGCATCATCGTAACCATCTTTAAATTTTTCTCTTGTTCTTGTACCTTTATCTGGCGCAAACAAAATCCCAATTCCAGCTCCAATGGCCGCACCAGTTAATAGAGCCAATAATGTATTTCCTGCGTTATTCGACATGATATTCCATTTTTGATTGTTAATTACTAAAATTACTAATTTTATTAACATATCGCTGTTAACAAGCAGTTAATTTATTTTAAACAAGGCTAAAAAACGAAATAAAACACGCTAGTAAAACAAATCTTTAACAAGTATATTAGAACTAGTAAAACTTAAAAAAATGCTTTAAATCCAGTTTATTTAAGTTGTTTTTAATTAGTAAATATTATAGTAAATTAAATTTTAATATCAATTTACTATAATAAGAAAAGCGCCTTATAAAAGACGCTTTTAATCATTAAAATCTATACTATAAATTTAGTCCTAAAATTTTAGTCCATTTAATAATTCTAAAACTTTTTCGTTTTTTTCATTCTTCTTTAATTCTGAAAGCTGTGTTTCGAAAAGACTAAAATTATTCAAATCATTTTGTAAATTTTGAATCGCTAAAATTCTCACGGCAGCCATTTGACTTTTTAATGACATCGTGTATAATTTTGTCAAAGATTCTTCTTCAATATCTTTTACATGTACTTTATCTGAATGATGTAAAATCAAATTAGAAAACAACAACGAGTTATTATCATTCTTAATATTTTTGACAATAGTCTGAATAATTAAACTGTAGTTATCAATACTTTTTATGTTATCAACAATGTTGTTTAGAATCAAATTCGCATTCTTTTCGTCTTTTTCCTTTACATATTTATTGATTTCTTTTTGGGTGTTCATCAATAAATTTTCTTCTTTTTTACCTTTCTCTTCCCAAGCATCCTTCAATCCAACGGTTTTATTAAAGACAATTTTACCTTCAACTGTATCTTTATCAACATTGAAATAACCCAAACGTTGAAACTGGAATTTTTCATCTGATTGTACCGTTGCCAAACTTGGTTCTACAAATCCTTTTACAATTTGTAACGAACTTGGATTCATAAATTCTAAGAAATTTTTCTCCTTATGACTGTCTGGTGCTTCATCAATAAACAAACGATCGTACAAACGAACTTCAGCTTCTAAAGCATGTTGTATGGAAACCCAATGCAAGGTTCCGGCCACTTTTCTTTGGCTGGCTTCACTCCCACTTCCGCTTCGACTGTCTTCATCATAAGTCACGTGAATTTCAGTAATAGTTCCTGCAGCATCTTTTACAACACGTTCTCCTTTAATAATATAAGCATTTTTTAAACGTACTTCTCTACCTAAACTCAAACGAAAAAATTTGGCTGGTGCTTCTTCTAAAAAGTCTTCTCTTTCAATGTATAATTCTCTTGAAAAAGGAACTTTTCTAAATCCTGCACTTTCATCTTCTTGATTATTTTCCGCTTCTAGCCATTCTTCTTTATCTTCAGGATAATTCGTAATCACCAATTTTATTGGATCTAAAACTGCCATAACTCTTGGGGCAGTTTTGTTTAAATCTTCACGTAAACAAAATTCCAAAAGTGAAAAATCAATTATATTTTCTCTTTTGGCAACACCAATTATATCACAAAACTTACGAATTGAAGCAGCTGTATATCCTCTTCTTCTCAATCCTGAAATCGTTGGCATTCTAGGATCATCCCAACCATTTACTATATTTTCCTGAACCAATTGCAACAGTTTTCGCTTGCTCATTACCGTGTAATTCAAGTTCAAACGAGCAAATTCATATTGATGTGGTCTTACTTTTGATTCATCATAAATCTGATCTAAAAACCAATCGTATAATTCTCGGTGCATGACAAATTCAAGTGTACAAATAGAATGCGAAATTTGCTCTATATAATCACTTTCTCCATGTGCATAATCATACATTGGATAAATATTCCAATCATTCCCTGTTCTGTGATGATGACGGTGTAAAATACGATACATCAACGGATCACGCATCAGCATGTTTTTTGAAGTCATATCAATTTTGGCACGTAAAACATGACTTCCTTCCGGGAAATCACCATTTTTCATTCCTTCGAATAAAGTAAGATTTTCTTCAATGGAACGGTTTCTGTAAGGTCCATCAACTCCGGGTTGTGTTGGCGTTCCTTTTTGAATCGCCATGTCTTCAGAAGATTGACTGTCTATATACGCTTTACCGTTTTTAATCATGGCAAACGCCCATTCGTATAACTGCTGAAAATAATCAGAAGAGTATAATTCTTCGGTCCAATTAAAACCCAACCATTTCAAATCTTCTTTGATAGCATCTACATATTCCTGCTCTTCTTTGGCTGGATTAGTATCATCAAAACGCAAATTAACTGGCGCATTGTACTTTAATCCTAAACCAAAATTTAAGCAAATAGATTTGGCGTGACCAATGTGTAAATACCCATTGGGCTCCGGCGGAAAACGAAAACGTAATTTATCTTGTGGAAAACCATTGGATAAACTGTCTTCAATGATTTGTTCTATAAAATGGAGTGATTTTTCTTCGGTTGACATTTTTTTGTTTAATTTTAGCAAAGATAAATAAATGGTTTAAAGTTTACTGTTTAAAGTTACCAGAGATAGCTTTAAACCTAAAAAACTTTGAACAAAAAATTAAAAAATGGGATTTATAAAACTAAAAAATATCAGAACCTACTCCTATCATGGTTGTTTGATTGAAGAAGGAAAAATTGGTTCTGATTATTCAGTTAATTTAAAAGTTAAAACAGATTTGCGACAATCATCAATTACAGATAACTTGGTTGATACAGTTGATTATGTGTTGTTAAACCAAATTGTGGTTGAAGAAATGGCTATAAGAGCCAACTTATTAGAACATGTTGCACAACGTATCATTGCCAGGATTATGAAAGAAGTTCCAGCCATTTCAAGAGTTATTCTGGGTGTTTCAAAATTAAATCCTCCTATTGGTGGTGACGTTGAAGCGGTTACAATTGAAATGGAAGAATATAGAAGTTAAATTAAAAATGTTTCAAAGGGTTTAATAAATATTTTTTAAACTTTTTAAACTTTAAACTTTTAAACTTTAAACTTTTTAGTTACTTTTGCCATCCGTTCAACTACGGCGTCGTGGCCGAGCGGCTAGGCTGGGCTCTGCAAAAGCTCCTACTCCGGTTCGAATCCGGACGATGCCTCTAAAACCTTCAAAGCAATTTGGAGGTTTTTTTTATGGTAAATTTTTAGAAAAAATTAAATAAACATAAGTTCGAATCCGGACGAAAAGATGAAACCTTCAAAGCAATCTGGAGGTTTTTTTATGTCAAATTTAAAAAAAAAATTAAGTAAAGTTATGGTTCGAATCCGGACAATGCGACTAAAATATTAAAGGAAACTTGAAGGTTTTTTTATGGCTAATTTTAATATAAATATCTCAATTGTAAACCATTAATATATTTATAAAATTGAGTTTTAATACTAATCAGCAATGTTACCTAGGGGTAAAAAATAGCACACAGATTATACAGATTAAACGGATTGGCACAGATTCTTTGTAGGTATTATTACGAAAAAGCATAATATTTATTGATGAAACTTAAATGAACTTATATTCCTTAAATGGTTTGGAATTTTCAACATATAAGGAATATAAGAAATGCTAAATTTAGTTTGAATCCGTACCGAAACTTCGGGAGATGCAGCTAAAACCTTCAAGGAAAATGGAGGTTTTTTTTATGGCTAATTTAAAAAAAAATTAAGTAAAGTTATGGTTCGAATCCGGACAATGCGACTAAAATATTAAAGGAAACTTGAAGGTTTTTTTATGGCTAATTTTAATATAAATATCTCAATTGTAAACCATTAATATATTTATAAAATTGAGTTTTAATACTAATCAGCAATGTTACCTAGGGGTAAAAAATAGCACACAGATTATACAGATTAAACGGATTGGCACAGATTCTTTGTAGGTATTATTACGAAAAAGCATAATATTTATTGATGAAACTTAAATTCCTTAAATGGTTTGGAATTTTCAACATATAAAATATAACTTCATTTAAGAAATGCTGTAATTACTAAATTTGTTACAAAAAAAGTCTAAATCTGAATATTTCTATCGAATTTAGACTTTTTTATTTTTGAAAGAAAAACGTTTTTACCTATTTATCAATCTTTTCAAACGCTTTTTTAACCATTGCTTTCTCTTCTGGGAACCAACCTTGAGTTATTAAAACCATCCCAAAAACCATCATTACAATACTGATTCCTTTTTTAATTTTAAGAATGTTTACAGGTGTTAGTTTTGTTTTTAATTGTTTGGCTAATAATATTTTAATACAATCTATAAGTAAATAAGAAACCACTACTGATGTAAAAAAAGTTATCATTCTGGAGGTTTGCATTTCTAGTTTTGGTCCTACTGAAATAATAATGGCCAACCAAAAACCAAGAACGCCTATATTGATAATGTTTAACAAAAACCCTTTTATAAAAAGGCTTAAATAGTTTTTTTTGACTATTTCCCTGTCAATAATATCTGTATTTATTTTTTCTTCTTTTTTTAATTGTATAAAGGAAATTATACCATAAACCAACATCAATACACCTCCAAAAATAAAAAGTGCCGGTTGATCTTTTAAACTTTGAATCAACCTGTAGCTTCCTAAATAAGCAATTCCAATAAAAACAATATCTCCTGAAACTACTCCTAAATCAAATACTAAAGCAGCTCTAAATCCTTTTATAATACTTGTTTCCAGTAAAATAAAAAAAACAGGACCAATCATAAAACTCAAAAAAATTCCCCAAGGAATACCAGATAAAATATCGTTTATCATTAAAATTTAAAATTTATCAGAATAGAAATGCAAAACTATTATTTTTCTAAGATTGTTCCACCAATAAAAACTTCTTTATTAATCTGTTTTGGTTTACCGTAAATAAAAATAGAGCCTCCTGCTTTCACTTTTGCATCAACCAATGTAGTAGCATAAATTTCAGATTTTCCTCCTGCAGAAACACTTATTGTTGTTTGTGAAGTAAGTAAATCAGATGCTTTCAAAATTCCACCAGAAGTAATAACAACATCTTGATTTGTGGCTTTTCCAGAAACATCAATTATTCAGCCTGCACTAGCTTTTACATTCACTTTATCAACATCAATTTCAATGTTAATCTCTGCTCCTGATTTTGCATTCAAATCCAATATTGTTTGTTTAAAATCAGTTTCACTTGATACATAACTTCCCTCGCTTGCACTGATACTTTCAATATTTTTAAAATATAATTTTATTGTGATAGCATCACCTGATAACAATTGTGGAAATGGCATTCTAATTTTCAGTTCACCATTTTTATTTACCGTTTCTACTTCATCTGCTCTGTCTCCTGTTATAACTATTTTATTTTCTGAAGCTGGAATTAATTTTACATTGATTTTATCAAATACTTTTACTTCATCAAAATCTCCTAAGTTTCTGCTTACCTGAGCATTTGTAATTTGAGTTAACAATACAAAGGCAATAATCACTAATTTTTTCATTTTTTTTATTTAATTGGTTCTTCAATTCTTCTTAAAAAATTAAAATCCAGTTGTTTTTTAACTAAATCGGCATTTTTTACTTTAACGTAAATTTCATCTCCTAATTGTAATAATTTACCAGAAATTGCGCCGGTTAGTGCATATTGTTTTTCGTCAAAGGTGTAATAATCGTCTTTTATATCACGAATTCTACACATTCCTTCACATTTATTTTCGATAATTTCTACATAAATTCCCCATTCTGTCACGCCAGAAATTACTCCTAAAAATTCCTGATCCCGATGATCTTGCATGTATTTTACCTGCATGTATTTGATAGAATCGCGTTCTGCATTGGTTGCTAAACCTTCCATTGTGGAAGAATGCAAACATTTTGTTTCATACGTTTCTTCATCAACAGATTTTCCTCCGTCCAAATAATGCTGTAATAATCGATGCACCATTACATCCGGATAACGACGAATTGGTGATGTAAAATGCGAATAATAATCAAAAGCCAAACCATAATGTCCTATGTTATCCGTAGAATATTTGGCTTTACTCATACTTCTAATCGCAAGCGTATCAATTAAATTTTGTTCTTTTTTACCATTTACTTCTTCCATCAAAGCATTCAATGATTTTGAAATATCACCTTTGTTTCTAAAATCAATTTTGTAACCAAATTTGGCAATCACCGTTTGCATGGCAATTAATTTATCTTCGTTTGGTTCATCATGAATTCTGTAAATGAAGGTTTTCTTTTGTTTTCCAATGTATTCTGCTACTTTTTTATTGGCCAAAAGCATGAATTCTTCAATCAGATGATTCGCATCTTTGGAAACTTTAAAATAAACACCTTGAGGTTCACCGGCTTCATCTAAATTGAATTTCACTTCTACTTTATCAAAAGAAATGGCTCCATCGGCCATTCTTCTTTTTCTGAAAATTTTAGCTAATTCGTCCATTTTTAGCGTCGCAGCAACAATTGCTGATGAAACTTGATACGAACTTCCAGTTATTGAAATTTCTTCGGGAATAACGTCGTCCTTCGTTTCTATGATATACTGCGCTTCTTCGTACGAGAATCGTTGATCCGAATAAATTACAGTTCTACCAAACCATTGATTGACTACTTGAGATTTTTCAGTGATTTCGAATATTGCCGAAAACGTATATTTTTCTTCATTTGGACGCAATGAACAAGCAAAATTTGATAATACTTCCGGTAACATTGGCACTACTCTATCCACTAAATAAACGGATGTAGCTCTTTGATACGCTTCATCATCCAGGATAGTTCCTTCTTCAAGATAATACGAAACATCGGCAATGTGAATACCAATTTCGTAATTACCATTCTCTAATTTTTTAAATGATAAGGCATCATCAAAATCTTTGGCATCTTTTGGATCAATAGTAAAAGTCAACGTATCGCGCATGTCACGACGTTTGGCAATTTCACTTGCTTCGATCGATGTATCTATCTTTTGGGCATAAGTTTCTACTTCTATAGGAAATTCAGCCGGCAAGCCATATTCAGCAAGAATAGCGTGAATTTCGGTATCATGTTCTCCTGGTTTTCCTAATACTTTGATTACTTTTCCAAAAGGACTATCGGCTCTATCCGGCCAATCTTCGATATGAACTAAAACCACATCGCCTTGCTCCGCTTCTCCTATTTTATCTTTTGGAATAAAAATATCCGTGTACATTTTTGGATTGGCAGTAGAAACAAAAGAGAAATTTTTCTGGATATCAATAACACCCACAAAGTCCGTTTTATTTCTTTCAATCACTTCAATCACTTCACCTTCAGGTCTTTTCCCTTTTCTTCTATTGTAAACATAAACTTTTACAATATCTTTATCTAAAGCGTGATTTAAATTATTGGTGGGAATGAAAACATCTTCTTCTAAATCTGGACAAACAAAATAAGCTGTTTTACGACCTGTCATATCAATCTTACCTTCGTAATAGTCTTTGCTTACCGCTTTTACTAGATACTTTCCAGGTTCTGATTCTATAATTTTATCTTGAGAGGCAAGAATCTTCAAATCTTTTATAATTTGATTTCTGCTTTGGGTATCATCGAGTTCCAGCTTTGCTCCTATTTGTTTATAATTGAATGCTTTATTAGCACTTTGTGACAATATTTTTAATATTTTATCAGAGAAATCTTTCTCTTTTTTGATCGGCTTTCTTAATCTTTTACTCATACTTCTTTTCTTATTGCGCATAAAATTACGAAATAGTTAATCGTTATCAATAAACGGTTAGCAGTTTTAAAGAAAATATAACTTTACAGAATAGTTGTATCTTTATAAAAACAATTAAAATGGAAGATTTTCAAACCATTGCTATTTTTAATTACTCGCATGAAATTGTTGTTCTGAAACATATTTTAGACCAGGAGGGAATTTCTTATTTTTTTGAAAATGAAATGACTTTATCCGTTGCCCCTTTTTATTCGAATGCTTTAGGCGGAATTAAGTTAAAAGTACATCCAAACGATTTTGAAAAGGTTCAGGAAATTTTAGATCATTTGAATAACAATCTAACCATCGTATAATTCAATTTTAAATTTTTATTTTTTCAAAGTTGTCAACATATATTTAAATAAACAAAAAGAAAAATTAAATTTAAATTCTTTCTTGGTTGTTATTATAGTGTGTTAATAGTCGCAATAAATTTATTTTAAAAGGTATTGAAATGAAGTTTAAAGTTGTTATACCGACTTATCAACAATGTTATTTTAAGGTAAAGGATTAGTTTTAAAGTGTTTTCTGATTTTAATTAACAATGGTTAATAATTCAAATCGAATTGATTTTGTAAATAACTACTTTTTGAGTTTTTGTTAATAAACTGTTTTTTTATAATGATAACTATTCTAAAAATTCACCAAACAATATTTGGATTTCTAATGTGGGTTTTGGATTACTTATTTTTAAGTTAGAACCAAAAAAAACTTCTAATATTCTATCCAAAGTTATGAACATGTTTTGTTAATTTAAAGTTAACTGAATATCAAGCGATTGCGTTTTGCTATTAACAATGTAAAAAATTAACATTTTAAATATAAAATATACATTGATTAACAGCTATTTATAGATTTATTAAAATTGTTGATAACCGCTAATCAAATAGCAATCTGATAGTTATAATCGCTATCATTTACTTTAATTACAAGGACTTATTTGAATTGAATTATACCATTAAAGAAAGCGAAATTTAAATTCGACAAAACTAGATTTCTTTATTTAAATTTGCACCACACAACTTAATACATACAAGATGAAAATCTCCATAGGAAACGATCACGCAGGACCAGATTACAAAAAAGCAATTGTTGAAATGCTTAAAGCAAAAGGACATGAGGTAACTAATTACGGAACAGATTCAGCAGATAGTGTTGATTACCCAGATTTTGGTCACCCTGTTGCTACTGATGTTGCTGAGGGAAAAGCTGATTTTGGAATTGTTATTTGCGGAAGCGGAAACGGAATTTCTATGACAGTGAATAAACAGTCTAAAGTTCGCGCTGCTTTATGTTGGATGAAAGAAATTGCGGTTTTGGCGCGTCAACATAATGATGCGAATATTATTAGTATTCCCGCTCGTTTTACTTCAATTCCACAAGCAGTAGAAATGGTAGAAGCGTTTTTAAATACCGAATTTGAAGGTGGAAGACATCAAACAAGAGTAGATAAAATTTCTTGTTAGACTCTTTTTATTGACTGAATTTACATTAATTCAGTCAGTGTATTGACTGAATTTACATTAATTTAGTCAGTATACTGACTGAATTACTATTTTTTGATTATATTTGGTTTAGGTTTTTAAATCAAATAGAATGGAAAATTATTTAAAAAGAGTGCTATTTCAAGATTTTGGTAAAAAAGTACTTCCTAACAAAGTATTGATTTTACTGGGTGCTCGTCGTGTTGGAAAAACAGAATTATTAAAAAATTATCTTCAAACTATTCCGGATGGAAGTTATTTGCAACTGAATGGAGAAGATATCAATGATGCAAATTTACTCAAAGAACGTTCCGTAGCGAATTACAAGCGATTATTACTCAATATTGATTTACTGGTTATAGACGAAGCCCAAACGATTCCTGATATTGGTTTGATTCTAAAATTAATTGTGGATTCTATTGATGGAATCAAAATCATTGCGACAGGTTCCTCTATTTTTGATTTAAACAACAATCTTGGCGAACCATTAGTGGGACGAAAAAACACGTTGTATCTTTTTCCATTGGCACAAATGGAATATTCCCAATACGAAAATTACAAACAAACTACTGAAAAATTAGAAGAAAGATTACTTTTTGGAAGTTATCCGGAACTAATTCAATATTCAGATTGGGAGGATAAAAAAGAGTATTTGTATGAAATCATCAATTCGTATTTATTGAAAGATATTTTAGTTTTTGAAGGAATAAAACACGCCGATAAAATATATGATTTGCTGCGTTTGATAGCCTATCAATTAGGAAAAGAAGTATCGCTACAGGAATTAGCAAATCAATTACAAATGTCTAAAAATACAGTGGCGAACTATTTAGATTTGCTTTCTAAAGTGTTTATTATCTTTAAAGTAGAAGGATTTAGCAGAAATCTTCGAAAAGAAATTGTGAAATCCAGTCGTTGGTATTTTTATGATAATGGCATTAGAAACGGCATTATCAATAATTTCAATCGATTGGATTCCAGAACAGATGTGGGCGATTTATGGGAAAATTACTTGGCAGTAGAACGCGTTAAAAAACAAAACTATTTAAGAATAAAAACGAATAATTATTTCTGGCGCACTTATGATCAGCAAGAACTAGATTGGCTTGAAGAAAAGGGAGAAGAACTGGCGGGATTTGAGTTTAAGTGGAATGAAACCAAAAAAGTTAAAATTCCTGCCGCTTTCGCCAAAGCCTATCCAGATGCTACTTTTGAAGTAATTAACAAGAGTAATTATTTAGATTTTATCACATAGAAATACACAATAAAAACTTGGAGTATACCAATTAAAAAAAACTTCCATAAAAAAGACATTTTTGATGTTTTATGTCGGAAAACAAGCATCGCTAGTCCAGAACCAATTGTTCCGCCGATTACAGTCGTAAGCAATAAATTACGTTCTGAAATGCGTCTTTTATTTTTTATTGCTAGTAGCTTGTCATAGGCAGTAACTAAAAAAGTAAGGCAGTTTAGGATTATGAAAAAGTAGAATAAAATAGACATTTGCACAGAAATTTGAGCCAAAGATATTCTATATTAACTTATAAAAAACTAAACAAGTAAATAATGCGAGATTTTACGATAATCTCGCATTATTTAGTAAATTAGCAAAAAATACTTTATGATAGAGTCACCTCCAACATTTAAATATGATGAAAAAACATTTGCGTTATATACTCAGTTACGTGATAATGGAGAGTTAAAGGAAATAAATGATGCGTACTTATATTGGGATAAAATAAAATATAGAGCAAAAATTGCAACTCCTTTAGAGTACTGGAGTGCAATAAAGGCGTCTAGAACTATTAATGCTCAAATAATTCATTTTGGTAATACTACTTTTCAGTTTGTAACTACTGATTATGTACAGCAACTAGTGCATTATTGTGATTTGAATATTGGTGGAAATCTTGGGAGTAATATTGGTATAGCCGAGACCGATAAAACTAAGTTCATGATAAGCTCTATTATGGAAGAGGCTATTTCGAGTAGTCAAATGGAAGGCGCTAACACGACCCGAAAAAAGGCTAAAGAAATGATTCAGAAAGAACTGAAACCTAAAAGCAAATCAGAACAAATGATTATGAACAATTTTGTTACAATGAAATATATTGTACAAAATAAAACAGATGATTTAACTCCAGAAAAGTTACTTTATATCCATAATCTTATTTCGAATGAAACTTTAGATAATAAGCTTGAAGAAGGAGTTTTTAGAGATAATGACGAAATTTATGTAGTAAATTATTCTAATAGTGAAGTTGTTCATACACCCCCCAATCATCTGGAAATTGAAGGTCTGATAAATGAATTAGCAGATTTTTTTAATAATGAACAAAAAGTATTTATACACCCAATTATTAAAGGAATTATTATACATTTTATGATTGGTTGGATTCATCCCTTTACAGATGGTAATGGTCGAACTGCAAGAGCTCTTTTTTATTGGTATATGCTAAAAAATGGATATTGGTTAACCGAATATCTTACGATTTCAACGATTATTAAGGATACTAAAAATCAATATGAAAAGGCATTTTTATACACCGAAATAGATCAAAATGATATGACTTATTTTATTACCTATCATTTAAAAACAATGGAAAAGGCGTTCATTGGATTAAAGGAATACATTGGTAGAAAACAAAAAGAGGTAATTCAAGCTGCAAAGTTTATTAAGATTCCAAATGTAAACGATAGACAAGCACAAATATTAAAAATTTTAAGTGAAGATCCAGATAGAGTGTTAAGCAGTAAAGAAATCGAAAATAGATTTAGTATTTCAAATTTTACTGCTAGAGCAGATTTGAATAATTTAGAAAGTTTAGGTTTTTTAGAAAAAATACAAGTAAACAAAATAAAACACAATTTCATTCGGTCTAAAAATTTTAACCAAATAGTAAAATCATATAAGTTGTAAATAATGCGAGATTATCGCAAAATCTCGAGTTATTTACTAAATAAAAACTAAAATGACCAACATACAATTTATAGCCAAGTCCGTTGCCACTGCAGCGATAAACATTCAAAATACTGTTCAATTATTACAAGAAGATTGTACGATTCCGTTTATTTCCCGGTATCGAAAAGATACAACAGGAAATCTCGATGAAGTACAAATAGAACAAATTGCAAAGCTTCAAAAAGAATACGAAGTGATTGTAAAACGTAAAGAAGCAATTTTGAAATCCATTACCGAACAAAATGCACTTTCGCCGGAATTAGAGAAAAAAATCCAACAAAGTTTTGATTTACAGGAACTCGAAGATTTTTATTTACCATATAAAAAGAAGAAAAAAACTAAAGCTGATGTCGCTCGTGAAAACGGATTAGAGCCTTTAGCCAAAATCATCATGGCACAAAATAATGATGCTATCGATTTTATTTCTTCTAAATATTTGAATGAAAATGTGATTAATGAAGATGCTGCTTTACAAGGTGCCAGAGACATTGTTGCCGAATGGATTAATGAAAATATTTATGTTCGAAAGCAACTCCGAAGATTGTACGAACGCAAAGCAATCATTACCACCAAAGTAGTAAAAACTAAAAAAGACGAAGAAGCGGCACAGAAATTCAATCAATATTTTGAATGGTCAGAACCGTTGACTAAAGCGCCATCCCATCGATTATTAGCGATGCTTCGTGCCGAAAACGAAGGTTTTATCAAGTTTAAAGTAGAAGTTGATATTGATGAAGCGTATGATATTATTGATACATTAATCCTAAAAAGCCAAAATAGCACAACACCTCATGTACAATTAGCCATCGAAGACAGTTACAAACGATTGTTGAATCCTGCAATTTCAAATGAAGCTTTGCAAGAGGCAAAAGCTAAGGCTGATGCCAATTCTATTCAGGTTTTTGCGAATAATTTGGGACAGTTATTATTAGCACGGCCTTTGGGTGAAAAACGAATTTTGGCAATTGATCCGGGATTTAGAAGTGGCTGTAAAATTGTTTGTCTGGATGAAAAAGGCGATTTGTTGAACAATGAAACCATTTATCCGCATGCGCCCCAAAAAGAGGAAGCGATGGCGATGAAAAAAATTCGTTCGATGGTGAATTCGTATAAAATTGATGCGATTTCCATAGGAAACGGAACAGCTTCCCGAGAAACGGAATTCTTTATCAAGAAAATAGCGTTTGATAAACCAGTGCAGGTTTTTATCGTTTCTGAGGCTGGCGCATCCGTGTATTCCGCATCCAAAATCGCGAGAGAGGAGTTCCCTGATTATGATGTCACGGTTCGAGGTTCGGTTTCTATCGGGCGACGATTAAGTGATCCATTGGCTGAATTGGTGAAAATTGACCCGAAAGCGATTGGCGTAGGCCAGTACCAACACGATGTAGATCAAAATAAGTTAAAAGAAGAATTGGATAATACAGTGATTCGTTGCGTGAATTCCGTAGGGATAAATATCAACACGGCGAGTAAACACTTGTTGAGTTATGTGAGTGGAATAGGAGAGAAGCTAGCCGAAAATATAGTTCAATATCGTTCCGAAAACGGTCCTTTTACAGATCGAAAACAACTTAAAAAAGTACCAAGGTTAGGCGAAAAAGCCTACCAACAAGGTGTGGCTTTTATCCGGATTTCGAATGCTAAAAATCCGTTGGACAATTCAGCCGTTCATCCCGAATCGTACGGAATTGTTGAGAAAATGGCAAAAGATTTGAAATTGTCTGTTCATGATTTGATTGCCAATAAAGAAAAAACCGCGTTAATAAAACCAGAAAATTACATTACTCCAGAAATAGGTTTATTGGGATTGAAAGACATTATTAAAGAACTCGAAAAACCGGGATTAGATCCAAGAAAATCAGCCAAAGTATTTGAATTTGACCCCAATGTAAAAACGATAAAAGATGTAAAATCAGGGATGGTTTTGCCTGGAATTGTGAACAATATCACCAATTTTGGTTGTTTTGTTGATATTGGAGTGAAAGAAAGCGGCCTGGTTCATATCTCGCAACTCAAAGCAGGTTTTGTAAGTGATGTGAATGAAGTGGTAAAATTACACCAACATGTTCAAGTTAAAGTCACGGAAGTGGATGAGGATAGAAAACGCATTCAGTTGAGTATGATTTTGTAATATTCAGTTAAAATAAAAATCCAAATCCCATAAGTATACTTATAGAATTTGGATTTTTTATTTGAATTTTATAAAAGAGATTACTCTTTAGTTTCTTCTTTTTTATCAGCTGGCTGATTGTCTTTGGCTGCGTTTTTGAATTCTTTGATTCCACTTCCTAAACCTTTCATTAATTCTGGAATTTTTTTACCTCCAAAAAGTAATAAAACAACCGCCAATATAATAAGGATTTCTGTAACACCTAATCTTCCCATGATTGAATAATTTATTGCCGTAGCAAATTTGTAATAAATCTAATTACAAAGGTATATAGAATAACTTAATAGGAACTCATTTTAATATATTTATTTGGTTTCAAAAGCGTTAAAAATTTATTAAAAATAAATTTAGGTTAAGAATAGTGGCACAAAAGCAAGTGAATGCAATTAATGACAATAATTGTTATATTTGTTGAATAATAAAAAAGCATGTCCAAAAAACGACTTAAACGGCGCAAAATCAAAGAAAATCTCTTCAATAAAAGACGTTTAATAATTTTAAACGAGGATACTTTTGAGGAAACGTTTTCTTTAAAACTTACTTTGATGAATGTCTTTGTATTTGCTTCTTTGAGTACAATAATTATTATAACTATTACTACTTTTATTATTGCTTTTACCCCTTTACGCGAATTTATTCCGGGATATTCTTCTTCTAAACTTAAAAGAGATGCAACTCAATTGGCTTTAAAAGCAGATTCCTTGTCATTAGCTTTAAAGAAAAATGAAGACTATATTAAATCCATTCAAAAAGTATTAACAGGAGAATTAGAATATGCAAAATTCAATAAAGATTCCATTCTTGAATCTACTGAAGGAGTTCAGCCTCCAATGAATTTATCTACTTCAAAAGAGGAATTAGAATTAAGAGAACAAGTTGCGAAAGAAGAAAAAAATTCCCTCCCAGCCTCCCCGAAGGAAAGGAGTAGAAAATCAAAACAGTAAAAATCAGTTTTTCAGTTTACAACAAAAAATTCGTGCCTTTGCGTCTTCGCGGCAAAAAATCATTAAATCACCAGTAAGAAATGTCAATAAAATCAGTCGCTGCAAAACTATTTGCACTTAAAATTTATAAAAAAACTCAGGCTTGGGCCAATAATCCTGTGGAAACCCAAAAGAAGGTTTTACAAAAATTAATCAAAGAGGCTAAGGAAACTCAATTTGGTATTGATCATCATTTTGATACTATAAAATCAAGTACCGATTTTGCGAATCAGGTCCCGGTTCGGGATTATGAAGCGTTAAAACCATATGTTGATAAGGTGGTAAAAGGCGCCGAAAATATTCTTTGGAAAGGGAAACCGTTGTATTTTGCCAAAACATCGGGAACAACATCTGGCGCTAAATATATTCCGTTGACCAAGGAATCGATGCCTTTTCATATAGAAGCGGCGCGAAATGCGATTCTGCATTATATTCATGAAACGGGGAAAGCGGATTTTATTGACGGAAAAATGATTTTCCTGCAAGGAAGTCCAATTCTGGAAGAAAAGTACGGGATTAAGTTGGGTAGATTATCCGGAATTGTGGCTCATTTTGTTCCAAAATATTTGCAAAAAAACCGCATGCCTTCTTGGGAAACGAATTGTATTGAAGATTGGGAAACCAAAGTAAATGCAATTGTCGAAGAAACGTTTAATGAAAATATGACGGTGATTTCAGGAATTCCTTCTTGGGTGCAAATGTATTTTGAAAAATTACAGCAAAAGGGAGGGAAGCCAGTAGGAGACATCTTCAAAAACTTCAATTTGTTTATTTACGGTGGCGTAAATTATGAACCGTATAGGGCCAAATTTGAAAATTTGATTGGTCGAAAAGTAGATAGCATTGAGTTATTTCCTGCTTCGGAAGGATTTTTTGCATACCAAGATTCACAAAAAGAACGCGGCATGTTACTGCTTTTGAACTCCGGAATTTTCTATGAATTTATAAAATCAGACGAATTCTACAATGAAAAACCAAGACGTTATACCATTGGCGAAGTAGCATTAAACATAAATTATGTTTTAATTATTTCTACCAATGCAGGACTTTGGGGCTATAATATTGGAGATACGGTTCAGTTTACGTCATTGAAACCGTATCGTGTGATTGTGTCAGGAAGAATCAAACACTATATTTCGGCTTTTGGAGAACACGTCATTGGAAAAGAAGTGGAAAGCGCTTTACAGGAAGCGATAATTGGAACTACTATTCGAATAAATGAATTTACCGTTGCGCCACAAATCACACCAACGGAAGGATTACCGTATCACGAATGGTTCATAGAATTCGAGAACGAACCGGAAGACTGCTTATCTTTTGCGGAAGCGATAGATAATGCCATGAGAAAGCAAAACGTATATTACGACGATTTGATTGTGGGACATGTATTGCGAAAAGTTGTGATTACGAAAGTGACCAAAAACGGTTTTCAGGAGTATATGAAATCGATAGGCAAGCTTGGTGGACAAAATAAAATTCCTAGACTTTCTAATGACAGAGCCATTGTGGATTTATTAAACAAAAAATAAAAGGGTTACATTTGAGTTTTAGAAAATAGAATAAATGAAAGATACTAAACATATATCACGCTCCAGAGCACAAGAATCATCAGCAGCCATTGAAAAAATGTACATTACGATGCGCCATTTGTTCAATAGAGGATTTTATAAACCAATGGGAGTTTCCGGGGATACTTTGAGAGAAGCTTTATTGGCTTTACGCCCTGAAATTTATGGTAATATTGGTGAGGAAAAAGTGGAATTGAACGGTCTTTTATACGTTATTGAGCGTTTACCGGTAGGAATTGAAGAATGTAGATTCATTAATTTAACTTCGGATGAAGGGTATTCTAAATCCCATTTTCAAGCGATTGTTCCGCCAAAAAGGCGTCGTAATTGTTATCGAATTGACGAGGAACAAATGAATGTGGAGATTACGCGTGGACGGTCGGATATTTATGATATTTTGACGCATTTGACCTTTATTTTCATCGAATCCCATAAAATAAGAAACAGAGTTTTGCTTGATGATGCAGGTGAAGTTTCGCGTGATTGGTTCAAACTGGAACAGGCAGTTTCGCAAAATAAAAAATTGACTCTTGTAGAAAAAGAGAAAGCGATTTCACATGCTTCAAACATTCTGGGAAGAACATTTGAGGAAGTTTTAGATATATATGATGCCTTTGGGTCGGTAACTTCGCCAGATCGTTTCTTGCATGTTATATTTTGGTTGGGGAAATTAGCGATGGAAGAAGTGGTCGAGAATAATAAAAGAACCATAACGTTTAGCCCTATTTTGAGAGAACGTTTGGGACATCATATTCATGGCGAAATTTGGGCTACCAATATCAAGGAGGTCTTGAAAGAAAATCAACTTTTAGATCGTCCAATTCATGTGATTAGTGCCAATATGCATAGTGTGATGAACTCTATTTTTGCGACACCAGCTTTAAAAAAGAAGTTTAAGGACAAGCCAGATTTCTTTATATATGAAGAATTAAGTAGATCTGGTGCTTATGATGTTCGCAATCAAGTGGAAGATGTTGCCTTGAAATACGGAATGATTTCGTTGCCGGATACTTCAGGAACTAATATTGACGTACAAATTTTTGATACAGCCAAGATTGATTGGGCAAAAACATCGTTTCCAAAAGCAAATACAGGAAATAAAAAACCAGTGTTAATTGTTATGGATTATGCTTTTGGCGAACAAGCGTATGAAACAATAGATGAATTATTAAAACCTTATAAAAAAGAGACATTATTGAATGTCGAATCAGTTTCCATCATGGGAAAAGCGGGAATCCTGGAAGGCGGAAAAGGGGACATTATGATTCCGAATGCACACATCAATGAGGGAACAGCAGACAATTATTTTTTCCATAATGAATTATCGGCGGAGATGTTTGAAGGGAACGAAATTGCGGTTTTTGCCGGACCAATGGTTACCGTACTTGGAACATCACTGCAAAACAGAGATTTATTGAAGTTTTTCCATGAATCAACCTGGAGTGTTATTGGTTTAGAAATGGAAGGCTCTTATTATCAAAAAGCAATTCAATCCGCATCAAAAATCAGAAAAAGCGTTCCTTTGGATATCAAAGTGAGATATGCGTATTATGCTTCGGATAATCCATTGGAAACCGGAAGTACATTAGCTTCTGGAGGACTGGGAACAACAGGAGTAAAACCTACTTATTTGATTACCATTAAGATATTGGAACAAATTTTCAACGTAAAATAAAAGAATAGCATGAATAAAAATGACCCCAATAACCAAGAGGATCAGGAGATTGATTTAACACAAATTTCTAAAAAGATAAGAAGTTTTTTTGAAGGCATTAATACAATGATATTCAAATGTATTCAGTTTTTTGTAAAAAATGCAATTGTAATTTCAATTTTGGTATTGGTTGGAGTAGGTTTGGGAATATTTTTAGACCAAACGCAAAAAACCTATAATCATCAAATTATAGCTACTCCAAATTTTGGAAGCACCGATTATTTATATTCAAAGATTGATTTGATTGAATCTAAAATCAAGGAGGGAGACACCGTTTTTCTCAAAGAAATTGTAGGGATAAAAAAGCCTAAAGAAATAATAAAAATAGAAATTAAGCCCATAACGGATGTTTATAAATTCATTGAAAACAAGACAGAGAACTTTGAATTAATCAAGTTGATGGCAGAGGGTGGAGATATAAAAAAAATCCTCGAAGATAATTTGACAAGTAAAAATTACACCTTACATACGATTACTTTCAAAACCCAAAAAATAACAAACGATGCCGAAACCGTTCAACCTATTTTAATTTATCTAAACGAAACGGATTACTATAAAAAAGTCCAAAAAGAAACGGTAAATAATATTCAAATAAAAATGATTCAAAATGACACTATTATTTCACAAATAAATGGTGTTTTGAATGGATTTTCCAGTATGGTAAATGGCGCTCAAAAAAGTGATAAATTGGTTTATTATAATGAGAACACGCAGCTAAATGATGTTATTAAGACGAAAGAGACTTTGATTAATGAACAAGGAATTCATAGAGTAGAATTAGTTGGATTAGATAAAATTATAAAAGACAACAGTGCAACATTAAATATTGAAAATACGAACTCAGTCAAAGGAAAGTTAAAATTGGTTTTACCAGTTTTGTTTTTGTTTTTATTTATTTTAATATACTTATTTATAGCTTATTATAAAAGTCAAATAAAAAAATTAAAATTGATATAATTATTTTTAACCTTGTTTTAAAACTAAATACAACCAAATAGAGTTTTAATTAATCAGCCAATATAATTTCCTAAAATTTTGAAAAAAATTAGTGTGGGTTTCAATAAAATAAAAAAAAATCCATTTGTTTCGCAGAGTTTAAAAACGATGTTTTTAAGAATTATAGGCGTAGTTACTCTTTTTGGATTTTCATTGTTTCTAACGCATAATTACGACCCAAAAATTATTGGTCAATTTGACTTTATAAGAATGGTTTTATTGGTTTTAAGCAGTATTTGCGTTCTCGGCACTGATCAATCCATATTATATTTCACAGGCATTTTAAAAAGCACAAATGAAACAGAAAAATTAAAGGCGATTTATAAAAAAATTGTAGTGCTTATTTTTTTAATGTGTTTACTGGTATTGCTTATTTTTTTTGTCATTGGTCAAAATAGTATTAATTTATTTTTTAATGATAAAAGCACTTATTTTTTGATGGCTAAAGCAATTATTGCGTTGTTTTTCTATTCAATAACTTTATTTAATACAGAAACAATTCGAGCATTAGACAAAATTTATATTGCTGAATTATTTAGAAATACGTTTAAGTATGTTTCTGTTATTTTTGGTGCGATTGTTTTGTTTTATTATCACCAGGAAACCTATTTGGTAGATGCTTTTTTGATAGGATTTGTTGCGCTTTCGATTATAACAACGATTATTATTTTTCGACTTTTTAAAAAACAAAAAGGTGATTCAATACTATCAAATGACACGAATCCTTTTTCGTACTCCTTTATTGCTCACAAATCATATCCAATGGCTATAAGTAATTTAGCTGTTTTCTTGATGATGACTTTCGATGTAGTGTTTTTGAAAAAATTTAAAGGAGATGAAACGGTAGCCTATTATGCTATTGCAATGAAGTTAGTTTCTATTTTGTTTATGATTAATAATTCGGTGTATATTTCTGTTTCTTTAAAAATCGCACAACTTTACACAGACAATAATAAAAAAGAACTATTAAACACGTTGAAACAAAGTGCCAGAATGATTGTTTTACTAACAGTACCGGTTGTTTTATTTGTTTGTTTGTTTTCCGAAAATATTTTATATTTCTTTGGAGAAAATTATACACAAAGCAAACAAGCACTTTTGATATTAATGGTGGGTCAATTGTTTACTTCTTTTTTTGGAGTATCAGCTATATATTTGAATATGACGGGAAGACAAAGTACTTTCCAAATCGTTTTAATTTTTGCTGTATTAGTCAACTTAATTCTAAATATTATATTAATCCCGGTGTATTCTATGACTGGAGCAGCAATTGCTTTTGTTTCAAGTTTACTTTTTTGGAATATAGTTACAGCAATAATTGTTTATAAAAAAGATAAATTATTAATTGTATTTCATTAAAATAAGAAGGAGAAATAACACCCATTTTAATATAATTATTCACGGATAAAATAAGGTTTTTCTATAAAAAGCATTGATGAAAACACTAATAAAAAAAAACAAAGCGGTATTTATAGGGTTGTTTTTTTGCAATTTAATCATAGCCTTTTTGACGCCTTATATTTTACCGGAAAGATATTTTAACGATACTGTAATAATAGTATTTGACAAAGGCAAAGAAATAGGCTGGTTTGGCAGTTATCCTTTTGCGATTATGTTTTATAAACTTACGGGTTTACGACATCTTCCTTTTTTTGTTATTGCCCTAATTCAATTTCCTATAGTAACCTACATCTTATATAAAATTGGAGTGCCTTCAAACTTCCATAAGTTAAATGTAAAGAATGGTCTAGTGTATGTTGCTCTTCTTCTCACAGGGATATATATGTCTATGCCTACTAAGGAATTTATAACTTTTTTAATGTTTTGTACAATTCCTTTTATATTCCAATCCAATAAAAAGCCAAGATTTAAAATCATTTTTTCACTTATTTTAATTGCTAGTTTTTCATTTTTCAGGCCCTATTATATATTGCTGCCAATATTTGCAATAGGAATGTATGTATTGTCATTTATCAAATTTGAGAACAAAACATTTTCTACTATTTTTTATGGATTACTGATTGCCATTTTTTTATCACTGAGTCATGGAGTTGTAAGGGGAGAGTATATTTCTAAACTAACAAGGGAGAATTATGTCATTAATAATATCAATAAAAACAATATAAATACGGCAATAGTATCGCCAATATCACAAGACACCTGGTATGGTGAAGCATTTGGTATTGTCTATGGTTTTATGGCAGTAAATGTGCCTATAGTTGAAGCAATTAAACATATTTTATCTCCTCAAGTATTGGCTTTTGTAATCTGGCAATTATTGATTTTTTATATTTTATTTGTTCGGTTTTCACGATGTTTAAAAAACAGAAAACAATATCAATTTGAGTTGTGGACCTTATTAATTTTGTTTGCTTATTTTATAGTTCAAGGTATATTTGAACCCGATTTAGGCACTTCCATTAGACATAAAATAGGCCTTTTCCCTTTAATATATTTTGCATTGTATTATGAACATTTCAGAAAAGACATTCAACAAAGTATTTAATTTATTTTTATTTTTAATTGCGATTACTTTAATTTTCAGAAAACTATGTACTGTTTTCCTGATAGTTTTTGTTATTTTCAATTTATTGTTTTTAAAAAAAATAAAGATTTCAAAAAGCCAACTACCAATTATGTTGGTAATTGCAGCTCCGTTTTTATTGGAAATGTTGTTTTTTGGGACTAATGATTCGTATGTATTGGGATTCAAATCATTGGAGAAAAGTCTTTCATTACTTTTTTTTCCAATATTTATAATTGGAAGTTATCAGCGAATTCAATTTCTTAAAATTTTGAAAGCCTATTGTATTGGTACAACACTTATTATGGCATTCTTTTTTGTGCGTTTTATAGTATTGTATCCCGAGCATTTTTTTAAATACCTCAATGGCATTCATCTTTGGGAAATGGGTTATGTGTTTTCTGACAGTATTGGTATTCATGCACCGGCGCTCAATATGCACTTGGCTTTTGTAGCTTTTTCTAATCTTTATTTTTTGCTTGAAACTTCAAAAGCACATTATAATAAATGGTATAAAATAGGAGATTTAGTGCTTTTTATCAGCTCTTTCTTTTTTGTTTTATACGTGAATACCAGAATGGCATTATTAGCTACTTTATTTGGTTTTATGACAGTTGGTTATTTCCAAATTTCCAAAAGTTATAGTTCTAAAGTTATCTTCAAACGAGCGATAATTACACTGGTTTTGATTGGTTCCGTTTTATTTTTGTTTCTACAAAAGAATCCTTATATGAAAGAGAAGTATTCGTCTCAAATTTTTTCGAATATGGACAAAGTAGGCAGATTAGATGAAATAGATCATCCCGAAATAGCTGTGTATAGTTCTTTTGTAACCCGATTATCCATCTGGAAATCAGCATGGGAATTATCCCTTAAAAACCTTCCTTTTGGAGTGGGAGCATCGGATGGGAAGATAGAATTAGTAAAGTATTTTAAAGAAACGAATCAAATATTTCTGGCAAAATATGAGTTTCCAACGCACAATCAATTTTTAGATTATTTATTGAAATTTGGAATATTGGGACCAATTATAGCCTTATTTTATATTGGATTTATTGCTTATTTAGGAATTAAGACAAAAAATGCAGTTATAATTTCTTTCTTTTTTTTGTTTTTCACTTCAAACCTTACAGATGATTTCCTTCTTCGTTTTGATGGAATTGTTTTCAGTGGATTATGGATTTCTATATTTGCGAGTTATTGGCTTCAACAAAAAAGCAAGCGGGTTGCTGCATAATATTTTTAGAATGACACAAAAAAAAACCGCTTATTTAGCGGTCTTAATTACATCTTTTTTAAATTCTAAATTCGGGTAAATTTCTCCAACTTCTGAAAATTGTTGTAGCGTTTCGATTGGTACATTTTTTACAACATAATCTTTCCCGGCAGGTAGTGTTTTGATATAATCATCTGTTGCGGCTATAGAATTAGTTCTCCAACGAGCCCCTTCTTTTATTAAATACCATTGACCATTGGTTCCCAAAACAATTTTACCTTCGTAACGGTCAAAGTCAGTAACTTCAACTTTTATTTCATCAGACGCTTTAGGCGCAACCTCTTGAATGGCATCTTGTTGTGTTGTTTCCTCTTTCTTGTTTCCACAAGACAATGAAAATAAAGCAACTAGAGTCGCAATCATAAACGTTTTTTTCATTTGAATTTATTTTAAATAATAGAAATTAAAATTTTCGTAAATATCGTTATTTTTTCTAATCAAAGAAATTTAATAGAAGTTATATATAGTAAGAATACTTTTTAAAATAGGTGTTCATGAGATAATTTAGATCGATACTTTGTAATCATTAAATTTGTGATACATTTGATTTTTAATACTAAATGCGCAAGGAATAACGAATGATTATTATTCTTTTACATCATAAAAATGGCAAAAAAAAAGATAGTTCATATATTACATTCTATAGGTGGAGTCGATGTTTATTTGAGACTTGTTTTAGAAAATATGAATACTGATTCGTTTGAAAACATTGTTATTCATGGAACTAAAGACACGGAAAAACCTTTTTTTGATAAAAGCGGGAATAAAGTAAAAGAATATAAAGTTTCTATTTTTAGGGATATTTCAATACTGAATGATATTAAGTCAATATTTCAGACCTATAAAATTCTAAAAAAGGAAAAGCCAAATCTAATACACTCACACAGCGCTAAAGGTGGAATTCTAGGCCGAATTACAGGAAGATTATTAGGAATAAAAGTAATTTATACACCACACGCTTTCTCCTATTTAAGTACGCAAAATAGTCTAAAAAAAAGCCTTTTTTTGAATATTGAAAAGTTTCTTGCTAATGGAAATAGTCTTCTTTTAGCCACATCAGCGTCCGAAAAAAAACGAGCTATAGAAGCCGTTGGTTATAAACCAAAAAATGCGATAGTATTCAACAATTGTATTGAACCAATAACTAAAATACAACCCTTAACCATTATTAAAACGTGGCCTGAAGATTATATTTGTACTGTTGGACGTCCATCGTATCAAAAAAATATTGAGCAAATGATACGGGTGTTGCATGAAGTTAAGAAAGAAGCTAAAATTCATTTAATCATAATGGGAGTTGGTCCAGTATCAGGTCAGTTAGAATCCGTTAAAAATTTGATTCAGGAGTTAGACATGACCAATGACGTAACGCTTTTAAATTGGACAGAAAGAACCGATGTCTTTAATATAATCAATCAATCTAAGTTTTACATTTCAACTTCCAGATATGAAGGAATGCCCTATTCTATTATTGAAAGTTTAGCATTATCTAAAGCTTGCGTAGTTACTAATTGTGATGGAAATAAAGACTTGATTATTGATAATTATAATGGTTTTGTTGTTGAAAATGAGGATGTAAAGGGTTTCAAAACTAAAATTTTAAAGTTATTAATCGATAAAGAATTATTGGATAAATTATCAAAAAATGCTTTTAATTCGTATTCCGAAAACTATAATATTAAAAAAAATATTTATGAACTGGAATCTATTTATTTAGAATAATATTGAAAAAAAAAGTTAATGTATAAAGAGTTCATCAAACAAAAGATTAATAAAGAAAAATTTCATCCCGGAATTATTGGGTTTTTCATTAATTATAATTTTCTGATTCGAAAATCAATTCGAAGCACCATAAAAAATAATGCTCATAAACTTAATGGTTCTCTATTGGATTTTGGTTGTGGAACTAAGCCCTATAAAAAACTATTTGTTAATGTGAAGGAATATATTGGTGTAGATTATAAGATTGAAGGAAGGGAACAAAATTATAATGAAGTAGATAAATTTTATGATGGCAAAAAAATTCCATTTGAAAATGAAAGATTTGATTCTCTTTTGTGCACCGAGGTTTTAGAACATGTTTTTAATATTGATGAATTATTAAAGGAATTTAATAGAGTATTAAAGAAAAATGGCACGGCTTTAATAACGACTCCTTTTATGTGGGAAGAACACGAAATGCCATATGATTTTGCAAGATATACAACACCAGCTTTAAAACATTTGTATCAAAAAAATGGCTTTAAGGTGGTTGATAACTTTAAAACAGGAAATTATATAGAAGTTATTTTTCAGTTCAATTTAAATTACATAAAGAATATACTCCCTGATAATAAAAACGTAAGACAAGTTTTTCTAATTCCTTTTATTGTCTTTTTTAATTTTTTTGGGGTTCTGTTCAGTTTATTATTGCCAATTGATACAACAGCTTATTTTAACAATGTGTTTGTTTTAGAAAAAATTGAATAATTTGAATTGCTTCATCAACGATTGAAGATAAACGGTTATGAAAAAAAAGATTTTGCTTATATTTCTTTCACAATCCTAATGATAAGTTTATTTTTGACAGAAACCTCTTTGTGAAGTCAAAGAGAGTTGTATGATAGAAGTAATTATTTGCTTTTAATAAATTACTTCTATGGTATCCAAACTATAAAATCAATATGAAAAGAATACTTATCACCGGAGCTGCTGGATTTTTAGGATCACATCTTTGTGACCGTTTTATTAAAGAAGGCTATTTTGTTATTGGAATGGATAATCTCATTACGGGAGATTTAAAAAATATAGAACATTTGTTCAAACTAGAGAATTTTGAATTTTATCATCATGATATCACCAAATTTGTTCACGTTCCGGGTCAACTAGATTATATTCTGCATTTTGCTTCGCCTGCAAGTCCAATAGATTATTTAAAAATTCCAATACAAACCTTAAAAGTGGGTTCTCTTGGAACACATAATCTTTTAGGATTGGCACGTGTTAAAAAGGCGAGAATACTTATTGCATCTACTTCTGAAGTGTACGGAGATCCATTGGTTCATCCGCAAACGGAAGAATATTACGGAAATGTAAACACGATTGGACCAAGAGGCGTTTATGACGAAGCAAAACGTTTTCAGGAATCCATAACTATGGCGTACCATACTTTTCATGGAGTTGAAACTCGAATAGTAAGAATTTTTAATACTTATGGTCCAAGAATGCGTCTTAATGATGGCCGAGTAATTCCCGCTTTTATAGGTCAGGCTATTCGTGGAGAAGACTTAACTATTTTTGGGGACGGAATGCAAACCCGTTCGTTTTGTTATGTGGACGACCAAGTCGAAGGTATTTTCAGATTACTGCATTCAGATTATGTTTATCCGGTAAATATTGGTAATCCGGATGAAATTACCATCAAGGATTTTGCAGATGAAATTATAAAATTGACAGGAACTAATCAGAAAGTGGTTTACTTTCCTTTGCCAATAAATGATCCATTACAACGTCAACCTGATATTACAAAGGCAAAAGAATTGCTTGGATGGGAAGCCAAAATAGGTCGTGCTGAAGGAATGAAAATCACTTACGACTACTTTAAATCATTGTCCAAAGATGAACTTTCTAAAGAAGAACATAAAGATTTTTCGGGCTATATAAAATAGAGAAATTTATTTTGAGGCAATTACTGCCTCTCTATTTTGTTTCCGTATCGCATGATTATACCTAAGATTATTTCAATTCAATAGTAACAGGAATTTTTTTAAAAGAACCCATGAAAAAAATAGTAATGGGTTATATTCGTTAATTATGGCGGCATCACAAGTAGGAAGATATTCAAAATACATTAGACCTATTAGTATTTCAATTGACCTAATAGTTATTTCAGTGTTAAGCTTGTTTTTCTTCAAAGAACTCGATTTAAACATTGTACATTATCTTATTTATCAAACAATAGGATGGATTACTGCTGCTTTTTTCATACGATTTTATGAAATATATCGTTTCACAACACCTATTGAAATTATTTCGAAAATAATCAAGCAAAAAGTTTTATTTCTTTTGATAATCATTGCTTTTTTTCCATTTTCAAAACAAGCTGTTTTTAGTGGAACGATGATTGCCTTGTTTATATCATCAGTTATATTGTTGATTACTATTTCTAAATTTTTATTGTTTTATTATTTAAAAGAATACAGAATAATGACAGGAAGTAATTACAGAAGTACCGTTATTATTGGATATACACCTGAATCAATCCAATTAAAAAATCTTTTTGAAAAAAGAAATGATTATGGATATCGTTTTTTAGGTTACTTTTCAGACAAAAAATCAAATCAAAATATTGAAGGAAAATTAGCAGATTTAAAACCTTTTGTAATTGAAAATTGTGTAGATGAAATTTACTGCTCATTAAATGAAATTTCCAATGAATATTTGAAAGATTTGGTCGATTTTGCTGATGAAAACAATAAAACAATAAAATTTATACCAGATACAAAAGAGATTTTTTCAAAAAACTTAAAAATAGACTATTACGAATTTTTCCCAGTACTTTCTTTAAAGAAAACGATATTGCATGAGCCTGCCAATAAGGTGTTTAAAAGAGGTTTCGATATTGTTTTCTCCATTATAATTTTTATTTTTATTTTATCTTGGTTAATCCCATTATTAGCTGTTTTAATAAAATTAGAATCTAGTGGACCGGTTTTTTTTAAACAAGGAAGACCTGGTATTGATGAAAACGAGTTTTTTTGTTATAAACTTCGTTCTATGAAAATCAATAAAAAAACTGAAACAGAAGCCTCAAAAAATGACCCGAGAGTTACTAGAATAGGCAAGTTTATGAGAAAGACAAGTATAGATGAAATGCCACAATTTATAAATGTATTACTTGGCGATATGTCAGTTGTGGGTCCGCGGCCACATCTTTGGGCACAAAATAAAACCTATGGAAATAAAGTTAAAAAATATATGGTACGCCACTACGTTAAACCCGGAATTACCGGATTAGCTCAAGTTAAAGGTTTTCGTGGCGAAATTGAAACAGAAGATGATATGATTAACAGAATAAAATTTGATGTTTTTTACATCGAAAATTGGTCTCTTATCCTAGATTTAAAAATAATTTTCCAAACTATAGTTAATATTTTCAAGGGCGAAGAAAAAGCATATTAAAATGGAAACACCATTAGTCTCAATTATAACTCCGTCTTTTAATTCTGAAAAATTCATTTCTGAAACAATTCAGTCTGTTCAGAATCAAACCTACAAAAATTGGGAAATGATTATTGTGGATGATTGTTCTTCAGATGAAACGGTTTCTATTGTTACAAAAATGGCACTTCAGGACAATAGAATCAAATTTTTTCAATCCGAAAAAAATTCGGGAACCGGTATTGCCCGGAACGCGGCTTTGGCTAAAACCAAAGGAAGGTATATTTCTTTTTTGGATGCAGATGATTTGTGGAAACCACAAAAGCTGGAGAAACAAATCGATTTTCTTAAAACCAATAATTTACCGTTTACTTTCTCCTTTTATGATTGCATTGATGAAGAAGGAAAGCCATTGAACAAAAGAGTGGAAGCGCCTGGAAATCTTTCCTACAGACAACTGTTTTTTTGTAATTATGTTGGGAATCTCACTGGTATTTATGATGTGAATTATTTTGATAAAATCACCATTTCTTCTATTAGGAAGCGCCAAGATTGGATGTTATGGCTTACGATTTTAAAAAAAATAAAAACGGCACAGCCTATTCCAGAAAGCCTAGCTTTTTATAGGATTAGAGAGCATTCACTTTCAGCTTCTAAATTGGACTTATTGAAGCATAATTTTACGGTTTACAGGACTTTTCATGGATTTAATATAGTTGTTGCGTCCTTTTGTATGATTGGGTTTTTATTCACGCAATTAATCATAAAACCGGGTTATATTAAGAAACTTAAATTCTAACATTGAAATTTTTTAATCCCTAATTTTTAAACCATATAAGGAACATAAGTTCATGTAAGTTTAACTATCAATTAATTTTGACTTGATACTTATATTTCCTTAGATACCTTATATGGTGTAAGTCTATGTGTCAAATCATCGATTTAAACTGTTTTAATTTTCCTCGTTTGCTTCTTTTCAATGCTTTTTTTCTAATAAAACTAAATTTCAAATTTGGTTCCAGATACAAGGCAATTGCGGTCTCTATTTTTTGAATTTGTTTCGAATTTAATTCATTTTCACTCACATATTTAATTTCAAATGTATTAATTTTTGTTTGCTTGATTATGAATTCTTTTACATTACCGTCGTCTTCAATGATACTTTTTGTTACGTAGTAAAACGTTAATCCAGGTGATTTTTTCCCGCTTGGCAAAAGAGCAATATCATTCGTTCTTCCAATTAATTTCTTTAGAACGGGCTTTTTCAAGGTGCTTTTTTCGTCGAGAATCCCAATATCGCCAATATCATAGCGTATAAACGGATGCGCTTTATTGAATAAGGAAGTAATCACAATTCGGCCTGAAGTACCGTTTGGAACCGCTTGATTATTTTCGTCCAAAATCTCTACAAATAGTGTTTCTGAATTCACTTGCCATTCGTCTTGAGGATTTTGAAAAGCGATTAAATCTAGTTCTGAGGCGCCGTATTCATTAACAATCGGAATTCCAAATTGTTGCTCCAAAAGAATTTTATCATCTTCAAAAAGCATTTCGGAAGTCACCATACATACTTTTAAAGTAGGACAGATTTCCTTTAGAATGATGTTTTTTTTCTTTAAATATTTGGCAAACAGAACAATTGAACTGGTATAACCATTGATGTAATCAAATTTTTTGGTTCGAAAATGTTTCAAAAATCCTTCCAAAACGTAATCCGATAAATCAAAAATGGAAAACCGAAAACGATGGCTCAAAAAATCTTTGAAACGCTCTTTTTTGTTGCCAATAAAATCCATTGGAATTCCATAAAAACGCGCTTGATACGAACTGTTAAAATCAATTCTGTACCAATCAAAACGATAAATATTGGAAGCCCAAGTTATGGCATGACTGTATTTATCTTTGGCAAAAATAAATGGATCACCACTGGAACCAGATGTTTTATTAACGTAACTGTTTTTTGGAGAATACCCGTTCGAAAGTCTTTCCAGCAATGGTTTTTGTAAGTTTCTTTTATTTAAAACGGGTAAATCGTGCCAGTTGGTAGCATTTGAACCAACTAACTCCTGATAAAATGGATTATTCTGTAAATGAAAATTAACGATTTCTACTTTTTTATTTTCAAGGAAAGTTTCGTGTTCTTTTTCGGATAAAGACACAATTTTTCGCAATTCGGCTTTGGCTTCCTTCATCGGGAAACCATTTAGTTGCAGTGATAAGTCGAAAAGTCGAAACATTTTAAGGGTATATTTCATCAAAAATAATATTTACCAACAACTAATGACCAAGAACCAACAACTTTTTGAAAATTAATTATTTTTTAAGTTCAAAAGCAATTATTTTTGCACCACAACTAAATAAAACAACATCATGACTATTTTACTATTGGGTTCAGGCGGAAGAGAGCATGCTTTTGCATGGAAAATGATTCAAAGTCCGCTTTGCGACACACTTTTTGTAGCACCAGGAAATGCTGGGACAGCAACAATAGCTAACAATATTGATATAAGTCCAACTGATTTTGACGCTATCAAAGCTTTTGTTCTTCAAGAAAAAGTAGAAATGGTTGTTGTAGGACCAGAAGATCCATTAGTAAAAGGCATCTACGATTTCTTTTTAAATGATGCCGAGTTAAAACACATTCCGGTTATTGGACCATCAAAAATTGGTGCTCAATTAGAAGGAAGTAAAGAATTTGCCAAAGAATTTTTGATAAAACATAATATCCCAACTGCTGCTTACGATAGTTTTACTGCCGAAACAGTTGAAAAAGGATGTGAATTTTTGGAGACACTGCAACCGCCTTATGTTTTAAAAGCAGACGGATTAGCAGCTGGAAAAGGTGTTTTGATTATTCACGATTTGGCGGAAGCCAAAGAAGAATTAAGAAACATGTTAGTACACCAAAAATTTGGTGACGCCAGTTCTAAAGTCGTGATTGAGGAATTCCTTGACGGAATAGAATTAAGCTGCTTTGTTCTTACTGACGGAAAAAATTATAAAATCCTGCCAACTGCCAAAGATTACAAACGCATTGGCGAAGGCGACACGGGATTAAATACAGGCGGAATGGGAGCAGTTTCTCCAGTTCCTTATGTTGACGCTGTTTTGATGGAGAAAATTGAAACACGAATTGTAAAACCAACCATTGACGGTTTCCAGAAAGACGGAATTCCATACAAAGGATTTGTTTTTATTGGATTGATTAATGTGAATAACGAACCAATCGTAATTGAATACAATGTGAGAATGGGCGATCCGGAAACGGAAGTGGTTATTCCAAGATTGAAAACTGATTTAGTGGAATTATTTTTGGCTGTGGCCAATGAAAAGCTAGATGAGATTACACTGGAAATTGACGAAAGAAGCGCCACTACAATTATGGTAGTTTCTGGTGGTTATCCTGAAGATTTCGAAAAAGGAAAAGTGATTTCAGGATTAGAGAACATTCAAGACTCTATTGTTTTTCACGCAGGAACAAAATTAGAAAATGGAAATGTTGTTTCGAATGGCGGAAGGGTTTTAACGGTAACTTCTTATGGAAATGATTTTGAAGAGGCCATAAAAAAATCTTACCAAAATATAGATAAACTAAATTTTGATAAGATGTATTTTAGAAAAGATATTGGAAACGATTTAAAATAGTTTCCAATTATCTATCGTTCACTTTTTTTTAAATCTTATTTTAAGAAAGAGTGAGCGGTAGTATCTTGATTTTCTGTTCCTTCGTCTTCAAAAATTTTCAATTGTTTGATCCAATATACCATTGCAGCTGCACAAATAATCATGAAAATCCAGTTGATTGTATTAGCAACAAACCAAGATTTTAGTTCTAATGTGCGTAAAAAGTCTAGAGGAGCAAATAAAATATTTACAAATAAGTATTCTATTCCTTCGAAAAATGATTTCATAATGTATAAAATTAATTTTATTAATTGTTTTAGGTAACTCTGTATATTAAAAAGTTCTTATTTTATGAAGAATCTTTTTGAACTTGCAGGGTTTCCTTTTTAAACAAGTATTATATTTACAAACACAAAAGTATAAAATATCCTTATGATAACAAGTGTTTTTAAAAAATCTACACCATTAAATTTTTCATTGGTTGTAATTTTGATGCTGGTTTTCTTTTTAATGTACCAATTTCAAGATTTGTCTTGGACTAATTCGTTGTTTTTAATTTTAAAAAAAGTAACACTCTTCTGCATTTTATTGGCTTCAGTTTTTATAACAAATTTTATTGTCAAAAAAAACGGACTCAGTAAAGACAGTGCATACACCATTTTTTTCTATTTTTTATTGTTGCTTTTTTTTCCTTCGGTATTAGACAACACGAACCTAATTGTTTCCAATTTTTTTATATTATTAGCCCTTCGTCGATTAATTTCGCTGCAGTCTCTTAAAGCTTCCAAAGAAAAAATATTTGATGCATCATTGTGGATTTTTTTAGCCTCATTATTTCATTTTTGGAGCATTATTTTTATTGTATTGGTTTTTATATCAATAATTTTCCACGTTTCAAGAGATTACAGAAACTGGTTCTTGCCTTTTATTGCCTTTTTTACTGCGGTAATTATTTTCTTGTTATATGCTGCAGTATTCAATGTTAATATAATAGAATACATAATGAGGAGTGTAACAGTCAATTTCCGGATTGATTATTTTACCAATAATTACCAAAATGCGGCTTTTTCGATCTATGCTACCATCGCATTATTTTTTATTGTTTCTATGTTTGCCACATTGTCTAACAGACCACAAATTTTACATGTTTCTTTCAAAAAAATAATAGCTTCATTCTTTATTGGAATAGTAATTTTCTTGATTTCCTCAAATAAAAGTAATGATTTATTGCTATTTACCTTTGCGCCATTAGCAATCATGGCAACAAGTCATATTGAAATTGTGCAGCTAAAATTGAAACAGGAATTAGTATTGTTTGTTTTTATTCTATGTAGTTTGTTTGCCTTTTTCTCCCAATTATAATTTCTCCCCAAAAGCTAAATCTCCCGCATCTCCAAGCCCTGGAACGATGTAACTGTGTTCATTTAGTTTTTCGTCTAATGAAGCGATCCAAAGATGACAAGTATCCGGTAAATAGTTTTTAAGATAGGCAATTCCTTCCGGTGCTGCAATTACAACTGCTATGTGAATTTCTTTTGGAGTTCCTCTTTCCATTAGTTTATTAAAAACAGCGACGATAGATTGTCCAGTGGCAAGCATGGGATCAATCAATAGTACATTTTTGCCATTTATATCAGCAATAGCTTGGTATTGCACTACAATATCAAAGTAATCATCATTGTTTGGATGGTGTCTGAAAGCCGAAATAAAACCGTTTTCTGCATTGTCAAAATAGTTCAAAAAACCCAAATGTAAAGGCAATCCTGCACGTAAAATGGAGCATAGAACCAATTTATCTTCAATTTCGGTAGTTTTCTTGATGCCAAGTGGCGTTTGAATATCGGTGCTTTTATAATGCAGTTCTTTACTCAATTCATAAGCCATTATTTCACCAATACGTTCAATATTTCTTCGAAAACGCATGCTGTCGTTATGAACATTCACATTTCTAATTTGTCCTAAAAAATGGTTCAGAACACTATTGTTTTCAGATAAAATATGGATTTGCATGGTTTTAATTTTGGAATTAAACTTCTAAAGTTTTTTTAAACTATAAAAGTATAAAAAAGTATCTTTGCGTTTTAATATATAAAGATATGTTTTCAAAATTAGCTTATTCAGTTTTCGAACAAAGTATTAAAGATTATCATCAATTTGATAATGTAGATCAGCCTATAAATAATCCGTTTCCAAAGGATAAATTCGAACATTTATTGTATCATAAAAACTGGATTGACACGGTGCAATGGCATTTTGAAGATATTATCAGGGATCCAAATATTGACCCGGTTGCAGCTTTGACTTTGAAAAGAAGAATCGATGCTTCTAATCAAGAGCGCACGGACATGGTGGAATATATTGACAGTTATTTTCTTCAAAAATACAGTCATGTTGTAGTAAAAGAGAATGCAAAAATCAACTCAGAAAGTCCAGCTTGGGCTTTTGACAGATTGTCGATTCTAGCTCTTAAAATTTATCACATGAATGAAGAAGCTACTCGTGCAGCAGCTTCCCAAGATCACAGAGATAAATGTCAGGCGAAATTGAATATTTTATTAGAGCAAAGAACTGATTTGTCAACCGCAATTGATGACTTAATAAAAGACATTGAAAATGGAGATAAATTCATGAAAGTGTACAAGCAGATGAAAATGTACAATGATGATGATTTGAATCCTGTTTTGTACCAAAACAAGAAGTAATTCTCGTTTTAATTTGTCCCAAAAAATCAAACATATAACCGTCATGAGGCTTTCCGCAATGGGAGATGTCGCCATGACGGTTCCTGTTTTACGCGCTTTTGTAAACCAGCATCCAGAAGTTAAAATTACGGTCGTTTCCAGACCATTTTTCAAACCTTTTTTTGATTCCATTCCCAACGTTTCTTTTTTTGCTTTCGATGAAAAAGAACGACACAAAGGGTTTCTTGGATTGTTGCGTTTGTTCCAAGATTTAAAAAAACGAAATGTTGATGCTTTCGCCGATTTACATAATGTTTTGCGCTCTAAAATCGTCAGAAACTTTTTTGCTTTAAGCGGAAAAAAAGTAGCTTCAGTTGATAAAGGAAGATCCGAAAAAAAAGCATTGACCCAACCCGAAAATAAAATTTTCAAGCAACTGCCAACGATGTTCGAAAGACATGTAGAAGTGTTCAGTCAACTCGGTTTTTCCATTGATTTATCAAATCCTGTATTTCCTAAAAAAGTAGTTTTAGACAAAGAAACTTCAATTATTCTTGGAGAAAACAACAAAAAATTAATTGGAATTGCTCCTTTTGCACAATATAATTCTAAAGTGTATCCGTTGGATTTGATGCAGGAAGTGATTGATAAATTAGCTTTGGATACAACTAATACCATTTTGCTTTTTGGCGGTGGAAAAAAGGAAATTGAAATCTTGGATTCGCTTGCGGCTAACAAAGAAAATGTCATTACTATGGCAGGGCAACTCAAATTTAAGCAGGAATTACAGCTCATCAGTAATCTTGATGTGATGCTTTCCATGGATTCCGGGAATGCGCATATTGCGGCCATGCTTGGTGTAAAAGTGATTACGCTTTGGGGCGCAACGCATCCTTATGCAGGATTTTCGCCTTTTAATCAACCTTTAGAAAATGCTTTGGTTTCCGATAGAAATTTGTTTCCAAAATTACCCACTTCGGTTTATGGAAATAAAAAAGTGCAAGGATATGAAGATGCCATGCGAACGATTGCTGTTGAGAAAGTTGTTTCTAGTGTTCAGTCGCAGTTTATGGTTTAGTAGACAAGTAATGTAGACTATCCATAAATTTATTTTTTGAATTTTTAACGTTTTGTGGCTACCAATCTGTTGCGGCTTTTAGAACGCTTTATTTTCCATTAGCACAAAACCAGCAATTGTTGGTTTTGTGCTGTTGCAGTTTTTCTGATTTATATCTATTCCAACTTTGTGAATTCTATATTTCTTGCCCTTGCCTGGCTTATTTTCATGCCAATTGTCTTCTTCTTTTTATTTTTTATAAAATACAGATTGCCACCGTAATCAGAAATAGTAAATGCATCTTTATAAGTTGGATTTAATTGGAATTCGTTATTTGGTTTTAATTTCAGCATGAGCTTCCCGTCTTTCTGAGAAATGATAATGGCGGAATTGGTTTCCTCAGAAGAATATTTCCCTGTATAATGATCAAGGTATTCCTTGTTGACGAGAGGAGTTTCAACTTTAGAGTAAGAAACGGTATCAGTCTTTGTGATAGCGTTTAGTGATCTTTTTTGGTTATTTATTTCAATCAATGCCTGCCCATTTTTAAACGTACTTTCAGATTGTGGCATTAATGCAGTATTGTTAAAGAACAGATTTTTATCCTTTACTTCCATTTTAGATCCCGCCCCGGTTCTGTCATTTTTATACCAACCCGCATACGAATTCAAAAGCGTTTCGGTAACACGTTCCGCTGTTTCTTTCTTATCGGTTTCAGGGGGCTCTATTCCTGAAATAAAAATATTCCTTATAGTGTTGTTCAGTTGGGTTTTCGAACCATCAAACTGAGAGGTATTGCTTAGAAAAGCAATTGAAAGATTAATGTCAGGAAATATTTCTAACATGGCTCTATAACCTGCGGTGGAACCGTCATGCATAATTTGGTTGCGCCCCTTAAATTTCCTGATTTTCAAACCTGCGCCATAGTCATTCATTTTGCCATTATTGAATGCTTCTGTTTTGGTCTGTTTCGAGAGCAGCGAAGGCATTCCCAATTTACCCGACTGATAAAAGTCATTCCATTTCAATAAATCTTCAGTGGTCGTAAGCAAACCGCCGTTGCCATAGGCATCTTCATTAGGCATAAATGTTTGATAGCCATTTTGTGTTAGGTTGTATGCAATAGCCCTGTCTTTCACAATTCTGTTATGGTCATCCCGCCATTCTGTATTTGTCATTCCCGCTGGAATAAATATATGTTGCTTCGTAAACTCCGCCAAACTCTGCCTGCTGACCCGCTCTACTATAATCGAAAAAAGATTATAGTTTGAATTGCTGTAAATATATTCTGCTCCGGGCATATTGTTCAATGTTTTTTGGGCAATAATAATGTTCAGTGCGTCATCATTCGTATAGTTTTTTGTAGACCTGCCCCATCCCGTAAGCCCGGCAATCTCTCCCCAATCTTTCAAGCCACTGGTATGGTGCATCATTTGTTCGAGCTTGATTATATTTCCGTAAACAGGAAGTTCAGGAATATATTTTCTGACATCATCATTTAAGGATAGTTTGCCTTGCTGCTCCAATAATAAGATTGCTGCTGCCGTAAACTGCTTGGAAACGGAACCGGCTTCAATTTTAGATGTCAGGTTTAAGGGAACATTATGTTCAAGGTTAGCGTTCCCGTAAGCTTTTGAGAAAATGATTTTGTCCTTTCTTTTTATAGACAATTGTGAGCCCGGATTTTCTGGTAAATAAATCCCCATTGCTTTGTCAATAAGAGCAATAGTATCTTGCAATGTTTGTGATACACAACCTGTGGATAACAATAAAAATAAATAAAGTAATGTGCTGTTTTTCATAAGAGTGCTTTATTTTGTTGATGTTTTAAAATTGCTGCCAACTTGTATATAAGTGTGATAAAATCACACAAAGCCACCCAAAATCAAACATATATGAGTGGCTCCCCTAAATGGTGTAGATTATGATTGTAATAGTATTCAGCTAATATAGTAAAAATCAAAACCTCCCTAAAATAAAAAAACTTCCCTTTTCAGAGAAGTTTCCGGTATCATTTAGACTTTTTAAACATCGTCATAATCTACATAAATGCTTTCTGATGTGGGATGCGCTTGACAGGTTAAGATCAATCCATCGGCAATTTCTTTATCGGTAAGAATGGAGTTTTTAGTCATTTCGGCAGTCCCTGATGTAACACGAGCCAGACAAAGTGTGAATGAAACTAAAATCAAAACGGTTGCTACATATTTCATACGATTAAGTTTTAGGTAATAATAACCTAATTTAAGTGCTGTTTGAAAAATGTTTCCAACTTGTCAAATGGAATAATATCCACTTTATCATACAAATCCACGTGAACAGCGTTAGGGATAATCAATAACTCCTTTGGTTCGGAAGCCATTTTATAAATGTCTTCGCTGAAATAACGTGAATGTGCATTTTCTCCAGCAATTAACAGGATTGGTCTTGGAGAGATTTCTTTTAGATAAGTTAAAATTGGCATATTCATAAACGATAATGGATTGGTAACCAACCAAGCCCCGTTTGAATTAACCGAGTTGGGATGAAAACCCCGGGGAGTGCGATAGTAATTGAAATAATCCACTACAAATTGAGGTTCGTCCCCTTTTAATTTTTTAGGTAAATTACGTGGACCAGCTGCTGGCTTTCCGTTTTCTGCATCTTTCCAGCGTTGTTGGCTCAATCGATCCAGTGTTTCCGTACGTTGCTCCAGCGTCATAGAATCGTTATACCCTTTTGACATAACCCTCGTCATATCATACATACTTGTGGTGGCCACAGCCTTAACACGTTTGTCAACAGCTGTGGCATTCAATGCCATACCGCCAAATCCACAAATACCAATAATGCCAATTTTGTTTCTGTCAATAACTGATTGAAGTCCAAGGTAATCCACCGCTGCACTAAAATCTTCGGTATTAATATCTGGAGAGGCAACATTACGAGGTTCGCCACCACTTTCACCTGTGTAAGATGGATCGAATGCCAATGCGGCAAATCCACGCTCTGCCATTGTTTGCGCATAAAGACCTGAAGATTGCTCCTTTACTGCACCAAACGGACCACTAATAGCAAGTGCTGCTAATGTTTCGCTTTCACGATTTTTAGGAAGATACAAATCGCCCGTTAAGGTAATTCCATAACGGTTTTTAAAAGTAACTTTTTGACGGCTAACCTTATCGCTTAATTGAAAAGTATACTGCTGAACTTGTTCTGTATTATTCATTTTTTTAAAATTTTTATTTGATGATTTTTTTTGCGTTGTCTGTGCTGTAAGCTGTCCAAAAAATAATACAATCACAGCGATTATTAAGAGTTTCTTCATTTTATTTGAATCTTATTATTGTTTATATTGCTGTTTAAATCAATTGATTTAATGATTTTAGCCGGAATTCCGCCAACGATTACATTATCTGGAACATCTTTAGAAACTACTGCTCCAGCTGCGATTATCGAATTTTCACCAACAGTCACACCCGGTAAAATGATGGCTCCGGCTCCAATCCAGACTTTTCGTTTTATGGTAATAGGTTTTGTAATTAAAGCTCTTCTATCGTTGGGATCTATCGGATGATTTTCTGTAATAAGATTTACTTTCGGACCAATTAATACTTCATCTTCTATCGTAATTCCTCCCATATCCAAAAAAGAACAAGCATGATTAATGAAAATGTTTTTTCCGATGCTGGTAAACTTTCCGAAATTGGTATAAAATGGCGGAAAGATGGTTGTGCTTTCATCTATTTTTGTTCCAATAATCTCACTTAAAAATTTACGAGCATCATCAATGTTATCAGAAGTATTTAATTGTTGAGAAAGTTTTATAGTTCTTGTAACAATTTCTGTTATTTTATGATATTCAGAATCATTTAATCGAATTGGTTCTCCTGTTTTTAATCTTTCTAATATATCTGTTTCTAATATATCTGTTTCTAAATTTTTCATACTGTATTTAGCTAAATTGTATGAAGCAAATTTAAAAACAAAGCCTCACAACAGTGTTGTTGTAAGGCTCAAACAATCTTTCTTAGAAGCTCAAATATTTATGAAGAAATAGGTCTTGCTTCGATGATTAGAAAATATCCGATACGATCTTTTATCAACCATTTTCCATTTTGAAACAAATAACTGTCGTCATATTTTACACTGTAATCAGTCAAAACATCTTTTCCTTCAACCTCTCTAATCATTTTTATTTGAGAAAAAGAAACGCCAGTAGCCGTATCGCCATCTATTTTTACCGTGTGTTGTCCGTTTAATGTAAAATAGGTTTTTACTAGAGAAGCGTGACCGTTGAAATCTCTTTCCATATTTTCTCTTCCGGAAACATTGGCTACCAAAGCACCGCCCATATACACTTTATAAGTAACATCTGGTGTGAATAAATCCATCACCTCAGCGATTTTTTTGTCATCGCTTAAATAAGCATAATCATCAATTAAGTTTCTAAGTTCTTCTTTTGTTTTTAAAATTTCTAGTGTCATAATTTTGTTGTTTAAATTAATGTTGAAAAATATTTTTGTTATTATTACTCAACAAAACTATAGTATATTTGATAACAATTTATTAGTCGTTACCTAAAGGTTAGTAACTACATTTTCTTAATATTTCTTTTGCAACTAAAAATTAAAGGCAGGCAAAAAGAAGAATTTGAAATCTTCTATTTGCCTGCCATTTCATCGCCAAAAAATAAAATAAATTTACAATTAATTTATTATCAAGTACTTATTCCGTAAATTATGGAACGAGAATTATCTTTCCCACTGTATTTTTGGTCTGTATAATCTCGTGTGCTTTTGCCATATCTGCCAAAGGAAACAAGTGTGAAATATGTGTTTTAATTTCACCCGTAGACAAAAGTTGAGAAATATTTTCAATGTCTTTTAGATAGTTTTCGTTTGGCGTAACATTTACTCGCTGAACGGTCACGTTTTTCTTTGCTTTTGCCTTATCTATAAATTGCTGATCAGGGTAAACGACAATGCTGGACAAAATTCCTCCGTGTTTAAGTGTTTTTAATGAACGAGCCAAATGGGTATCTTCTGTACTGCTTACATCTCCTTCTACCCAAACTGCGTCGTGCACGATATCGGCATCATTTATAAATTCTTCCACTGCTTGTGTTTTATAATCAAAGAATTCATCCGCTCTCAGACCCAAAACAAAATCTTTGTTATCACCAGAGGCGACACCGATAACATAGGCACCGAAATGCTTCGCAATCTGCACGGCATAATGTCCGACACCACCAGATGCACCGTAGATAATAACCTTGTCTCCTTTTTTTACTTTGGCAAACTTCACTAATGATGCCCACGCCGTCAAAGCAGCCATTGTTGCGCCTGCGGCTTGTTCAAAGCTTACATTGGCCGGTTTTATTACCATTTCTTCTTCTGGAGCAGCTACAAATTCAGCGTACGCATTTGCTTGACCAATAAAGTTAAAATTTCCAAAAAACTCATCACCCAGCTTGAATTTTTTTGCCCGTTTACCTGTCTCGATTACCACACCGGCAACATCCCATCCAAGAATAATATTTTCTTCATCACCTTTTCGGGTATAAATCATATCCAATGCAGCTTGGTTTCTGCGTGCAAACGCATCTACTGGATTAATGCTTATTGCTTTTACTTGAACTAAGACTTCGTTGTCTTTAATTGTTGGAACAGGAACTTCTGCTAAAATTAAGTTTTCAGGACCTCCTACTTCTTTTAAAATTATTGCTTTCATTGTTTTTGTATTTAAAATGATTTGTCAAAGGTAGAACCAGTTTGAAATTTTTGCTTTGTTCAAAATGTCAAAATTGCTTTGCTAAGATTGTCAAAAATATAAAGGATTCTAGATTTTGATAATGACATTTTAAACAATGCATTATTGACATTTAAAACAAAACAGCAAGTTGGTTTCTGTGCTAATTTTGTGGGTGGAAGTAAACAACTAAATATTTTTAATTGATGATGATTAATCAATTAGAATTAAATAACCCGTTGGGTGTAATTATTTGAAGTAAAATAAACGGATTAGATATTGGTCAAGATACTGAATTTCAGTATCTTGATGTCGCCAAACAAACCAATATCTATGTCAAATATAGTGAA